>JAEZAA010000317.1 GCA_023430625.1 Pseudomonadota bacterium
CGGCAATCTGATCCCGGCCATTGTCACCCAGGTTAATCAGCAGTCCGTTAAAGTGCTGACGGGCCGCGGAGAAGCCCAGACGATTCCGTGGGAGGGCCTGAAATGGGCTCGCCCCCACCTGGGCACAAACCGCCTTGGCGCATCGCCAAAGACAGCCTCGGACATTCTGAAGGCTGGGGATCTTGTGCGTATCAGACAAAAGGAAGGTTCAGATCACTGGGAACTCAGCCAAATCCCTCGCACCCAAGGAGCACTGGTCGCGATTAGTCCGGACAATGGCGCCGTGATCGCACTGGCTGGAGGCTTTGACTTCTACTACAGCAAGTTCAACAGAGCCATTCAGGCAGCCCGGCAACCAGGTTCCAGCTTTAAGCCTTTTCTTTACTTATCAGGCCTGGAAATGGGCATGACACCGGCCACCCTGATCAATGACGCACCCGTCGTTTTCGCCGACAACCAACTCGACTCCTCCTGGCGCCCCCAGAACTCAGGCGGCCAATTCAAAGGACCAACCCGCTTACGCCAAGCCCTTTACGAGTCGCGCAACCTGGTCTCAATCCGCCTGCTGCGTTCGCTGGGGATTCAGCCGGTCATCGACTACGTCAGCCGCTTTGGCTTTTCACCGAACAACATGCCCCGCGATCTCTCCCTGGCCCTTGGCAGCGCCTCCCTTACCCCCTTTGAACTGGCAACGGCCTACGCCATCCTGGCCAATGGCGGCCACCGGATATCTCCACATTTCATCCAGCGCATCGACAACAGTGCCGGCGAGACCATCTATAAAGCCGCTCCACCAACCGTCTGCGCCGAGCCTTGCGAGACCTCTGATCAGTCAGACCCTACCATGGCTGACGGCAATGAAACTGTCGACGGAAGCGATGAGGCGGCCGAGGAAAGCCATGAAGTAGCGCAGTCAGGCTTGCCGGCCATCGCCGCGCCAGCAGAGCCACTGCCCATTGCTCCGCAGATTGCAGATCCTCGTGCCGTTTACATCATGCATTCCATGCTGCGCGACGTAATCACCAAAGGGACGGGCCGTCGCGCCCTGGCACTTAATCGCAGCGACTTAGCCGGCAAGACTGGCACCACCAACGAGCAGATAGATACTTGGTTCGCAGGCTTCAACCCGGATATTGCGGCGACCGTTTGGATTGGTTTCGACCAGCCTCAGACTCTAGGCCGGAACGAGTTTGGCGCAAGCACCGCCCTCCCCGTCTGGATCGATTTCATGAAAACGGCTCTCAAAGGCAAGCCCGAGCGCTTTTTACCCCAACCACCGGGCCTGGTCACTGTAAAAATCGACCCCATCACAGGTCAGCGCGCAAGCGCAAATACAGAGGACGCGATCTTCGAGATCTTCAGGGTTGAGGATGTTCCACCCGAAGGGGCGGCATCGCCTGATCAAGGCATTCCTGGCGCTGGAGAAGCCAGCGAGTATCTGACCCCAGAAGAAATCTTCTAGGCATACTCGGTCTGTCCTGCAGGCCGATAAAATCCTTTTCTGAGAACATAAAAAAAGCCTCCAATTATGGAGGCTTTTTTACTTTAGGCTTATTTACACAAGCCCGATCTCAGCTCAGTACTGGATATCGTCAATAGACTTGAGCGGATAGTGCGCAGGGAAAGGATCCCGAGCAACGCCCGTGTCCACCGCGGCCTGTGCCACTGCCGCCGAAACCACAGTCAACAGACGAGTATCAAGGGGCTTGGGAATAATGTACTCCTTACCAAACTCAAGAGACTTGCCGCCGTATGCCTCGACCACATCGGCCGGTACCGGTTCTTTTGCCAAGTCACGAATAGCATAGGCCGCAGCAAGCTTCATTTCTTCGTTAATGACCTTGGAACGAACATCAAGGGCACCACGGAAAATGAACGGAAAGCCCAGCACATTGTTAACCTGGTTTGGATAGTCGGAGCGACCCGTCGCCATGATCAGATCATCGCGCGCAGCGAGTGCAATCTCTGGCTTGATCTCGGGATCCGGGTTGGAGCAAGCGAACACAATGGGATTGGGCGCCATTTTCTTCAACTGCTCGGCGGTCAGCAAATCGGGGCCGGACAATCCCAGGAAGATATCCGCGCCTTCGATGGCGTCATCCAAGGTGCGCTTCGGCGTCGAATGAGCAAACATCGCCTTATACTGATTCAGATCGTCCCGATCAGCATGAATCACGCCCTTCCGGTCCAACATGAAGATATTTTCCAGCTTCATGCCAGCACTGATCAGCAATTTACAGCATGCGCTCGCGGCGGCACCTGCTCCCAGGCACACCAGGCTTGCTTCTTCGATTTTCTTGCCCTGAATTTCCAAGGCATTCAGCATGCCAGCAACGGTGACGATAGCGGTACCATGCTGGTCATCGTGAAACACGGGGATATTGCACTGTTCAATCAGAACACGCTCGATCTCAAAACACTCAGGCGCCTTGATATCCTCAAGATTGATCCCGCCGAAGGTATCCGCAATTCTGGTTACCGTATCGATGAAGGCTTGCGGGCTTTCAGCATTGACTTCGATATCAAACACATCGATACCGGCAAAACGCTTAAAGAGTACGCCTTTGCCTTCCATCACCGGCTTACTGGCCAGTGGTCCCAGGTTGCCCAGGCCCAGAATCGCGGTGCCATCAGAGATAACAGCCACAAGATTTCCCTTGCCTGTATACCGGTAGGCGTTTTCCGGATCTTTGGCGATTTCACGCACAGGTTCGGCCACGCCCGGGCTGTAAGCGAGCGACAGATCACGCGCAGTCTTCGTCGGCTTAGTGATTTCAACGCTAATTTTTCCCGGCCGGGGCTTCGCATGATACTCAAGAGCGGCTTGCTTCAATTCTTGTGACATGACCTTGTTCCGTAATCTACGTTGAACAGACTGTGACGGGCATATATGCATAATGCCGAGAAACAGTACCGTGGCTAACACCCATCCCGAAATTTCTCACTTTCGGCAGTTCCTGTCGAAGACGCGATATCCAGTGCCTTCGATAGTAGGGGGCACTCATTATCCCCACAATCACTAACGTTAACAACCCGTACATTTTTTCGGCAGCTCCCTAACCGCAGCGGGATGACTCACCGGCAGGAGCCAACGACTCTTAGCCGAGTCGCCTCGACCGCGATCGATCAACCAGCCTCTGGCTTCAATCCGCCGCCCTCGCAGGCTCAGCAGCAAATCCCGATCAAAGCGGCTCTGATCCGCGACCCGAATCTGAACACTCACGCCGCCCTCCAGATCCAGCCACCAATTTTTTCCCGCGAGCAACGAGACAGACGCAACCTTGCCTTGTAGCACATGAAAACCTGGTGTCAGGTTTCGATCACCCTGATCAAATTCCCGCACCTCATAAAAGGACAACGCCCAAAGCCCTTCCCGCTTCTGGCGAGCGCTCATTTCCGCCTGTTCCAAACACTTCTGAAATCGATCGTTTCTCCCGATCACCAGGTGCCGAGCAACCCCTTGGACCAGCATTTTCTCCTCCAGGCTTTCCCCTGCGGAATTAAAGAGGTGCGCCAATGTGCGCCCGAAACGATCCTGTGTATCAGCACCCGGATACAGCATCAAGCGGTCGGTTTGCCTTACAAACATCTCAACAACGTCGCGGGCACGCTCCGCAAGCGGCTCCCCCGGCTGACGGTCTCGCGCCCGCTCCGGCGCGTTAACGCCAATCAACCGAACCCGGCGACCATCCTGCAGCACCAGGGTGTCGCCATCAATGACACGCTTCACCTGAACCGGTTCGCCGCCTTCAGGTGCTAGACACTTGGCCTGCGCGCTGCCAAACAAAATCAACAGAAACAAAAAAGGCGCCTTTTTAAGGAGGCGCCTTTTCTGCTGCACGCGGTTCAATCGTCCGAACCCGCTTACCAAATCATACAAGTTATGCTTTGCTGCCAACCCGGCCGCCGAAGCGCTTGTTGAACTTGTCGATACGACCACCAGCATCCATCACTTTCTGCTTACCGGTATAGAACGGATGGCAAGCGGAGCACACGTCAAGGTGCAGATCCCGACCAACAGTCGATTTGGTTTTGATGACGTTACCGCAGCCACAGGTCGCGGTAATTTCTACGTATTTTGGGTGGATGCCTTCTTTCATCTGAAACTCCTCGCACTGATTATTGCCGCAACCCGATCACGCTTGCCGGGCACCGCAATCTCATGCATGATTATGGGCTGACCGCCCGGAATATGAACGCGCATCATACCAGAACCCTTTTGATTCGCAAGAGCGCCTGGTGTTAACGCATTTTAACCAGAATCATCCGATGAGCGCTCCCCACTTTATCATCCGCGTCGCCCTTGACGTCCCGCTACGCTCGCTGTTCGATTATCTGCCCGTTCCCGGCCGATCCCAGGCCGAGCATCAGTCAGGCTGCCGGATCCGCGTCCCCTTCGGCCGCCGCGACCTCGTGGGCATCATTATCGGGACCACCTCCGAGAGCAGCCTGCCACTCACCAGCCTGAAACCGGCACACGCGATACTGGATTCAGCGCCGGTTCTGACCAAGCCACTGATGCGCCTATGCCACTGGAGTGCCGACTACTATCAACACGCTGCCGGCGAAGTTTTTTGCCAGGCACTACCCACGCTGCTACGCCAGGATCACACACCCCAGATTGCAACCACCCGGTACTGGCGCCTCACAGCCAACGCCGATCTTTCCAGATTGCCGAAGCGCGCCCATCGCCAACAGTCTTTGGCGCAACAGATCGCAGCCTGCCCGGAGGGTATCGCCGAATCGGACCTGCGAGCCATCGGATATACAAGCGAGCAACTCAGAAAGCTCGCCGAACTCCATCTCATTGAATATGAAGAGCACGAGAGCAAAGCTGAGGTCACCCATGAACTAGAGCGTCCTTTAAGCCTCAACAGCGCTCAACAAGCCTGTCTCGACGCTTTGTGCGCGGCTCGCAAAGGTCACCACGCTTTTCTTCTCTATGGCGTGACCGGCAGTGGCAAAACGGAAGTCTACCTCCAATGGATCGACCATCTGCTCCAGCAAGGTCGGCAAATCCTGGTGTTGGTTCCGGAGATCGGGCTCACTCCCCAGACATTGGCCAGATTCCGCCGCCGGTTCGGCTCGGTGGTCGACACCTATCACTCAGGGCTCACCGACCTGGAACGATGGCGCACCTGGAATGACACACAGCGCGGGAAGATCAGGATACTGATTGGCACCCGTTCCGCGATCTTTGCCGGCTTTGACAACCTGGGCGCGATCATAGTCGACGAGGAACACGATACCTCTTTCAAACAGCAGGATGGCTTCCGTTACTCCGCTCGGGATCTAGCCATGGTGCGCGGCAAGTTCGAACAGATTCCCGTACTGCTGGGGTCCGCAACGCCCTCGCTGGAATCCATTCGCAACGTCGATCTCGGCAAGTATCAACTGCTCCAACTGGAGCATCGCGCTGGCGGCGCACAAGTCGCCAATGTTGAGTTACTGGATATCAAGAGTCGCCCGTTGCAGGCGGGCCTCTCCCAGCCATTACTGACACGCATCGGCAATCACCTGGAACGAGGTGAACAGGCCCTGGTGTTCATCAATCGCCGTGGCTTTGCCCCCGTCCTCATGTGCCATGACTGTGGCTGGTTCGCAGAATGTACCCACTGCGATGCGCGCATGACTCTGCACCGCAACGCGCCGCACCTGCGCTGCCACCATTGCGACAGCTCCGCGCCCCGCCCCGCCCGCTGCCCCCAATGCAGCGGATTGGCCCTACTCCCCATTGGCACCGGCACGGAACGTACCGAAGAAGAGCTGCAGCTTCTTTTCCCCAAAGTCCCGGTCTACCGTATCGATAGTGATACGACGCGCAGCAAGGGCCGTTTTTCCCAGACCCTGGAACAGATTCGCAACGGCACGCCCTGCATCCTGGTGGGCACTCAAATCCTGGCAAAAGGACATCACTTCCCCAACGTCACCCTGGTCGCCGTCGTGAATGCGGATTCCGGGCTGTTCAGTAGTGATTTCCGCGCCACCGAGCGCATGGTCCAAGTCCTCATTCAAGTGGCGGGCCGCGCCGGGCGAGAGCAGGCCGCAGGATCGGTCGTCATCCAGACTCACCAGGCAGACCACGCTCTCCTACAGAGCATCACCAGCCGCGACTACTGGTGGATCGCAAAGCAACTACTGGCCGAACGCGAACAGGCGGATTTACCTCCCTGCTCCGCGCTGACGCTCATGCAAGCCGAAGCCAAATCCATGGGCCAGGCGCTTCAGTGGTTAAACGCACGCAGGGCTGAAGCAGAACAAATATTGGCATCCACAGAGTCCTCCAGCATTACATTTGCGGGCCCCATGCCGGCACTCATGGAACGTCGCGCGGATCGCTATCGCGCACAGCTACAGATCTGCAGCCCTCATCGCAGCCAGATCAAACAGTTGCTCAGTTACTGGCTGCCAATGATCGACGCGTTGCGCAAACCGGCGGGATTGAGATGGTCATTGGACGTAGATCCTATTGATTTGCTGTAACCAAGGCGCCCTGGCGTAAGTACCAAACGTTGTTCTCTATATCACCTTCAGAGATAATGGCCGGAATTTTTTACAGCTGCCCGCATCAGAGAAAGTTCCCCCCATGAAGCAACTCATCGCCGATCTCATCATCCAGTCGCTGCACAACATCGCCAAGAAGCACGCCCTTACCCTCACCGTTCCCACCAGCATCAATGTGGACAACACCAAGGACAAGGCCCACGGCGATTACGCGAGCAACATTGCCCTGCTTTTGGCCAAGGAAGCCCGGATGCAGCCACGCCAGCTGGCGCAGATGATCGTCGAGCAGCTGCCGACCACCAAGCAGGTTGCCAAGACGGAGATTGCGGGCCCCGGTTTTATTAACTTCTTTATCAGCGAAGCCAGCCAACTGGAAATCATTCCGCTGATCATGGCCGCCGGCGAGAACTTTGGCCGTAGTAGCGCGGGCAACAAGGAGCGTTATCAGGTTGAATTCGTCTCCGCAAACCCCACCGGCCCGCTGCATGTTGGCCATGGGCGTGGCGCGGCCTACGGTGCCTGCGCGGCGAACCTGCTGGAGGCGGTCGGCTATGCGGTCGAGCGCGAGTATTACGTCAATGACGCCGGTCGGCAGATGAACATCCTGGCTGCCAGCGTTTGGCTCCGGTACCTGGAGCTGTGCGGCGAGACTTTCAGCTTTCCCTCCAACGGCTACAAGGGCGAGTATATTCTCGACATTGCGCGCGAGCTGCAGGATCGCGTTGGCGAGCAGTTCCTGGCCGCTGCAGCGGACGTGTTCCGGGACATTCCCGCAGACGAACCCCAGGGCGGAGACAAAGAAGCGCACATTGACGCACTGGTCGCCCGCTGCCGTCAGCTGTTGGGCGCCGCCAATTACGAAACGCTCTTCAACCTCGGCCTGAATGCCATCCTCGATGACATCAAAGATGACCTCGGCCAGTTCGGCGTGCATTATCAACATTGGTTTTCGGAGCGTTCGCTGCAGGCGGATATCGATAAAGCCGTTGCGCGACTCGATCAGGCTGGCCATGTTTACGAGAAAGACGGCGCATTGTGGTTCCGCTCGACCACCTTTGGTGACGATAAGGACCGTGTAATCCGCCGCGAGAATGGTGAAACCACTTATTTTGCCTCGGACATCGCCTACCACCTGAACAAGTTCGAGCGCGGTTTCTCCAAGATCATCAACGTTTGGGGCGCCGACCACCACGGCTATATTGCCCGGGTCAAAGCTGCTTTACAGGCCATGGGTCTGGACGCCGAGCGCCTGGAAGTCAAACTTGTTCAGTTCGCCATTCTTTATCGGAGTGGCGAACGGGTCCAGATGTCTACCCGCAGCGGCTCATTCGTGACCTTGCGCGAACTACGGGATGAAGTAGGCAACGATGCTGCCCGCTTCTTCTACGTGACCCGCAAGCCCGAGCAGCACATGGACTTTGACCTGGATTTGGCCAAATCCCAGAGCAAGGACAACCCGGTCTATTACATCCAGTACGCTCACGCGCGCATTTGCAGCATGCTGAGAAAGCTGGAAGAGCTTGAGCAGGACTGGAATCACCAGACGGCTCTGGAGAACCTGCAGATGCTGACCGAAGAGGCTGAGAAGAATCTGGTCACGGCTCTGGCCCGCTATCCGGAGACGCTCAAGTCGGCGGCGCAGCATCTCGAGCCACATCAGTTGACGAATTACCTGCGCGACCTTGCCAGCGACTTCCACGCGTACTATAACTCCCACAAGGTTTTGACCGAGGACAAGGTACTGCGCGATGTGCGTATCGCCCTGAGTCTTGCGGTCCGCCAGGTCTTGTTCAATGGTTTACAGCTCCTGGGCGTCAGCGCGCCGGAGTCTATGTAATCGCGCGGGCGGTTTAAGCCCGCACCCACCGGGAGTCTCCGTGCTCATCGGGATCGTGTCGTGCAATAGGCATGTCCTCTCCGTCAGAGGCCGAGGACATGTCTTGCAAAACGCCTTTCAGATGCTGCTACCAATACGTTTTTATGGCCAACAACCGCAGTAGAAAGCCCTCAGCTCAACGCCGTCAGACACCACAACCGAGTCCGATTCCCGGCTGGGTCTGGATCTTTGGCATCTCCGCGCTCCTTGCATTTGCCGGCTTTCTTTACTTTTTGACAACGGTTCCGGCCGATAAACAAACGCCTCCCCCTGTCGTCGCAAAGCCCGCCGAGAAAGCTCCGGCCAAGGTTGCGACCAAGCCCAAAGCTCCTGTAAAGGAGGAGAAAAAGCAGCCAGAGCCGGCTCGCTTTGAATTTTACGAAATGCTGCCGCAAACCACGGTGGCAACGCCGCGCGTGGAGGAATATCAGCCATCCACCGAGAAGGAGCAATTCCACTACCTGCTTCAGGTGGGTTCGTTCCGTTCCGCCCAGGACGCCGAGCGCCAACGCGCCATGGTCGCCTTCCAGGGCATGAAGGGCACCATCGATCAGGTCACCGCAAGCGACGGCTCCCAATGGTATCGGGTCCACGTGGGGCCATTCGATTCCCGCTCCCGCATGAACAAAGCCGTCGACAAACTGGTCACCATCAACATCCAGCCCCTGGTCAAGAAGATCAAGCCGACCACCAAACCCTGATCCTTCTGTCCGCCCGTTGAAATTGGAAAATCCAGCTCCATATCCTGTATTCGAGACGTGCCTTAGTATCCCCTGCCCGTAATCTGGCGTATTTGCCGACCAATCTGGGTACCTTGGATGCCAAGTGCTGGCTCACAGGATACTGACCGCCTGCCGCGGCGCGGGCCTAACCCCAGAATGGAGCAACCATGACAACCATCGTTTCAGTTCGGCGTAATGGCCAGGTCGCGCTTGGCGGCGACGGCCAAGTAACGCTCGGCAACACGGTCATGAAAGGCAATGCCCGCAAGGTCCGCCGCCTGTACCAGAACAAAGTCATTGCAGGTTTTGCCGGAGGCACCGCCGATGCGTTCACGCTGTTCGAACGTTTTGAGGCCAAGCTGGAAAAGCATCAGGGCAATCTTACCCGTGCCGCCGTGGAGCTAGCGAAAGACTGGCGAACGGATCGTGCCCTGCGCCGCCTGGAAGCGTTGCTGGCGGTGGCGGACAGCACCACGTCCCTGATCATCACCGGTAACGGCGATGTCATTGAGCCGGAACAGAGCCTCATCGCCATTGGTTCCGGCGGTCCCTTTGCCCAGGCCGCCGCCCGAGCCCTGCTGGAGAACACCGAACTCAGCGCCCGGGACATCACTGAGAAGGCATTGGATATCGCGGCCGATATCTGCATCTACACCAACCATCAGCGTACAATCGAAGAAATCGGCGGTTAACCCCATTGTTTGGCGCCAGTTGCCCACAAGGCGCGCCTGAACCACCGGAACGCCCCTAACTACAGGAATGAGCCACTCGACATGTCCGCCATGACTCCGCGTGAAATCGTCAATGAATTGGATAAACACATCATCGGCCAGCATGAGGCTAAGCGCGCTGTTGCCATCGCGCTTCGTAACCGTTGGCGCCGCATGCAGGTGGCCAGCCCGCTGCGCGAGGAAATCACACCGAAGAACATTCTGATGATCAGCCCGACCGGGGTTGGCAAGACCGAGATTGCCCGCCGCCTCGCCAAGCTCGCGGATGCCCCTTTCATCAAGGTGGAAGCCACCAAGTTTACCGAGGTGGGCTATGTGGGTCGCGACGTAGAGTCCATCATTCGGGATCTGGCGGACATCGCCATCAAAATGTTCCGCGAACGGGAGATGGCCAAAGTGGAGCATCGCGCTCTGGATGCCGCCGAAGACCGCATTCTTGATGCCCTGCTACCGCCTGCGCGCACCGCTGGCGATCAGGACCGTGAACGCGACTCCATGGCGCGGCAGGTCTTTCGCAAGAAGCTGCGGGAGGGGGTGCTCGACGACAAAGAGATTGAGATCGAGATCAAGGCCGCACCGGTTGGCGTGGAAATCATGGCGCCGCCCGGCATGGAGGAGATGACCAGCCAGTTACAAAGCATGTTTTCCAACATCTCCGGAGACCGCAAGAAGACCCGCAAGATGAAAGTGGCGGAGGCGATGCGCAAGATCAAGGAAGAAGAAGCCGCCAAGCTGGTGAACGAGGAAGAGATCAAGCAACAGGCAATCCGCGCGGCGGAAGAAAATGGCATTGTGTTCATCGACGAGATCGACAAGGTTGCCAAGCGCTCGGAACATACCTCTGCCGATGTCTCCCGCGAGGGTGTTCAGCGCGACCTGCTGCCCCTGATCGAAGGCAGCACCATCAATACCAAGTTCGGTATGATTCGCACCGACCACATCCTGTTCATTGCGTCCGGCGCTTTTCACTTGGCCAAGCCGTCCGACCTGATTCCGGAGCTGCAGGGACGCCTGCCGATCCGTGTCGAGCTCTCAGCCCTGACACCCGACGATTTCCGACGGATTCTCACCGAGCCAAACGCGTCGCTCACGGAGCAGTACGTGGCCCTGTTGAAATCCGAAGGTGTGGATCTGGAATTTACCAGCGATGCCATTCAGCAGATTGCCGAAATCGCCTGGCGGGTCAACGAGACTACTGAGAATATCGGTGCTCGTCGCCTGCATACGGTCATGGAACGCCTGCTGGAGGAGATTTCCTTCAACAAGGATAATATCCAGGGCAAATTCGTCGTGGACTCTGCCTATGTCGACAAGCAGTTGGGCGAGCTGTCCAGCGATGAAGATCTGAGCCGTTACATCCTTTAAGGCAGGCATTATGGATCAAGTGGTTCCCTCGCGAATCGAACTTCAAGGTCGCAGCCAAATGCTGGCTCTAACCTATGGAGACAAGGAATCCTTTCAGCTCAGCGCTGAATTTCTCCGGGTTCACTCGCCGTCAGCCGAAGTCCGTGGGCACGGCTATGGGCAGGAAAAGCTGCAAACGGGAAAACGAAACGTTGCACTGGTTGGCGTCGAGCCGGTAGGAAACTATGGCATAAAACTCCTGTTCAACGATGGCCATGACACCGGCATCTATACCTGGAACTATCTGCGGGAGCTAGGCCTCAATCAGGCCGCCTATTGGGACAGATACCTGCAGCGATTGGCAGAAGCCGGCGCAAGCCGGGATTCCTAGCCAAAGGTAGCGTTTTATAGCAGCAGGATCGTTTCAAAAACTGACGGTTACTCGGTGAAAAAACCCCTTCGTCCTTAAAGTGGGGTTTGCTAGGAGGGGAAGGACGAAGGGGGCAAAACCGTGATTGCCCGGGCTTTTCCTGTCTTGTCCGAACAAACGGAACGCCATCCTGACCTATCCAATACCTCATCAGCCTGTAGGCGTCCGCCTACAGGATATTCCGCGCCCCATGGAGCAAGTCGGCCATGCCACCTAAACCATGGCTGATCTTATGCAGGTACCGTCCGTTGCCCTGCCGCTCCTTCGCCACATAAACCGGCAGCATCTCACCATACAGGCTGGTGCTGATCGTGCGCTGCTCATCCTCAAGAATGTCGCGCCGAATCCGGATGCCAAATCGCGCAAACTGCGCCTGTAACTCGTCATAGCGACGCAGCAGATCACGCCGCGTCATTTGGTAGGCGTGCTCGCATACCATGCGGCGGGACTGGAAACTGAACACGTTGGCGAAGAACATCTTGGCGTCATCCCGCGTGGGCTCGAACAGCACCACCTCCGCATCGGGATATTCATGCTTATAGGCGCCAATACCCGCCTTCATCCGCGAGTACACCATGGTCCGGTACGTTTGCGAGAGGATATTGGGCATCCCGCCACTGGTGAGCATGCCCGGCTGCATGGTTCCGGTTTCCACGGCGCGGTTCGCATCGATGGGCACCAAAGGGTTGATGGCAATCACCAGATCCGCGCCATCCTCCAGCGCCACAGAAGCGTGCAGCCCCTTGCGCAGGGTGCCGTCCATGTAACAGCGACCGTCGATGTTCACCGGCATATAGAGTCCCGGCGCCGCAACGCTCGCCTGTACCGCCTTGGAAATCGGCACATGATCAAACCCCGGGGCACCGAATTTGACCGCCTCACTGGTTTCCAGGTCGGCCGCAATCAGATAAAGACGGCGACTCAACAGGCGAAAGTCATTGGTGCGTCCCAGCATGCTGTAGGCATGCTCCAGGTACTCGTGCAGCCCTTCGTTGTCAAACAGCCCTGCCGGTAACGCGTGCGAGAGGACTGTGAGCGCATCCAGAAAGCTCTGGTCCCGGGGATTGCTCACGAATCTGGAGCAGGCCTCGACCAGAAGCCCAGGCACGGACAAAAAACGCCGCATGTACTCCTGAAAGGCCGGGCGATAAAAGACTTCCGGGTGAAAGGGGTGTACGTCCGCCTCGTTCTTCACGAAGATCCGGCACATCTGCGCCGACGTAAGTTGATTGGCCAGATTAGCCGCGACGAAGGCGCCTGCACTGACACCCACATAGACGTACAGGTTGTTGAAATCGATGCCTTCCAGGGATTCGTCCAGAGCGCGAAGCGCCCCGATCTCATAGATTCCGCCCAAAGGACCACCGCCGCCGAGGGCGAGGCCGATTTTTGGAGCAGTATTGCGCGCAATCGCGTTAGCCACCATGGTTATACCTCACACTTCACCGGTCCAGAGTGGCATCCACTGCCAGACAATGATGTTCATTGTCGTCGCCTGCATGGAAGAACCGCGCAAAATCAGGTGGCCCTCACTGAAACGGCCGGTCCGGAGTCGTTCCGTCTGAACCTAAGCTATCAATCGGAATTAGAATAATCATACTAATTCCCGCGCCAGCTGACCTGTTGCGGTCGTCTGTCAGACGTCAATCCAGGGGCCTTACTGGCCTGAGATAATGGTCAATGCCCAGTTCTTTCAAGGCGAGCTCCAGCGTCGCCTTCACCACCTGCGGGTTATCCAGCACCATGACCCGGCGCAGCAGATCCTCTGCCCATTTGAGCGACACCCGGCGGATCACCGACTTCACCTTTGGCAAATTCGAGGCATTCATTGAAAGCGCATCGTAGCCCATGGCCATGAGCAACAAGGCGCCAGCCGGGTCGCCGGCCAACTCGCCGCAGATACTGACCTGGCGTCCAACCGCATGGGCGTCGCAGGCAACCTTGAACAAGGCTTGCAGCACCGCCGGATGGAACTGGTGATAAAGCCCGGCCACCCGCGGATTATTGCGGTCGACCGCCAGCAGGTATTGGGTCAGATCGTTACTGCCGACCGACAGGAAATCGACCCGATCGGCAAGCTCCTTGACCTGATAGACCGCGCAAGGCACTTCGATCATGACGCCCACCGGCGGCATGATGATATCCAAACCTTCTTCACGAACTTCGTGATACACCCGGTGAATCAGGTGCAATGCCTCCTCGACCTCCGACACGCTGGAGACCATCGGTAGCATGATGCGCAGGTTGTTGAGCCCCACGCTCGCCTTGAGCATGGCCTTGACCTGGACCAGAAAGATTTCCGGGTGATCCAGTGTGACCCGAATTCCACGCCAGCCAAGAAAGGGGTTTTCCTCGGAGATGGGGAAGTAGCTCAGGGACTTGTCGCCACCGATGTCCAGGGTCCGCATGGTGACATAGTTGGGGGTAAAGGCCTGCAACTGCTCACGATAGCTGTCGCGCTGCTCCTGCTCGCTGGGAAAGCGCTCATTGATCATGAATGGCACTTCGGTCCGGTACAGCCCGACGCCTTCGGCACCATGGCTTAGCGAACGGACCACATCGGTCATCAGCCCCGTATTGACCCACAGGGTCATACGATGTGCGTCCGTGGTTTCACAGGGCAAGTCTCGAAGCTTTTCCAGCCCCTTAACCAGCTGGCGCTCCTCTTCCACAATGGACTTGTAGAAGCTCAGCAGTTCCGCCGAGGGACTGGCATAAATCTGACCGTTATAACCATCCACGATCACCCGCCGCCCATCCAGCTGGCCGAATGGCAGGTCGATGACGCCCATGACGCAGGGCACGCCCATGGCGCGAGCCAAAATCGCCACGTGGGAATTCCCAGAGCCGCGCACGGAAACCAGACCCACCAGGCGGTCTTTCGGAACCTCGCCCAACATGGCCGGTGTCAGTTCCTCGCTGACCAGGATGGTGTTTTTGGGATATTCGCGCTGCTCGTGAACGTTCTTCTGCAGGTACGCCAGCACCCGACGCCCCAAGTCCTTGATATCCACCGCGCGCTCGCGCAGGTAGGCGTCGCCCATCAACTCGAAGTGGCGTACATACTCCTGGATCACCTTCTTCAGCGCCCCTTGCGCCCAGGAGCCCTGACGGATCTGGTTGATGACTTCACCGCTCAGGGCCGTATCGTCCAGCATGCGCAGATAGACGTCGAACAGGGCCTGCTCTTCGGGACGCAGCTGGGCGGCGAGCTTCTCGCCCACCTCGCGCATATCGCGGCGCACCGCCTCGACGGCGGCCTGGAACTTCAGGATTTCGGCTTCAACATCATCCGTGGATTTGTCCGGCACCACAGACAAGTCCGCCTGGGGATACATCACGACGCTGCGTCCGATAGCGACCCCGGTGGAGCCTGGAACGCCTTTAAA
Organism: Pseudomonadota bacterium; assembly: GCA_023430625.1. Lineage (GTDB taxonomy): Bacteria > Pseudomonadota > Gammaproteobacteria > Pseudomonadales > Oleiphilaceae > JAEZAA01. The sequence continues at coordinate 14,997 of JAEZAA010000317.1, forward strand.
ACAGGCATCTCTGGCGCGCTCGCCGGTGATACCCCGCCCGCCAATGACGCCGGTTGCCTCGCTGTGGGCAATGACACCCGCCAACTGGGCGGAGATGGTCACCAGAAAGGCTTCCTCGCCCTCGTCAAAGCTGCGACTATCGCGCTGCTGGACCACGAGCACGCCGAGCACCTTGCGGTGGTGAATAATGGGTACGCCAAGGAACGACTTGAAGCGCTCCTCCCCGGTCTCGGGAAAGTAGCGATAGCGGGGATGCGCCTGGGCATCCTCCAGGTTGATCGGCTCCTCGCGGGTTCCCACCAGGCCGACCAAGCCTTCGCTATAGCCCAGGCTGACCTTGCCGACCGATTCAGGATGAAGCCCTTGTGTGGCCATCAGCAAGTAACGATTACTGACCGGATCGAGCAGATAGATGGAGCAGACTTCCGTCTGCATCGCGGCTTGCACGCGCTGGACGATGATCGTCAGCGCTTCCTGAAGATTCGCTGCGGAATTGACTTCTTGAACAATGCTTTTGAGTACATTCAGCATCCGGCGATATTCCGCATGGGTTCGAGGTTGCGCACGCCTTACCTCCGCTGGCCCCGTTCTGCCAGGCGGCAGAGACGGGGTGACAATTCTTTCAAGGCCCGGCGGTAGACCTCCCGCTTAAACGAGACCACCTGGCCTAAGGGATACCAATAACTGACCCAGCGCCAGCCATCGAATTCCGGTGACTCTGAGCGATGCACGCAGACATTGGCGTCTGGCGACAGCATGCGCAGCAGGAACCATTTCTGTTTTTGTCCAACACAGACCGGCTGGCTGTTATAGCGGACCATTTTCTTGGGCAACCGATAGCGCAGCCAGCCCCGGGTACAGGCGACAATCTCCACATCGGTGGGCAACAGCCCGACCTCTTCCTGCAATTCACGATACAGCGCCTGTTCCGGCGTTTCGTCCCGCTTGATGCCACCTTGAGGAAACTGCCAGGAGTCCTGCCCGATACGCCGCGCCCAAAAAACCTCACCTGCATCGTTGGCCAAAATGATCCCGACATTGGGACGATAGCCGTCGGCGTCAATCACGTTACAAACCCCGAAAAAAGACTGTGCGTTCGCCGCATTGTTCCACAAGATCAGCAACTTCGGCAAACGCGGAAATGCGCTGCGGAATGCCCGGCGACGCTCTTTTAAGTTATTAGAAAATCGTTTCTATTTCTAACATTTATAGTCTGTTTATCGGGATATGTGAAAAGCTTTTTCTCGCGCAGTGGGCGTCACACCGGCTTCCTGATGGTGGTACAATTGACGCCACAACCAATTTCCTGGCCCCACTCCACCCATCCTTTCATTCATTTGTCTGGAGACTCGCCGTGTCCGATTGCCGTCCCCAAGCACCGAGCTGGAGAAAATCCGCATGACGCTCGCAATTTTCGACCTCGACAACACCCTCCTGAGGGGCGACAGTGATCATGCCTGGGGTCAGTATCTGGTGGATCAAGGCATTGTGGACCGGGCCGATTATGAACGGGCGAACGACACCTTTTACCAGGATTACATCAACGGCTGCCTGGACATGGAGCGCTACCTGGAATTCAGCCTCGCACCGCTGAAGGCGAACACCATGGCGGATCTGCTCGCCTGGCGCCAGCACTTTGTGGAAACCTGTATCAGTCCCATTGTGCTACCCAAGGCGCGCGAGCTTCTGGCCCACCATCGCCAGCAAGGCCATTACCTGCTGATCATCACGGCCACCAACCGCTTCGTCACCGAACCCATTGCGGAACTGCTGGGGGTCGACGAGCTGATCGCGACCGATCCGGAGCTTGTGGACGGCCAATACACCGGCCGCGTCCAGGGTACGCCGAGCTTTCGCGACGGTAAGGTGCTGCGCCTGCAGGAATGGCTCATCCAAAATCCGCATGACCTGAACCACGCCTGGTTCTACAGCGACTCCCACAACGACTTGCCGCTGCTGGAACAGGTGGGCCATCCCGTTGCGGTGGATGCCGACCAGCACCTGCAGGCGATTGCCACCGAGCGGGGCTGGCCTCTGCTCAGTCTGCGCTAGCCGAGGCGGCCAACATGCTGTGGGAAATCAAGCCAAAGACACAGACAGCTCTTCCCTGGAATACGGGCCATCTGGTACTGGCAGTCTGCTTTGCGTTCAGCCTGGCCGGTTGCAACGGCGGCGACTCCACCTTGCAGCGCCCTGACGAGCCGCGCCCTGAGGCGCGGGTTGCCTTACCTCTCACAGACCAGGCGCAAGCCGCTCACCAGCAGCTGCAAGTCGCCGCCACCGAGCTGCGTCGTCAGGTTGAAGCATTGTTGGCAAATCCAGGCAAGGACAACCTGCAAGCAGCGCGCAATGCCTGGCGCACGGCCCATACCGCCTATAAAGCCACGCGGCTTTTCCAGAATCTGGGACTGGAACATCCCCAGTTCGACCAGAGGTCGACCGAGCCGCTCGCTCACCGCCTGTGGGATCGGCTCGACACCTTTCCCCTTGAGCCCGGCTATCTGGATTACGTAGAAGGCTACCCCTTCAGCGGTTTGGTGTTTGCAGAGTCCGTTCCCATCACCCCGGAAAGCCTGAACGAACAGTACCAGCTAACCGACCGCTTTTATGTAACGCTGGGCTTCCACGCCCTGGAGTTCTTGCTGTGGGGCGAGAATCAGGATCAGGACACCCGCCGTGCCTGGCAAGACTACGCCAAGGTTAAAGAAGGGTCTGATATCAAAGAAGGGACTCAGCCTAACGAGCGGACCCAGAGCCGCTTACGCCGACGCCAGTTCCTGGATACCCTCAGCGCAATGCTCTCCCAGGATCTGCAGGCACTGGCAACGGCCTGGCAGCCGCAGGGCAATGTCTATCCATCCGCCTGGGCCCAGATTCCCGAGGCACAACGGGGCCAACGCCTGCGCAACGCCGTCGCCAACACCCTGCGTCAGGAGATCACGCAGCCATTGCAGCGCCTGCTTTCTCTGGAGAACAAGGAGTGGGACCCGGCAGTGATCGAATCGGCATTCAGCCATAATGGCAAGGCTGACCTGCAGGCCGCACTAGCGCCGATCACAGCACTCTACGAGACGCCCGATCAGGCCACCACCCTGGGCGTTGATCCTGCCCAGTGGGAACGCCTGACAGCACTCCATCAACAGTTGGGTAAAGCCATCGACGGCCTGAAGGAAAGTGCCTTCTTTCCCACCGGCACCCGACTGTCCAAGGATGATCTTGCGGCCGTGCGGGCCGCAAACGAACTTACGTCAGCCCAACTGGAATTGCTCCAAACGAACTGACGCGTCCCATCAACCTCGTGCCATGCCGTCAGAACGACGGCAGGCTGCGGACGAAATACGCCTTGAGATAACTGGTTTCCGGAATGGCCGGCAGGATGGGATGATCCGGCCCCTGGTGGCCCTGAGCATAAACTTGGACAAAGCGGTCGATCTGACGGGCGCTGCCACGAATGATATCCAGCAGGCGCGCTTCAGGCAGGTGCATGGAACAGGAGGCCGAGACCAGCAGCCCATCCTTGGCTAATAGCCGCAGGGCCAAGCGATTGGCCTGGGCATAGGCCTGCTCACCTTTGTCCTGGTCTTTGCGACGCGGGATCAATGCCGGGGGATCCAGCACCACCACATCGAAGCGCTCACCCGCTTCGCACAGCTCCTTCATTTTCTCGAAGGCATTGCCGGTCAGGGTCTTTACCCGGTCCTCCACGCCATTCAATGCAGCGTTACGCCGACCACATTCGAGCGCAAAATCGGAACTGTCGATCAAGGTCGTCTCGCTGGCACCCGCCACCGCCGCCTGAATGCCCCAGCCGCCGATGTAGCTGAAGACATCCAGCACCCGCTTGCCCGCCACCTGCGACTGCAGGAATTGGCGATTGAGGCGATGATCGTAGAACCAGCCGGTCTTCTGCCCTTCGAGGACCGGCGCCAGGAATTTCACGCCATTCTCGATCAGCTCAATACCGCCTTCCGCCGAGCCGCGGACCACGTCCACATAACTCGGCAGACCTTCCTGCTCGCGCATTTTGCCGTCATTCTTGAAGATCAGCGTGGTGGGGCGAATCACCTTGTCGAGCGCATCGATAATTTCGTCCTTTAGCAGCTCCATCCCCGCCACGGAGATCTGCACCACGCAGGCATCACCGAACCGGTCGATCACCAGCCCCGGCAGGCCATCGCTGTCGCCGTAAACCAGCCGGTAATGGGGTGTGGCAAAGCAGCGCTCGCGCAGAGCCAGGGCGATCTTGAGGCGGTGCACCAGCTGCGAGCGATCCATGCGCGCTTCGGGATCGCGGCTGAACAGGCGTGCGCAGATCAACGTATTAGGGTTGGCCAGCGCCACGCCCAGCGGTTTGCCACGCGCCGTCTCGATCGCCACTTGCGCGCCAGGCGCCACGGATTTCAGGGGCGTCTGGCCGACGTCGATCTCATTGCTGTAGATCCACACATGGCCGGCACGCAGCCGGCTGTCGGCACGGTCTCTTAGTCGCAGTACAGGTAAGGTCATTGAGAAGCTTCTTTCGATAAGGCGTCTGGACGCGATGAATAGGATAGATTCAGTTCCCGTGCTGCTTTGACGTCGTCCAGACGCCGTACCGGCAGCGTGAAGGGCGCCCCCTTCACCAGATCCGGCGAGGCTTCGGCCTCTTTCAGAATGCTCACCATCGCCTCGATGAAGCCGTCCAGCTCTTCAATGGATTCGGTCTCCGTCGGCTCGATCAGGAAGCACTCCGGAATCAGCAGCGGGAAATAAGTAGTTGGTGAGTGGAAGCCGTAATCCAGCAGACGTTTGGCGAAATCCATGGCGCTGGTGCCGTACTGCTGTTCCTGGGGGCTCAGTGAAATGATGAACTCATGGGTGGCCCGCCGCTCCGGGTAGGCCAGCTGAAAGCCCGCATCGGCCAGTCGCCTGGCCATGTAGTTGGCATTGAGGGTGGCGTATTCGCCCACCCGCTGCATGCCTTCCCGTCCCAGCAAGAGTGCATAGGCATAGGCGCGCAGCAGAATGCCCGCGTTGCCCATGAATGCCGAAAGATGACCAATACTTTGCGGACAATCGGCGACATCCAGGCGCCGGTAGTGCGCCCGCCCCTGACCATCATCCACCCGGCCCGCCATGGGCGTTGGCAGAAATGGCAGCAGGCGCTGCCCAACCGCGACCGGGCCCGCACCGGGGCCGCCACCACCATGAGGCGTGGCGAAGGTCTTGTGCAGGTTCATGTGCATCACATCGAATCCCATGTCTCCGGGGCGAACTTTGCCCAAGATGGCATTGAGATTCGCACCATCGTAATAAAGCAGGCCGCCGGCCTCGTGCACGGTCTTGGCCACGGCCTCGATACCGCGCTCAAATACACCGCAGGTGGACGGGTTGGTCATCATGATGCCGGCCGTGTGCGGACCGACCGCAGCCTTCAGCGCATCCAGGTCCACATCGCCATGCCGGTCCACCGGGATTTCCCGCACTTTATAGCCGCACATCACGGCGGTGGCAGGGTTGGTGCCGTGGGCAGCGGTTGGCACCAGGATTTCGGTCCGGCCGAAATCGCCGCGCGCCTCGTGATACGCCTTGATCATGGCCACGCCGGCGAACTCGCCCTGGGCTCCCGCCATGGGCGCCAGCGAGACGCCCGCCATTCCCGTGACCTCCTTGAGAAACTCCTGCAGATCGTACATGCAGGCCAGAAAGCCCTGACTATGAGACTCGGGCGCCAGCGGATGGCGTTGCAGGAATCCCGGCAGGAATGCCGCGCGATGCGCCCCGCGGGGATTGTATTTCATGGTGCAGGAGCCCAGCGGATAGAACTGGGTATCGATAGAGAAGTTCTTCCGCGACAGGTTGGTGTAATGACGCACCACCTGTAACTCGGACACCTCCGGCAGTGGCGCCGACTCGCGTCGCCGCAAAGCGGCTGGAATATCATCGAGCGCCGCAACCTGCTTGGGAGCTTGCGCCGTGGCTCGGCGATCGGGCGCACCACGTTCGAAAATCAGCATGGGGATACCTCCGCCGGATTCAGCACATCGGCCAGCAGCGACACATAACGATCCAGATCCTGCTGGGTCTTGGTTTCCGTGGCGCAGGCCAGAATACAGTTGGTCAGTTCCGGATAGTCCTGCTCCAGTCCATAACCCGCCAGAACGCCCTGCTCCGCCATGGCCGCCAGGACTTCCTGTACCGGACGCTGGACCCGAAACACCAGCTCGTGGAAGAAAGCGTTGCTGCCCAACACCTCAACACCCTGCAGCTGGGCCAGCCGCTCGCGCAACCGGCGTGTGTTGTCATGGCAGGCCGTGGCAACACGGGCCAGGCCATCCGGGCCCATCAGGCTCATGTAAATGGTCGCCGCGGTCACCGCCAGCCCCTGGTTGGTGCAGATATTGGAAGTGGCCTTGGAGCGGCGAATATGCTGCTCACGGGCTTGGAGCGTCAGGGTGTAACCTGGCTTGCCTTCCATATCCACCGTTCGGCCAATGATACGCCCCGGCATCTGACGCACCAGTTCCTGACGACAGCAGATAAAGCCGAAATAGGGGCCGCCGGATGACAGAGGCAACCCCAGCGGCTGGCCATCCCCCACGGCAATGTCGGCGCCCTGCTCACCCCAGTGCCCGGGTGGCACCAGAATCGCCAGGGCGGTGGGGTTAACCAGGGCAATGACCAGCAGATTGTGCAGGTGCGCCCAATCGGTCAGCGCGTGCACATCCTCTAAGCTACCGAAAAAGTTGGGCTGGGCAATGACCAGTGCCGCGAAGTCCTCTCCTGAATAAGGCTGCAGATGCTCAGGCGTCACCTGCAGGGTTTCGGGATCAAACCCCGTGGTCACCAGTTCGATATCCTGATTGCGGACAATGGCTTGTGCCGCCTGGCGATACAACGGGCTGACCGAACCGGCCACCAGCACCCGGCGACTCTTGGACTTGCGATGCGCCCGCACCGCCATCAGAACCGCCTCGGACAGGCCGGAGGCGCCGTCATACAGGGAGGCATTGGAGACGTCCAGGGCGGTCAACGCCGTCATCATGGACTGGTATTCGTAAATCAGCTGCAAGGTGCCCTGACTCGCCTCAGCCTGGTAGGGCGTGTAGGCCGTCATGAATTCACCTCGCGTCGCCACATCCCACACTGCTGCCGGAATATGATGCTCGTAGGCGCCCGCCCCGATAAAACAGAGCGCGCCCGCATCCTGCTGCGCCCGCTCCGCCATCACCCGCATCATATCCATCTCGCTCCGCCCTTCGGGCAGCCCAGCCAGGCTCTTGCAGCGTAAGTGAGGGGGAATTTCATCAAAGAGTGTGTCGATGCTGGGGACACCCAACACATCGAGCATGCGTTTGACGTCAGCGTCGGTATGCGGAATGAACGGCATGGTGGCCTCGCTTTCCTTACTCGGCAAAAGAAAAACGCCCCGACCAATGGCCGAGGCGTGGATTGTGAGCTCGTTGCTTAGCCTTCGGACTCACAGACCTCGGCATAGTCTTCGGCATCCAGCAGGGACTGGAGCTCGGTCTTGTCCTTGATGCGCAACTTGAAGAACCAGCCGTCGTTGTAGGGATCGCTGTTCACTAGCTCGGGATTCTCCTCAAGCGCCTCGTTGATTTCGATGACTTCGCCGCTGACCGGGCTGAAGATATCGGAAGCGGCCTTCACGGACTCCACCACGCCGGCTTCATCGCCCGCGGTCAGCTCGGCACCCACGTCCGGCAGCTCCACAAATACCACATCGCCCAACATATCCTGGGCGTGGTCGGTGATGCCGACCGTGACGGTGACACCGTCGTCTTCCAGACGCGCCCATTCGTGACTGGACAGATACTTCAGATCGCTTGGAATTGTGCTCATGAATCAGCTTCCTTCGGAACCGGTTGGATAAAACGACAACATAGACTGCAATTCATTGTTTCAGAACCAATCCACGTCTATGGCAGCACTCGTGCAACCAGCGTAGATGGCTTGGACATCGTTAAAAGCGCTCAGACAAACGGTGTCGACAAACTAAAGTGGCGTGACCACCGCCTGTCCATTGCGCACAAACACCGGCTTGACCACCTCAACCGGCAATAGCCGATTGCGGATCTCCACCGAACACTGACTTCCCACGGAAACCGGTACCCGCGCCAGGGCAATGGCAAAGCCCAAGGTGGGCGAGAAGGTACCGCTGGTAATTTCGCCTTCCCCACCATCCATCAGCACGACTTTCTGGTGGGCGCGCAGCACGCCACGCTCCCTGAGCACCAGCCCCACCAATTTGCGCTGGACACCCTGGCTCTTTTCCTCGGTCAGCGCCGCTCGGCCAATAAAGTTCCGATCCGCCGGCTCCCAGGCAATGGTCCAGCCCATGTTGGCCTGTAACGGCGACACGGACTCATCCATATCGGAACCGTACAGGTTCATCCCGGCTTCCAGCCGCAGCGTGTCGCGCGCGCCGAGACCACAGGGTCTGACACCCGCGCCTACAAGGCGGTTCCAGAAGGCGACCGCTTCGGACCCTGGCAGCATGACCTCCAGGCCGTCTTCGCCGGTATAGCCCGTGCGGCAGAACATCCAGTCACCGGACAGCTGCCCCTGAAAGGCTTGCAGCCCATCGATCAGGGCTTGCTGCTCGGCCGAGACCAGCGCCTTGACCCGGGCAATCGCCTCAGGCCCCTGAATGGCGATCATGGCCAGCTCAGGTCGTTCCTGGATGACAACGGAAAAATCCTTGGCTTGCAGATTCATCCAGGCCAGGTCCTTTTCGCGGGTGCCGCAATTCACCACAACCCGGTAAAACCCGTCCAGGCGATAGACGATCAAATCGTCGATGACGCCCCCCTCGGCATTGAGCATGCCGCTGTACAGGGCCTTGCCGAGGGTCTTGAGCTTGTCCACGTCATTGGCCAGCAGGTAGCGCAGGTACTCGCGCGCCTGCGGACCACTCACATCCACGACGGTCATGTGGGACACATCGAACATGCCAGCAGCCTGGCGGACCACATGATGCTCTTCGATCTGGGAGCCATAGTGGATCGGCATATCCCAGCCGCCAAAGTCGACCATTTTGGCGCCGGCATCCAGATGCGCGGCATAGAGTGGCGTTCGATATCCCATGGAAGCGTCCTGTCCATTCAACCGTACCCGCCGCCGGGCCTTGGCCTGCTCGGCATTTCGGGGCAGAAAACATGCGCGCCATTCTACCCCAAATAACGGGATAATCTGGCAGTATTTTCAGCGGGCCCGGTTTCCCTGCAGCGAGCCCTGTTGCCGCTCAATCAACAATACGGCCGGCAACATTTCCGCGGAAAAAGGCAAAGATTGCGGGCAACGTCGCCGTAAAATCGTCAAACTCATGGCTGCCGCCGCCTTCGATCCAGGCTGGCGACGTAGAAAACTTGGCAACCGCCTGCCGATAATCCAACGTCAGATCGCCGGTCTGCACCAACAGGAAAAACTGCTCGGGCCGGCTTGGCCGTGGCACATCGAGCGCCAACAACTCCTGCATGTGCTCCGAGGTTAACTCATATTGCTCGCCAGTATATAGATTGCGGTTCTCGCCCAGGTAATCCGCCAGCAGCTCATAAGGTCGGACCGCCGGATTGACCAGGGCTGCCGGAATCCCATATTTCTCAGCCAGCCAAGTCGCATAGTAGCCGCCCAGGGAACTACCAATCACCCCCTGAACTCGATGAGCCCCCACCTGTTCGACCCAACGCTGGAGAAGCTGCGATGCCGCCGCCGGCGAATAAGGCAGAGCCGGCACCTGCAGCTGCACCGGCAGACCCTGCTCCGCAACCCAAGAGCGGGTCAGCTCGGCTTTATGGGACTTCGGCGAGCTGTTGAAACCGTGCAGGTAAAGGACCAGTGGTAGGC
>JAEZAA010000151.1 GCA_023430625.1 Pseudomonadota bacterium
GGGCAATAACAGAGGACGTCCGCGTCCAGCTTTGCCAGCTCCGAGAGAAGATCTAGCGTTTGGGAAAATCTAGGCTTGAGATAGGCAAAAATCCTGTTTCGTCCTTTATCCCCCCAGGATGGCTCCAGCCGGGGGATCTCGCTTTTGATGGGCCCGGTGTAATACGCCTGCCGTCTGTCCGCATGATAGGGGTCGAATTCCGCAAATCCCTGGATAAAGGTGAGCGCAACGCGATATAGGTCGGAAACATGCTTCAGCGGAGCCACACCCTGTGTACCAGCCACCTCGTTTAGCGCCGTCAGAAATCGGTGTTCGCTAGCCTGGATGCGCTCTTCACCCGAGTTCATCCAGGGACAAAGATCAACCGGCGGACGATCTGGCACCGGCGCACAGAAGCCGATACTGTAGATCGCAACCGGTATGCGCAAAGAGGCTGCTGCCAGCATCGCAGCAGGTGCATGGTCGCAAACAATCACGTTTGGTTCGAGCAGAGCAAACAGATGGCGCCAAGCCTCAACGAGACATGCCAGAACGCCCGGCTCCCCATAATGGCTGGCAAGCAGAATCTCGGCGTGGGAGGCGGTCCAGGACCTGTTCTTTTGAACAAATCCTGACACGGGGGCTTGCAGAATTCTGACCGGGACGCCGCCAAACATTGACGCGACCCGGGTGACATCCCTGGCAATCAAGCTGACCTCATGGCCCCTGGCGAGCAACTCCTCCGCCAGCGGCTGAAAGGCACTGAGGTGCCCGAGATCCTGCCCCAGTTCCCAAACCAGCGCGACCTTCACCGCCTGTCCCTCATGGCTCCATCACCAGCAGCGGATTCCAGTCTGGTCGATGGCACAGGACTGTTCGTACGAGGTGGCAATCGCGGTCGGATTATCCAGTTCGATTGTACGAACCCGCTCCCCGTTCCAGGCCGAGCAGACGGCCCTGGACTCATTGATGGCACAGATCTCGGCGTCGGCGACCGTAACATCTGAGGGATTGGCGATTTCGGGCGCGGGTACGACCATGGCTTGGCCATAACCATCGAGTGACCAACAGGCAAGCCCCTCATCATCGATAGCGCATATCGTGTTGCCACCGGCTGCGATCTTGCTCGGGTTATTGAGACTTTGAATTCCAGAGATGTAGGATGCGTCATCCCAACACTTCAGGCCTTCGTCGTCCAAGGCACAGTTGAAAGACTCACTCGAGGCAACGGCGGAAGGGTTGTTCAGAGGGGGAACCGGCGCTGCGCCGTAATCATCCCAACAAACCACACCCTCGGCGTCCAAAGCACAGGCCTGACTCCATGACACCGAAAGCTCCCGGGGACTAACCATCTCCGGAACATTGTCCAAATGTTCGGTGCATTGCACGCTGTGGTTGTCCAGATAGCAGCCTGCAAAGGTATTTACCGGCGTTTCCGAGTCGAATTCACCGAATTGATAGATCGCGGCAAGCCCCTCCAGAGAAGGGCCATCCACTTTGGCACCGCCACAGTAGGCACCGGCCGAAGATTGCAAACAAATACGATCGCCGGAGAATATCCCCACGGGATCGAAAAAAACCGGCGCTGTCGCTTGCGACCAGGTATTCGGCCCCCGGCATTCCATCTCGGACGAATTGGACACACAGATATGATAATCGGGATAGGAATCACCGACCGTCAGCGCCGTTGGGTTAGAAATCGAAAAGGATTCAACATCGGTAACTACTTCGCCGTCCCAACAGCGGACCCCGGAATCGTCCAAGGCACAAGCCTGGCGACCTGCGGCAGCAATGGCAATCGGATTGCTGAGGGTTGGAACACTCGCCTGGCCATAGGAGTTACCTCCCCAGCAATGCACACCGGCATTGTCCAATGCACAAGTCTGGTAGTCTCCAACCGCAATAGCCCTGGGATCATCCAGATCGGGCTGACCATTAAAATAATAGGAATCTCCCCAGCATTGCACGCTAGGACCGTCCAATACGCAGGTGTGTGCATAGCCGGCGGCGATCGCACTGGGATTACTCAAATTGTCCGGAATCGTTGCCTGCCCATAATCGTTCTCGCCCCAGCACTTCGCCCCATCATCATCCAATGCACAAGTATGACCACCGCCGAACGCGATTGCCGTCGGATTGTTCAAGGTCGCCAGCTCATCATCCCTCAGATTGCCCCAACAATGCATGCCACTGCCATCCAGCGCGCAGGTGATTTCGGGGCCGGCGAATAGCTGGGAGATATTTTCGAGAAACTGGTCAGGACGCTGACACTGAACATCCAATTGCCATTCCCCTCCCGAAATCGGCCCTGATGGATTAGCCAGTTCGCACTGAAGCTTGCCCGGTTGCTGTACGATCCGTGCCGTATAGGAGCTGCCAATGGTAGCCGGCATCGAAAACTGGAATGATCCATCTTCATCGCTCACGGCAACCTGTTCCCCATTGAACTCAAGGATCAGGTCCTGCGGTGGTGTGAAGGAGTATCCATTGATCGCGGGCACATGATTGGCAGACCGTTTTTGCGCAGGATAATCATCAATCCTGCCTTGTACCGTCAGCATTTCCGGCGCTGTATCGTCATCGGAAATAACGGCTACTGCCTTGCTGGTAGCGATTTCCCCACCAACGACCCCCACGATCCGCAAGGAGAAACTTTTGTCCGACTCCATGTCGCTATCATTCAGGATCACGACAGGAATTACCGCGCTGGTTTCCCCGGGATTAATCACAACCTCGCCGCTCGCCTGCTGGTAATCCTGGCCAGCGACCGCCGTACCATCTTCGGTTTCATACCGTACTGTCACTGGCTGCGACGATGCCTGATTTAGCTGAATCAGGAAATTCACGGAGCCGCTACCTTCCGCGGCAACGTCACCAATCGCCCGCACGAATGTATTCAGGGGCATGATCGTCAGCGTCGTGATATCGGAATTAGTCCGCCCCAGATCGTCCACCACCGTGAGGCGAAAACTCACTTGACTCAGGACACGTACGTCCGGCGCAATGACCGTAGTCGTCGTCTGGTTTGGCGTAAGTAACTGGACGGAAGGACCCGCAATCTGTTCCCATTTCACCTCTCGGATGGCTGCGCCCGGTGCTGGGTTCACCTCCCCAACCAACATCAGAAGAACGTTTGAATCAGCCGTTTGATTGCGACCAGCGTTTACAATGGGCCGTCCATCCACGCCCGGATTACCTGTTCCGCCTTGGCCGTTGCCGGGGCCGGAAACGGGGCCTGGGAGGGACGGCGTGTACATTGAGGCATCACTATGGCTGGTATCTCCGGCGTTGCAGCCTGCAAGCGTTACAAGAACAGATGAAGGAACTAAAACCAGTAAACGTCGCATAAGCAATTCCTTATCTATGCGCAAGTCGGATCTCAAAAGGCTCAGGATTCGTCGCAGATCTACAAATGTGCCTGGCATGGTTCAAGTCGCCAACAGGCCGCAAGGCTAACTGCCCGCTGCACGGTTCACGCATCCCAGGTCATGACTTCCCCCTTTCCAGGCCCTGAGGTTGACGGCTGCTATTGACGCCATCACCTTTATCATCGGGCCTACAAGGATTAGTCATTACTAACGGAGTGGTAGAATACCTTGAATTAGGCTAGAGGACACCCAGAATGGTTATTTTGGGCCAGTATGTTGAACTCTCGCACACAGGTTCAGAGCACAAAAAATGGTGTGGGCGTGGCTCCATGGATGGTTAACGCCCCCACTACTGCCTGTCACAGGCAGAGCTACGAATCCACAGCCAGCAAAACTTTTCCTATACTCCCGTTTCCTGCAAGATAAGCCATCGCCTGTTCTGCCTCCTCAATGGGCCACTCACCATCAATGAGCGCACGAATCTCGCCACTGGCCAGCCGTGGCCAGACCTGTTCATAAATCGCTTGCAGAATGTCGCCCTTATCCTGCGGTGATTTGCTACGCAGGGTCGAGCCAATGATCCGCTGCCGCTTCATCAGCATCAGGCCCAGATCCACTTCAGCCTTGCGCCCACCCATCAAGCCGATCAGAACCAGACGGCCACCGATATTCAGCACGGCCTGATCCTGGGGAATGTAATCCCCCCCCACTGGATCCAGAATCATGTCCGCCCCACCCCAGGCCTTGACCGCCTCAACAAAGCTGCCGTCATGGCGGTTCCAGCCTGCATCGGCTCCCAGCGCCTGACAGGCATTAATCTTCTCAGCCCCGCCCACGGTGACAAAACAAGGGTTGCCAAATGATCGACAGAGCTGAATCGCCGCCGTACCCACGCCACTGGCGCCGGCATGCAGCAGTACCCGCTCGCCGGGCTTCACCTGCCCTTCCATGTACAGATTGAGCCAGGCCGTGGCGAATACCTCCGGCAGCGCGGCCGCTTCGCGCAAGCCCAGACCATCCGGAACCGGCAGGACCTGGAGCTCGGAAACAACGACCTGCTCCGCATAGCCGCCACCCGCGAGAAGCGCGCAGACCTCATCGCCAACCGCAAATCGCGTGACATCCGCGCCCACTTCACTGATCACGCCACTGACCTCAAGCCCAAGAATCGGCGAAGCGCCCGGTGGCGGTGGATAAAAGCCTGCCCGCTGCACCAGATCCGCCCGGTTAACGCCGGCCCAGGCCACCTGGATTCGGACTTCGTCTGCGCCCACAGGGCCAGGGTCTGGCTGGTCCACCCAGCTCAAAGCACCGCTTTTATTTTCGATCGCGTACATTGTTTCTCTCCAACCGTTTCACCAGTGGCTTATCTGCCTCAAAACCAACGATCTGGTGCACTTGTGCATTGACCCATCAGGAACCGCTTCATAGGATGCTGTCATAACCTTTGCCTGGCAATGCCAAGGAGCCAATGTGAGCAATCTGGATGTACTCCTGACCGACGACCAGCGCATGGTGCGCGATGCCGCGCGAACGTTCGCCCAGGCTGAACTTGTACCCAATGCGGCTCAATGGGACCGCGACGCCGAACTGCCTGATCAGGTGATTCGCCAAATGGGTGATTTGGGCCTGCTCGGCATGCTGGTTCCGCCCGAGTGGGGCGGCGTAAAGACCGATGACCTCAGCTATGCCATGGCCATTGAAGAGGTAGCAGCAGGTTGTGCCTCCTGCGCGGTGCTTATGAGTGTTCATAACTCGGTGGGATGCGTGCCGATCCTGAGATTCGGGACCGAGCAACAGAAGCAGCAATGGCTCCCCCGCATGGCCAGCGGTGACGTGTTGGGGGCGTTCTGCCTCACAGAGCCGCAAGCCGGCTCTCAGGCAGATGCACTCAAGACTCGCGCCGTTAAAGAAGGTGATCATTGGGTGCTGAATGGCGCCAAACAATTTATCACCAGCGGCCAACGAGCGGGCGTCGCCATCGTCTTCGCCGTCACCGATCCCGCCGCAGGCAAAAAAGGTCTGTCGGCCTTTCTGGTGCCAACCGATACACCCGGCTATGTGGTAACGCGGCGGGAGAACAAGATGGGCCTACGAGCGTCCGACACCTGTGCCATCAGCCTGGAAAACTGCCGGATTCCCCGGGAAAACCTATTGGGCCAGGAAGGAGAAGGTCTGAAGATCGCGCTGTCCAATCTGGAAGGCGGACGCATCGGGATTGCCGCACAAGCAGTGGGCATTGCCCGAGCGGCGCTGGAAGCGGCGACAGGATATGCCGGTGAACGAATCCAGTTTGGCCGGCCAATTGCGGAACACCAGGCGATTTCACACACCCTGGCAGACATGGAAACACGGCTGAATGCAGCACGGCTGTTAGTGCACCATGCAGCACGGCTGCGAACAGCCGGCGCACCCTGCATCTCGGAAGCTTCGCAGGCCAAGCTGTTTGCCTCGGAAACCGCCGAATGGGTGTGTTCCAAGGCGATCCAGATCCATGGTGGATATGGCTATCTGGAAGATTACGCCGTTGAGCGCCACTACCGTGACGCCCGTGTGACCCAAATCTATGAGGGCACCAGCGAGATTCAGAAGATCGTCATCGCCCGCAACCTGATGCCCTCCGCCCGGTAAGCCGGACGTTAACGAGGCGCCATCCGAATCGCGCCATCGAGACGGATCACCTCGCCATTGAGGTATTCGTTCTCGACGATCGTCGCCACCAGCGACGCATATTCCGCCGGCCGACCCAGGCGTGACGGATGCGGCACGCTGCGACCGAGGGAATCCTGCACTTCCTGCGGCATGCCCAGCAGCATCGGCGTCTCGAAAATACCCGGCGCAATGGTCATCACCCGAATCCGATCCCGCGACAGATCCCGCGCCGCCGGCAACGTCATGCCCACCACGCCCGCCTTGGAGGCGGAATAAGCCACCTGCCCGATCTGGCCATCAAAGGCCGCCACCGACGCCGTGTTGATCACCACGCCCTGGGAAGCCGACGGATCTTCCGGATTGCCCGGCGCGCCCGAGGCGATCATCGCCCCCACCGCCAGACGCATCATGTTAAAGGTGCCAATCAGGTTGACCTGGATGGTGCGCGAAAAGCTGTCGAACCCGTGCGGGCCGTTCTTGCCGTGCACTTTTTCGGCGGGCGCGATGCCGGCGGCATTTACCAGCACATCCAACCGACCAAACTTCTGCACGGCCAGTTCGACCGCCGCCTTGGCACTGTCCTCGTCCGCCACGTTGGTTTTGACCCAGACCAGGTTGTCGTGGGCGGGCAGGAACTCGGGCTTGGGTTCGGCGAGATCCGCCACCACCACGCGCGCGCCGGCCTCTAATGCCATGCGCGCCGTGGCGGCGCCCAGACCAGAGGCCCCACCGGTGATCAGAAATACGGAATCAACGACTTTCATGCTGGCTCTTCTCCTAGCAAATGATTCACACAACGCAACGGCCCTGGCCATAGCCTTGCCGCCACCACTACAACGACTGCCCGCGCGGGTTTCGCGCCGTAGCACCTGCGCGCTTGAATTGGGCCCACATACTACCAGTTTCCAGCGTTAAATGGCTCCTGGCGAATCCATGAGGCTGGCTGTCAGGTCAGGTTCGTGACCGCGACACTCCCTCCCTGAGTGCATGTTTCCTTACTGCCAGAATACTGTGCCTCAAGCCTATCCAACTGACATAGATCAAGACCATCACCACCCGACGCCGTTATTGTTCCCTACCATCTTTCACCGACTGGAGATGACCATGGAACTCGTATGCCCGGCCGGCAATCTTCCTGCACTGAAAGCCGCCGTGGACAATGGCGCCGACGCGGTTTACATGGGCTTTCAGGATGACACCAACGCTCGTCATTTCCCCGGCCTGAACTTTACCGAGAACCGCACGCGCGAAGGCATCGAGTATGCCCAGCGCCACGGCTGCAAGGTGTTCCTGGCCATCAACACCTACCCGCAGGCCAACAGCTGGTCACGTTGGCAATATGCGGTGGATCTCGGCGTGGGGCTGGGCGTGGACACGCTCATCATTGCCGACATGGGCGTGCTCGCCTACGCCGCCGAGCGCTATCCGGAGGTGCCCCGCCATCTGTCGGTACAGGGATCGGCCACCAGCAAACCGGCGTTGGAATTCTACCAGCGAGAGTTCGGCATCCGCCGCGCGGTGCTGCCCCGGGTGCTGTCCCTGACCCAGGTGCGGCGCCTAGCGGAAAAGAGCCCAGTGGAGTTGGAAGTATTCGGCTTCGGCAGCCTCTGCATCATGGTCGAAGGACGGTGTCACCTGTCCTCCTATGTCACCGGCGAATCCCCCAACTGCAGTGGCGTCTGTTCGCCAGCCAAGGCCGTGAGGTGGGAGCAGACCGCCGAGGGGCAAACCTCGCGCCTCAACGGCGTGCTGATCGACCGCTTCACGCCCGACGAGAACGCCGGCTACCCCACGCTCTGCAAGGGACGTTTCAAGGTGGGTGATCAGGTGTTTCACGCCCTGGAGGAACCCACCAGTCTCAACACCATGGA
>JAEZAA010000068.1 GCA_023430625.1 Pseudomonadota bacterium
CGGCTCTGGCGGACATGGCGCTGCTGCGCAAAGGTAACCGGTTGTCGGTGATGCGGGTGACGGAGGACGAGTGGCGGGTCATTCTGGCAATGGCCGAGGCGCGATCCTGAGGCCTCGGTGCCTAATAGAGACTTAGTTGGCCGCAGGGATTAGGGCTTGGCGAGTTGGGACGGGACCTCCGGGGTGATCCGGTTGCGCCCCAGCACCTTGGCCTGATACAGGTTGATATCAGCCTGCTTGAGTAAGCCGTTGAGTCCCTGGGCCAGATTAATGGCACAGACGCCCCCGCTGGCCGTGATGTGGATTTCCTGCTGCTTGTAATTCACCACCGCCTGTTCGATGTGCTTGCGCAACCGTTCCGCCAGGGCCAGCGCCTGGTCCAGCCCGGTTTCCGGCAGCAGCACCAGGAACTCCTCACCTCCCCAGCGCGACGCGATGTCCATCTTACGGCAGGTTTCCTTCAGTAACTCGGCAAACCGCACCAGCACGAAGTCGCCCGCGTCATGGCCATAGGTATCGTTCACCTTCTTGAAGTGATCGATGTCGAACAGAATGACGGAGAAAGGGTTGCCGCTGCGTTCGAAGCGGAAATACTCCTGCTCAAGCTGTTGCCACATGTCCCGGCGATTGGGTAGCTGGGTCAGTTCATCGGTGCGCGATGCCTTTTCATAGAGTTTGGCCATGCGCATCAGCTCCCGGCGGGCGCTGCGCCGGGCGTAATCCATAACAAAGCAGAACACGCTCACAAAGCTGATGGAGGCAAGAAACCGCAGTTGAAAGTCGGGGGAATACTCTGTGCCCACGAACGGCAACTGGGGGAAGCGAAAGACGACCACCGCGCAGAGTATCACCAGCAGGGTGGCGATAATGCCAACCCGTTGCTCCGTCAGGTAAAAAATGAAGGGCGGGAACACATAGAACCAGAGGATGCCGGTGTTGTTCTCACCGCCGCTGGCGGTGAGATAGACCATCAAGGCAAAGATCAGGACCAGGAACAGGTTCTTAAAGAGGTTGTCCTGCTTGAGGTACTTATATAACAGGCGATTCGCCAGGATCAGGCCGCCGAACAGGGCCAGCACCAGCCCATGCTGTTCATGGTTGGACAACCAGGACTTGACCGCAATTGCCGTCAGGATCAGAACGGCGCAGAACGACAGCGAGCGTGCGACCAGCATGACGCGTTCGGCTTCCTGCTGAGCATAGGCGCTCAGTGAAATGGATGCCGGAGGTAAGTCGGACGGGGTGCGGACTGTCATGAGCCTTCATCATAATTGGAACCTGGCCGTCAGACTCGACACGCCAAGGGTTGAGGCAAATGCTCCAGCCTATGACCTGCCGGTAGAATGGAGCGATGCAGGTATTATAGTTGAGCCACCGGAAAATGTGACAAGGCGAACCGAAAATGTGCGGCAGGGCGGGAAGCACCGACGAGGCGGCGTTAGCGATGACAGGACAGGGCGCTTTTGCTAAAGTGGCCGCCTCTTTTCTCTGTGAGTTGATCGCATGGAATTTCGTAATGTAGGTCAAATCGAAAAGGCCACGCGCAAGGGGCGCCAGGAAATGTTTCGTTTCGGCGTGGCGATCATTTTCATCGCAATCGTCATGTTCGTGACGGCGATTCGTGCCCAAGGACTGGAGTCGGGCTATTTATTAGTGATTGCGGCGGTGTTCGGTGCCTACATGGCCATGAACATCGGTGCCAATGACGTTGCCAACAACGTTGGCCCCGCTGTTGGATCCCGTGCCCTGACCATGACGGGCGCCATTCTCATTGCCGCGGTGTTCGAGGCGGCTGGTGCCCTGATCGCCGGAGGCGAGGTGGTCAGCACCATCAAGAGCGGCATTATCGATCCCTCTCAGATCAACAATCCCGAAGCCTTTGTCTGGTTGATGATGGCGGCGTTGCTGGCCGGTGCCCTGTGGCTTAACGTTGCAACTTATTTCGGCGCACCGGTTTCCACGACGCATTCCATTGTGGGTGGCGTGCTGGGTGCAGGCATCGCGGCCGGGGGCGTGGCGATCGCCAATTGGCCCGGACTTGGCGCGATTGCCGCCAGCTGGATTATTTCGCCGGTCATGGGTGGCGTCATCGCCGCGGCATTGCTCTACACCATCAAGCACCAAGTGACCTACAAGACCGACATGCTCAAGGCCGCAGAGCGCTTCGTGCCGGTATTGCTGGCCCTGATGGCCTGGGCCTTCACAACCTATCTGGTGCTCAAGGGGTTGAAGGCCCTGGTGGAGGTGAGCTTCCTCGTCGCGTCCGGTCTTGGCTTGGTGGCGGCTGTGGTGGTCTACCTCTGGACCGGGCCTTGGGTGCAGCGCCGGGCAATGGTGTTGGACAACAACCGGGATGGGGTCAACGCCCTGTTTACCCTGCCTCTAATCTTCTCGGCAGCCCTGTTAAGCTTTGCCCATGGTGCCAACGACGTGGCCAATGCCGTGGGGCCGCTGGCTGCGATCAACGACGCTCTCACAAGTCATGGCATTGCCGCGAAGGCTGCAATCCCGATCTGGGTCATGTTGGTCGGGGCGGTGGGGATTGCCGTGGGACTGCTCTTGTTCGGTCCCAAGCTGATCAAGACGGTGGGTCAGGAAATCACCGAGCTGGATAAGCTGCGGGCGTTCTGTATCGCCTTGTCCGCCGCGGTAACCGTGATTTTCGCCTCCCAGTTCGGCTTACCGATCAGCTCGACCCACGTGGCGGTTGGTGCGGTGTTTGGCGTGGGCTTCTTGCGGGAATATCTGAAGATCAGCTATGCCAGCCAACTGCATCTCATCGTCGAGCATCACAGTGGGCCTGAGCGGGAAAAAATCCGGCGCTTCCTGGAAACCTTCCGCCGCTCCTCGGTGGAGGACATGGACCGCATGCTCAAACAGCAGAAGAAGAACAAGGCCGAGATCCCGCTGACTAAGGAAGAGCGCAAGCGCCTGAAGCGCATTTATAAGGAAGAGCTGGTCAAGCGCTCGTCCGCTTATAAAATCGCCGCCGCCTGGGTGATCACCGTTCCCATCTCTGCGGGCCTAGGCGCTCTGATCTTTTTCATGATTCGCGGAATGGTCGCCAGTTAAGCGGCTGATTCCTCCGTGCCAAGGCCGCCTCCGGGCGGCCTTGTTCGTTGAGGCGGCTTTCGGTTTAACCGGTTTTGTTTAAACGACAGTGGCCGGTGCTTAACGGCGGCGCTGGAACTTTTGCCGGTACTGACGCGGGGGCAGCCCTGTGCGGCGGCAGAAGAGTCGGGTGAATGAGCTGATGTCCTCATAGCCGACGCGGCTGGTGACCTCTTCCACCGGTAGGTTGGTTTCCTCCAGCAGCTTCTTGGCGGCTTCCAGGCGCAAGGCCTGTAGATAGCTCAAGGGTGTATCGCCGGTCGCTTTCTTGAAACGGCGAATGAAGTTGCGCGAGCTCATGCCAAAGCGTTGGGCGACGGCTTCGATCATCACCGGCTCCTGGTAATGCTCTTCCAGCCAGCTCTGCACCTCCAGAATCTCCGTATCCATGTGGTACTTGCGACTGTTCAGGGCCGAATAGGTCAGCTGAGATTCGCGGCCCATGTCGATTACGAAGCTCTTGGCGCAGCCGACGGCCACTTCATGGCCACAAAAGCGCTCGATCAAATAGAGGCCGTGATCGAACCAGGCATGACCGCCGCCGGAGCAGAACACCGTACCGGCATTGGTGACCAATTGTTCGGGCCGCAGATCGACCCGGGGGAACTGTTGCCGGAACTGGTCGATAAAGCCCCAGTGGGTGGTCGCCGGGCGGCCGTCCAACAGGCCCGCGGCGGCGAGAAAGAAGGCGCCGGTACAGTTGCTGGCAATGAGGGTGCCACGGGCGTGGTGTTGTTGCAGGCACTCGATGATTTCCGGATTCAGCGCCAGGGTTTTATCGATGTCACCGCCAATGGTGGGAACCAGCAACAGGTCGGTTTGCTCGATCTGGTCGATGCGGCGGTGGGCCGCCAGGTGCAGATCATGCAGGCAACGGACGGAAACCCCATCGCGGGACGCAATCTCCACATTGAAATAGGGGGTGCGTGGTTGCCGGTTCAGCATGTTCCAGGTGACGCCGGCGGTACTGAGCAAGTCGATTACACCGGTGATGGCGGTGGCCAGGGCATAGTCGAAGCCCAGGATGGTAATTTGCTTTACGTCGTGATTCACAAGCCAAAACTCGAGATGCGCCGAGGAGCCTAGCGCGATGCGGGCAACCATTGCACAGGGATTAGGCAAATGCAAACCCCGGGCTTGATCTATCGGGCGGCCTCACTCAGTATGGATCGAAATGACTGGATGCCCATGTCAGGGCGGAGCGGGGCCGGCAGACGCCAGGTTTCTCAGTATACTGGTGGGTAATGAGAGATTGTCATTAAATCGAGCCAATCGATGATCAACGGAACGGCATTGGCATCCCGCGTTGCCGTGAAACCCTGTCTGGAGGTGTTATGAGTAGTATGGAAGAAAGCCGTCAGGCGAAGATGATTTCCGAGTTGCGGTCGTTCATCAAGAAAGTGCTGGCTGACCCGACTGTCGCGGTAAAATGCATGGAGATTGCGCGTAGCCTGAAAGATGAACAGGATTCAGACCGGCGCATGGCGGACGAAATCAGCGCCCAGACCACGGTGCGCATTCCGGAGAAAATGAGCGACGCCGATCGGATGTTCCTCGAAATCATCCATGAGGTACTGGACGACGAGGCGGCGCTGTATTGAGCCGGCCCGGAGTGGGCGGCAACCTGCCGCCCACTCGGTGGATGAACCGGTTATTTAATAGGGAATGCCCAGGCGTCGGTAGATAAAGCCCATCAGCCAGGCCGGGCCAATCAACAGGAACTGCAGATCCTTGAAAAATGACGGTTTCTTGCCTTCGACCGCATGGCCGTAAAACTGCAGCACCCACATCACCACGAACAGAATCAGTGACATCAGCCACACCGGCGCCAGCTCCATGCGCTCGAACCAGGCCACGATGGCGAGGGTGGCGAGGGTAAACAGCGTCATGCCAATGGCCAGGCTCAGGCTCAACCGCGCATAGAACAACACCACTCCCACCATGGCAAGCGTTGCCCAATTGACGAGCGGCCAGGCATCAAACAGGGCGGGGGTAGGAATCGACCAGAGAAAACCCACCACGGTCAGAAAAATGGTCGGAACCGCCAGCCAGTGAATTCGCTTGTTGACGGGGTTTTGATGACTTTCGCCATATTCGGCAAACCACTGCTCAGCCGTCTTTGCCATAAATCACCCTCTTCTTGGTTAATGTCGCTCTTAATCTTAGCGCGTCCTTCGCACTGTGCCCAAGAGGGGCATGACTCGTTGTCCTCTTTTGTTCGATCCCTCAGAGCACTTCGCCCACGCCCAGGCGCGCCTGGCAATGGTCGCTGGTCAGCACGCACAGTGGCTTGGCGCCATGCAGGCCCAGCTGGCGCAGGCGTCCGGCCATCGGATGGGAGGAAGATCCTGCCAATAGGCGCATGCTGGTTGGGACGCTGAATCTGACCGGCGCGCGCAGGCGCACGGGCGTGCGCACCAACTGGCGTTCCCGGAGCGAATAGGTCACGAAGTCCGGCGTGGGAATCGGAGCGCCGGGCGTCATCTTGCCGGCCATGGTGAGGATGACCTGGCCGCTGTCGGGCTGGAACACCTGGCTGCGGAACTGGCGGCCCTGCAGGTGGAACGGGATTTGGGTACGAAATTTCGGATAGCCCCAGAGTTCTCGGCCGGAGGCGCAGGCCAGCTCCGTGGTGACGGGCAGATCCACCACGTACATGCCCATTTCCCGATCTTCCAGGTGATGCGCCAGATCCACCAGAGAGCGCAGGAGCCGGCCCTGACCCTGGCGCACCGCCGGCAGCATCAGGCCGACTTCGTTGTATTCGCCCGCGCTGCTGGCGCGGTACTGGAAAAACGTCAGGGCCACCAGTGCCCAGGGCCCCATCACGAACGCAGGCTCCAGTCCGGTGCCCTGGAGCAGGGCTTCCGCCTGATCCCGCTGGGCGCGAAAAATGGCGGTCAGATTGGTGGCCTCATAGATAAAGAAAGGGAGCGAGAAGGTCCCCAGGCTGATTTCCACACTGTGGGTGGGAACGTCGAATAGCTGATCATGAATCTGGGTCGTCATTGGCTGTCCTTTTTCGTAAGGTCCATTTGGTCGTCAGGGCCCATTTTGGCGCGCGCATGGAAATGCCGTTCGCAATGACAGGAACCGATGCCGGGCGAACCCGGCTAAGGCGCGGAACTTATTTTGTGGTGCACGGCGAGCGGATTGTAGTGCAGATAATAATAGTGCAGAAAACGGCGGATTGCGGGGGCGATGAGTGCAGGCGAAGGCGGCCCCGTTCAGGAGGCCGCGCGCGCCCGTTGCTCGCACAATTGCCTGAGTGCATTGATCTCGGCTTGAACCTGGGGCTGGCTGGCAATTTCCTCCTGCTCGTCCAGGATATCCCGCAGGATTTCCCGGGTTGTCAGAGGATTGGCCAGAACCACCCGGAATACCACGCAGGGGTGGCGATGGTAGCGCAGCGGGTTGAGCCGGGTGCGGGAGACAAACGCCTTGCCCAGCGCCCGTTGGGTTTTCTGGATGTACTTGGTGATGGTGCTGAGGCTGTCGTTGATGGCGGCCTGCCGCTGCGGATCCGCGTGCTCCAGCGCGTCGCGCGCCCAGCTAGGGCAATAGCGGTAGGTGAGGATATTCAGCTCCGGCTCGCTGATCAGCTCCAGGTCGTCGCGGGCCTGAATCATGTCGGCGAAGGCCTTGGCTTTTTCAATGCCTTGGTCGATGAGGATCTCGTAGCCTTCGCGGGCGATAATCTTGAGGCCGGACTGGATCAGCATGGCCATGCCCGGGCGCGAGCCTTCCAGCGAGGTGGTGCCCAGGTCCTTGGAACCCTTGCGGATCACGTATTGGGCATGGTGTTCGATAGCATCGAGCGTGGTGGGATCCTTGAACAGGACCATGCCGCTGCCCATGGGCACATAGAGTTGTTTATGGGCATCGATGGTGACCGAGTCGGCTCGCTCAATGCCCTTCAACAGGGAGCGGTAGGTGCGGGAGAACAGTGTCGGGCCGCCCCAGGCGGCATCCACATGGAAGTGGACGTTGAACTCCTGCGCCAGGTCCGCCAGTTCATCCAGCGGGTCCACGCTGCCGGTTTCAGTGGTGCCGGCCACACCCACAATGGCGATGGGCTTGATCTT
This sequence comes from Pseudomonadota bacterium, assembly GCA_023430625.1. Taxonomy (GTDB): domain Bacteria; phylum Pseudomonadota; class Gammaproteobacteria; order Pseudomonadales; family Oleiphilaceae; genus JAEZAA01. The sequence continues at coordinate 7,197 of JAEZAA010000068.1, forward strand.
CTGTGCCTGCAATTCCACCAGTTTGGCGCGCATGGCAGCCGGCATCACCTTGTTACGGGCATCGGTTTCGACGGCAATCAGGAAATCATGGCCAATGCCCAGCAGGTCGGCCGCCTTGGCCAGGGAATAATGGCCACGCTTGGACACCAGCACCGCCGCGCCTTCATAGCCGTAATGGCGCAGGGCGCGAAACAGGCCTTCCCGGCGGATGCCGCGAAAGCCGTCGGTGGCCGGAAAACTGCGGTTGCGAGCGACCCAGAGCGCGGTCATGTTGGCCACGGTCCCCCCGGAGCAGAGATTGCCCAGAGCGTGGTTGGACTCGTGCATCCATTGCTCGTAGAAGGCGTCGGTCTCGTCGTACACCAGGCGGTGCATCATGCCCAGCACCTGACGCTCCAGGGGCGTGAAGGCCTTGGAGGTTTCCGTCTTCACCAGATTCTGATTGAGGGCAATCATGATCTTGGACAACGGCAGCATGAAATAGGGCAGCGCCGAGGTCATGTGGCCGATAAAGCTGGGCGAGGCCGTATGCACGGAATGGGCGACCAACTTGTCCAGCAGGAACTGGGTTTGTTCGGAGACGAAGATGGGTTCGTCGGGAATACGTGAGTCGGAGAAATCCTTCTCAACCTCTTTGAGATCCTTTTCTAAGGCTACGATATGATCTTGCAGAAAACCCGCCAGGTTCCGGGAGATTTTCTTGTCGATCTTGCTCAGGGTAGAGCCCGGTGCTTCGGGAACGGTGAAGACCCGATACATGCTCTCAAGGCTGGCCTTGGCAAGTTTCTTTTCGTGAGTCATAGGGCACCACTGCCAATGATGGATCTCGTCAGGTGCAATCCCTTCATGATCAGGTGCTGGGCACGTCATCAATCCGGTGCGATGGCACATACTGCGTGCACGGGTGCTGCTGCATCCGCAGATAGAGGCCTACGAGGAGGCGCGCCGTTCGGCAAACGACTGGGTACTGTGACGGGCTAGTATAGTACCAGCGTGGAATGAGCACCAGAGAAGTGCTACGGCCAGAATTTGATGGATCGGACTTGTGCAGACGGCCGGGAAACCCGTCTGCGACCTGCCCCGCCGGTGAGCAGGGGGCCGGCTTAAAGCAGGCGCTCCTGGTGGCGATGGGTGATCAGGGCATCTACGGATGCCAGAAAATCCTCCTCCAACCTCGCCAGCAACTGCTGAACCTGTGTTCCATTGCTGCCCGCGACGATAAAACTCCATTGCGCCTTCTGCAGGGCGTCCTGATAGTCGCTTTCGCACACGGCGACCTGTGCCACCTTGCCCCAGCGATCGGCGAAGCCCTTGAGGCGCTGGCGCTTGTCCTTCAGCGACTGGCAGCCTTCCAAGTGCAGATCCATAACCAGCAGAACGCTATACATGATGCCTCCTTTGCAACCAGACCGGTGTAACGATCCGGCCGGTTGTTCAGTCCTTTGGATGTTTCCAGCGGGCGCACCGATTCCCTGAGTGCACCCGCTGAGGTGCGCTTACTGGGCGCCAGCCGCGCCCAAAACCGCCTGTTCGAGACTCTGCTGCAGATCAGGTCCTTGAAAGCGCTGGCCATTGATGAAAATGGCCGGTGTCGCCCGCAGCCCCAGTTTCAACGCCTGTTGCTCGGAGCTCTGGACGTACTGACGTGCCTCGTCGCTAGACAGACAAGTTTCAAAGGCGGGCAGGTCCAGCTCCAGCTGACGGGCGAACGCGACTGGCGATTCCTGATTCAGCTGGCTTTGGCTGGCGAACGCCAGGTCGTGGTAGGGCCAGAACTGGTCCTGCTGGTTCGCACAATAGGCGCCCTCGGCGATGCGGCGGGAGATGCCGCTGGAGTTGAGAGGGAAATCCATATAAACCAGCTGTACCTGTTCCGGGTGCTCCTCCACCAGGCGTCCCAGGGTCTGGGAGGCGGTCTTGCAGTGCGGGCACTGGTAGTCGGCGAACTCGATCACCGTGATCGGTGCAGAAGGCTCACCTTTGGCGGGGCGGTTGGTGGTGTCGATACGTGTCGTTGGCGTTGCCGGTGGCGTCAGATGAAACTCCAACTGGTTATCCTGCGTCAGTTTGCCGAGGATGGACTGCAGGATCTCGCCACGGCGCTGCTGGATCAGGAAATCGCGGATCATGTCCCGCACCTCGTTCAGCGGCCGTTTGATCTCGCTCTGGTTTTCCGCATAGAAGCGCTCGATCTCTTCATTGCTGGGCAACACCCCGTCAAAGAGTTCAGCGGCCACATCCCGTTCCGGCAGCTTGCGCTCGCGTGCTTCGCGGGCAATGTGCAGCTCCAGCGCGGCCTGTTGCAGCAGCACCATGCGCTGCTGATAGAGCTGCTCGTCCAGGCTTTGATATTGCTGCGCCAGGGCCGGCGGCAACTGCTCCACGCCATAATCCTGGCCCTGATAGGTCAGCAGTTTGGCCTGCTCGTCGCCCGCACCCTCTTGTCCGCTGAATTTGATGACGCCAGCGGTGATGGCCGCGCCCAGGATGAAGCCGAAGACCGTCCAGATGAATATCCCTAACTTGCTCGTATGATTCGCCATGCAGTGCGTCCAGATCCTAAACGATGGTTGATGTCGTGTTGTTGTTTCTAAATTCAGTGTTGTGGCCAGGCCCGCGCCATGATGCCGGCACAATCCACGCCGCGCGGCAGGACACCATAATGGTGGCTGCCTTGAACCATCAGGCGCCCCTGGATGAACCCGTCAGCCACGGTACTGTTGCCCGTCTGCACCAGCAGGCTCGCCTGTAGCGCAAGCGCCATGCGGTCGACCAGATCCCGTGCACGGTATTCCAGATCATCCTGCTGAGTAAATGCCTGCTTGAGCGAGGCTACGTACTGATCCAGGTGGCGATCGGTGCCCCGGCTGCGGTCCAGCTCGGCAAAGAACACCTCCAGCGTGCCCGGTGTTTTGGCCATGGCCCGCAGCACGTCCAGGCATTGCACGTTGCCGCTGCCTTCCCAGATCGCATTGATGGGGGATTCCCGGAACAGGCGGGGCATGATGCTGTCTTCCATCACGCCGCTGCCGCCAATGCACTCCATGGCCTCATAGGCGTGGTTGGGGGTGCGTTTGCAGATCCAGTATTTGCCGACCGCCGTGCCCAGGCGCATCAGGAGTTTTTCATGTTCGCTGGTCTCCGCCTGATCCAGCGCGCGGGCCATGCGCATGGTCAGGGTCACGGCGGCTTCGCTTTCCAGCGCCAGATCCGCCAGCACGTTCTGCATCAGGGGTTGGTCCGCCAGGCGTTTGCCGAAGGCGGCGCGGTTGTGACAATGATGCAGCGCCTGAGCCGCCGCCTGCCGTAGACCGGCGGAGGAGCCGATCATGCAGTCGAAACGGGTGAGTGACACCATCTCGATGATGGTGGCCACGCCCCGGCCTTCCTCGCCGATCAACCAGGCCAGCGCCCCGCGCAGCTCGGTTTCGCTGGAGGCATTGGAGACGTTGCCCATCTTGTTCTTGAGTTGCTGGATCTGCAGCGGATTTTTTGTGCCGTCCGGGCGCCAGCGCGGCAGCAGGAAACAGGACAGTCCGCCCGGTGCCTGTGCCAGCACCAGAAAGGCATCGCACATGGGCGCCGAGACAAAATACTTGTGGCCCACCAGCGTATAGGGCTGGCCCGGACCACCCGAACCCTGCGGATAGGCGCGGGTCGTATTGGCACGCACGTCGGAGCCGCCTTGCTTCTCGGTCATGGCCATGCCGATGGTGACACCGGCTTTTTCGCTGGCTTGCACATTGCGCGGGTCATACTGGCGCGCCGTAATCAGCGGCTCCCATATCTTCGCCAGCTCCGGTTGCTGGCGGATGCTGGGAATGCAGGCATAGGTCATGGTGATGGGGCAGCCGTGGCCTGCTTCCACCTGGGTATGTAGATAGTACTTGGCCGCCCGCACCACCTGGGCGCCGGCCTTGGGCTCGGTCCAGGGCGACGAATGCAGCCCGTTCTCGATAGCCATCGTCATCAACTGGTGATACGCCGGATGAAAGCTCACTTGATCCACCCGATGTCCATGGCGGTCATGGGTACGCAACACCGGCTTGTTCTCGTTGGCCTGATAACCCAGCTCAATGATGTCCGGCCGGCCCACCAGCGCGCCGTATTCAGTCAGTTCAGCCTCCGCCCAAGCGCCGCCTTCGCGCTTCACCGCCTCTTGCAATGCCACGTCCTGCCGGTACAGGTTGTAGTTCTCCAGCCGCGGCGGCACGTTCTCCACTTTGTGGGTCTCGGCGCCATAGGGATCTTGCGCGGGCAAAATGGGTTGAATGGTCATGGCGAGTGCTCCTGGCATGGTGGTGGCGCGCGAGAACGCGAAAGTGCATAACGCGCGCTGAGGCCTGTGGTTCGAGTCAAGCATGGTGCGGTGTGAGGGTCAAGCGGGGGCGCTAACCGACAGGTGATCGCGGACTAAAACATGCTTCACTTGCTTGCTTTAATAATGGGTCTCGGTCAGCTGCCATAAAAGTAGTGGGGATGCTGGATTGCGTCAGAACGTCGTGATTGAATGGCGAAAGTGATGAAGGGATGGGTGCGTGATTACGTATTTGAAGGTCGCGGAGAGGTTCATGAATACTTCGGATTTTGATTTCCAACCAACCCTTGTCGGCGATCTAATCGCACTTCGTCCACTTACAGCAGACGACTTTGAGCCCCTGTACGCGGCCGCATCGGACCCGCTGATCTGGGAGCAGCATCCCGATCCGCTGAGGTATCAGCGCGATCGGTTCGAGGCGGATTTCTTTGCAGGTGCCGTCGCCTCCAGGAGTGCGTTTGTGGTCACGGAGAATGCGACGGGCAAGGTCACGGGATCGTCGCGCTATTACGAGTGGAATCCCACGACGCAAGAAGTCGCCATCGGCTACAGCTTCCTGGCCAGGAGCCACTGGGGCGGAGCCTTTAATCGGGACATGAAACAACTCATGCTCCGCCACGCCTTTTGTTGGGCGAAGGTCGTCTGGTTTCACATCGGGGCAGACAACTGGCGCTCTCGGAAGGCCATCGAAAAGATCGGTGCTCGATATTCCCATGGAGCGGTCAAAGTCATTCATGGTGTCGAGCATCCCTATGCCTACTATCGGATGAATTCATCCAGCTCTCTGGCTCTGTGAGCTAAAGGGCACGGGAGGCGATCATGATGGAAGAGCCAGCGAAAAACGACATTCCGCGCGAAGCGCTTCAGGCCACGACAATTGTTCAGGCGTTGCTTGGAGACAGGGTCGTCGGCCTGTACCTGTTCGGTTCGGCGGTCCAGGGTGGGCTGCGTGTCGATAGCGACGTTGATGTGCTTGTACTGGTTAAACAGCCTCTTCTGCCTGAAGCACGGCGGGAACTGGTCAGCCGCCTAATGGAAATCTCCGGGCGTATCGGTAACACCCGATCAGCACGGCCGCTGGAGCTGACCATCGTCGATCTCGCGGATGTTGAGCCATGGCGTTATCCACCCCGGGCGGAGTTTGTCTTTGGCGAGTGGCTACGGGAGCAGTTCGAAGATGGAGCCATTCCAGGGCCGACCGTTGATCCGGATCTGCCCATCGTTCTTAAGCCCCTCATGGATCACAGCATTCCGTTGCTTGGCTCCGAGGCATCGAGCTTGCTCCCGCCGATCCCAATGGCGGATATACGGCGGGCAATCAAGGATTCTCTGCCGGGCTTACTGGAAAGCCTTCATGGTGACGAACGTAATGTCATCCTGACGCTCGCTCGGATGTGGCTGACGGCCGCGCAAGGGACGATCGCGCCCAAGGATGTCGCGGCCGCCTGGGCCATGGAGCAGTTGCCTGCGGAATGGGCTTCGTTACTGAACGAGGCGAGGCAGGGCTATCTGGGTGAGGTTCAGGATAACTGGTCAGGCCGGGCGGCACCGCTCAAGAGGCTGGTCGATCAGATGACGTGGTCGATCAGGGACTGCCTTGGGGCCTGAGGCGGAAGCAAGAAAAAAGGGGGTGAATCACCCCCCAAATCAGTCTGAGGAACAGGTTCTGACAGTCGGCGGATTACTCCGACGGCATCAGTGCCGGTCGAGGTTAATTAAAGAGTTACGCCTCCAGTTCGTCCAACGCTTCCTGTGCGGACGTCAGTTCACTCAGGAACCAGGGCGCTTCGGCGCTGGGGCTGGCGATGCAGCGATAGATCTCGTGGGAAATCCGCTCTACCTGCTCAAAGCCGCTGGAGCGCAGCATGGCCTCTACGCAGGCGTGGTTGGGTGCCCACCAGTTGGTGGGGTCGTTGGCCAGGCGATGTTCGATGAACGACATGCGGGGCCAGCCGTCTTCCTGCAGGACTTCCCGCTCATGCAGGGGGTAGTTCTCCTGGGGTTCAAAGACGCTCTCGCCAGGTGCGGTCAGGGTCTGGAATATCATCATGCCCTTGGACCGGCGGCGCACTATGTCCAGCGCCAGCAGGGGGTAGCGCAGGTGGTAGAGCACACCCATGAACCAGATCAGGTCGAATTGGCGTTGCCAGTGGGCCAACTGGTAGATGGGCATCTGGTGGAACTCGATCCGGTCTTCCAGCCCATGCACCGAGGCGGCCCAGCGCGCCTGGCGCAGATAATGAGGGTCGATGTCGATGGCGGTCACCTTGGCGCCGCGCTTGGCCAGTTCCAGGCTGTAATAGCCGGCGTTGCAGCCGATATCGAGCACTTCCTTGCCTTCAAGATCCATCGGCAGGTAAGGCTCGATCTGCTGCCATTTGAACTTGGGAAAATCGCCCAGGGCATGGTTGGGCGCGGTCTGGCTGCCGTCGGGCATGTGCAGGTTGTGAAACCAGGGGGCCAGGCGTTCGATTTCTCGTGCAGTGGACTCTTGGGGTGCCGCACGATTCACCTTCGCCGATGTGCTGGACGCGTCGCTCATAACTCC
>JAEZAA010000221.1 GCA_023430625.1 Pseudomonadota bacterium
CAGCATGAGGGCGCCGTAGCGGGCGCCCTTGCCGATGGCCACCAAGACCAGAAAGATCACCACATTGACGCGCATGATGCCGGCCACGAACGTCAGCGCGTCGCCGCCCACCGGCAACCAGGAGAACAGCAGCGTCCAGGCGCCGTAATGGTTGAACTGGCGTTGCGCCATGGCCAGCGACTTCTCCTTGAAGGGAAACCAGCGCCGATCCTGGTAGTGCAGCAGATACTTCCCCAGCCACCAGTTCACCAGCGCGCCCAGGGTATTGCCGGCGGTGGCGGACAACCACACCAGCGTCGGCATGTAGCCCTGGGTCAGCAAGGTCACGAACATGACTTCGGAATAGAAGGGGAGAATGGTGGCCGCGGCCAAGGAGGTCAGAAACAACGTCAGGTAAGCCATGATGGTCGCGGTCAGTCCTCGTCTTGAATGAACAGTTCCAGGCGGGCCGTCTCGCTCACGGCCACCACCGCCGGGTGGCGCAGGCGCCGTTCGGTGGAGATGGCAAAGAAGCGCTCTCGCACCTGCGGGCTGTGGCCGATGGTTTCCACCGCATATTGGCGGCGTATCTCCGGCGCAATCACGCTCGGGGCAATAAAGGCACCGACCCCGGCCTGGCCAAAGGCCGCCATCAGCGCACTGTCTTCGAATTCGCCGGCGATCCGCGGGCGGATTTCCTGCTGATCCAGCCACTGCATCAAGGCACCGTGCAGCGCGGTGCCGCTGGCGGGGACCAATAGATCGCTGCCGTGCAGCGAGTGGGGGAAGTCTTCCCGCAGCTGGGCGGCGTGCTGAGGCGCGGCAAAAAAGGTAATGCTGCACTCGCCCAGCAGGTGATTAAAGGCCCGCACGTTATTGGAGGTGCCGATGGGGGTGTCGGCCAGCACCATGTCGAGCTTGTGCAGGGCGAGATCGGCCAGCAGGGCGTCGAGCTTGCCTTCCCGACAGACGATGCGCATCGGCTCCGGCAAATGCAAGGCGGGTTCCAGCAGGCGGTAGGCGATGAGTTTGGGTACTACGTCCACAATGCCCACGTTGAACTGGCGGGGCACGCCGCCGCTTCGGCCCTGGATGGCATCGCCGAGTTCGGCGCCGAGCCGGAAAATGTCATCCGCATACTGAAGGGCGAGGCGGCCGGCTTCGGTCAGCACCAGATTGCGCCCGGTGCGGCTGAATAGTTTGGTGCCGAGCGATTCCTCCAGCACATGCAATTGGCCGCTGATGGTTTGCGGTGTCAGGTGCAGTAGTTCGCTGGCGCGTGCGATGGAGCCGGCCCGGGCGACGGTCCAGAAGTAATATAGATGGTTATAGTTGATACCTCTCATCGCCAGGACCCGTGCGACATAATGCGAATCGGCGCGCTGGGCGCAGCTCCGTGATCTTTCGGTTTTACCGATGGTTTCTTAAAAAACAATCGAATTATACTGAGCGTCGATTAGCGATACACTCGCCACAACTCATAAAAGATCGAACCGTTAGACAAGATCGAAACGTCAAAGAAGATCGAGACACCATTGCTCTGGCGCCCAGGCGCTAACATCTGCATTCTGCGTGACACCAAAGAGGTTGATATGAAACGTGTATTTCTGTTTTTGATGACCAACCTGGCCATCATGGTGGTGCTGGGCATCACCGTGAGTGTGCTGGGCGTGAATCGCTTCTTTACCCAACAGGGGCTCGATATGGGGGCCTTGTTCGTGTTTGCCGCCATCTTCGGGATGGGCGGCTCTTTCATCTCCCTGGCGATCTCGAAGTGGATGGCGAAAAAGTCCACCGGCGCCTATGTGATTGAACAACCCCGCAACCAGGTTGAAGCCTGGCTGGTGGAGACCGTGCGCTCCCAGGCCGAGCGGGCGGGCATTGCCATGCCCGAGGTGGCGATCTTCCAGTCGCCCGAGCCCAATGCCTTCGCCACCGGCCCCAGCCGCAACAACTCGCTGGTGGCGGTGAGCACCGGTCTGCTTGAGCATATGAGCCGTGATGAAGTAGAAGCGGTGCTGGCCCACGAAGTCAGCCACGTGGCCAACGGCGACATGGTGACCCTGACCCTGATCCAGGGCGTGGTGAACACCTTTGTGATCGTGATTGCCAAGGTCGCCGGCTATGCGGTCGACCGTGCCCTGAACAGCAACAACAACGAGGAATACCAAGGCCCGGGTATGGCCTATTGGGTGACCAGCATCGTGGCGGAAATCGCCCTGGGCTTCCTGGCTTCCATGATCGTGATGTGGTTCAGCCGCCAGCGCGAGTTCCGCGCCGACGCCGGTGGTGCGCAACTGGCCGGACGTGGCAGCATGATCGGTGCCCTGGAGCGGCTGCGCGCCGTGCAGGAGCCGTCCCACCTGCCGTCGCAGATGACCGCGCTGGGCATCAAGGGCGGCGGCAGTGGCCTGGCCAAGCTGTTCATGTCCCACCCGCCGCTGGAAGAGCGCATCGCAGCCCTGCGGGCGCAAACGCCGAATGTGAGTGTGTCTGGCAATCAGGCGACTTTCTAAGCTTTTAGCTCCCTCCCCTGGCAAGGGG
>JAEZAA010000300.1 GCA_023430625.1 Pseudomonadota bacterium
CCCCATATCAGCGGCTCCCACAGCGCCTGATCGCCCTGCTCCACCAGCTCCTTGGTTTTCAGCATGCCGGCCGCCAAGATCAGGGGAATCGACAACAGAAATGAGAAGCGGGCGCCGGCTTCGCGACTCAGCCCGGTGAAGAGCGCGGCCGTCATAGTGATACCGGAGCGGGAGACGCCTGGTATCAGCGCAAGCGCTTGCGAGCCACCGATGATCAGCACGTCTTTCCAGGAAATCTGTGTCAGGGCGCGATTATGTCCTTTGAACCGGTCGGCCCAACCCAGCAACAACCCGAACAGAATGGTGGTGGTGGCGATCACGGCCATTGAACGCAGCTCCGCCTCAATCCAGCCCCCCAACAAAAGACCTGCCAGGCCTGCCGGAATCGTCCCGAGAATAACCGCCCAGGCCAGGCGACTATCGGCCGTGGCGGCCTGGCCGCCCAGGCTGCGGAACCAGGCACCGGTAAGATTGACGATGTCTTTGCGAAAGTAGAGCATGACCGCGGCCAGCGTACCCACGTGGACCGCCACATCGAAGGCCAAGCCTTGATCCGGCCACCCCAGAATCTGTGACGGCAGAATAAGATGGGCGGAACTGGAGATCGGTAAAAACTCGGTCAGTCCTTGAATCAGCGCCAGGACGATGATGTGCAGTAATTCCATGGAACAGTCCTTGGGAATCCATCAAATTAACAAGTGGGGAAACAATCGACCGGGCGGGACTCTGACACCGGGTATCCTTTCACAATCACCGGCCCGGCAGCTTGTTCCAGGCCACTTCGTCACGCAGGTAAACGGGTTGCACCGCATCCGCCGACAGGACTCGCCCTGCCCGCAAGAGAGGTTCCGCCAACACCGCCACCTGGGCGGCACGCGGTTGCAGGCTTGCATCCCGATGACCGATTCGTTGCTGAAGCTGGCTCGGGAAGCGGGCTTCGTACGTCAGGCCGGAGCCGACCACGGCGACTGAGCTTTCGCCCGGCGGCACCAGATCGATCAACCGTTCCGCGCCGCATACCCGCTCGCTGCCCTGCAACACCGGCAAACCGGCCTCGATACGATAGAGACCGGCATATACCTCATCCATACGTGCATCCAACAATGGCAACACCCAGTCGCATTCCTGCTGTTGAGCCGCGGCCAGTGCAAGCGCGGCAAGCGTGGACACGCCCACCACCGGTAACTGCGCGCCCCAGGCCAATCCCTGCACCACACCGGCCACGATCCGTAAGCCGGTAAAGGAACCAGGTCCCTGGGCAAAAGCGATTGCGTCCAGGTCGGCCAGGCGCAGTCCCGCCGTGCGCAGCAGATCATCCACCATCGGCAGGATCAGGCGCGTGTGCTCGCGGGGACTCAGGCGAAAATCCTCGGCCAGGCCATCAGCCGTGAGGAGAGCGGCCGAACAGGCCTCGGAGGATGTATCCAGCGCAAGAATTCGGGGCATTGCGATCAGTCCGAAAACCTAGGAGATCAGATCCGACTGGATCTGGGAACGCGGCAGGGAGGGCGCATCGACCCTCCCGCGAAAGATCAGGCCTGGTCCAGTGCGCTGAACACCTTGCCACGGATATCTTCGACGCTGCCCACACCTTCGACACGCACATAGCGTGGCGCGGCGGCGGCATCCTGCTTCGCCCAATCCTGATAATAATGAACCAGCGGCTCGGTCTGGGAATGATAGACTTCCAGACGCTTGCGCACGGTTTCTTCCAGATCGTCCTCGCGCTGCACCAGGGGTTCACCGGTCACATCGTCGACGCCGGCCGTCTTCGGCGGGTTGTGCTGGATGTGATAGATCCGACCACTGCCTTCGTGGACCCGACGGCCACTGAGGCGGCTGACGATTTCCTCGTCTTCCACGTTGATCTCGACCACGTAGTCGATTTTGACGTTGGCCCGCTTCATGGCTTCCGCCTGGGGAATGGTGCGGGGAAAGCCGTCGAACAGGAAGCCGTTCTCGCAGTCTTTCTGCGTGATACGCTCCTGCACCAGGGCAATGATGGTTTCGTCGGACACCAGGCCACCTGACGCCATGACTTCCTTGACCTTGAGTCCCAAGGGAGTGCCAGCCTTGACCGCTGCGCGCAGCATGTCACCGGTGGAAATCTGGGGAATCTTGTAGCGCTCGGTAATGAACCGTGCCTGTGTGCCTTTTCCGGCACCCGGGGCGCCCAACAGAATTACTCTCATGTCCTTAACACTCCTCAATCACGCTGGCCGTCAGAGTTCTATGACATCGCGGCGAGCCGCGGCGGACCACCTTAACGGGGTCACCCGCCGAACACAAGCTCGGGCCCGATCTCGATTTTCTGCGTCCGTGTAGGGAATCCACACTGTTTTTGCCTGAAAAACCAACTCTGCAAACAACAGTGCGAGCGAAAAACAGGGGTTCCGAAGCCAGAACTCTTGAAAAAAGACTTCGGAAAAGGTGGGGATTATACGTAGATCGTGACCGGGGAAAAAGAGGCAGGCGCATCCACGGCGGGTTCCGTGAACCAGTCCCCGCCAGGAACGAACTTCCCTAGCCCGTGTTGCGCATACCGGCGGCAATACCCGCCATGGTCACCTGCAGAGCCCGCTCGACGGTCGCATGAGCTCGGTCAGCTTCGGCGCGGTCCCGATGCAGCAACTCAACCTGCAGGTAATGCAGGGGATCCGTATAAGGGTTACGGACCCTCATGGAGTGGCGAAACACCGGGTTGCCGGTCAGCAGCTCGCTCTGGTTCTTCAGGCGGTTTACCTGCTCCACGGCCTTCAGCAAGCGCTGGCGCAATGCGGTCCCCAAGGGCCTGAGCTCCGGCGGCACCAGCCGCTCCTCGTAGTAGCTGGCAATGGCCAGGTCGGCCTTGGCCAGCACCATTTCCATCATATCCACATGGGTTTCAAAGAAGGGCCAGTGGGCCAGCATTTCCTGCAGAACCGGCTCCTGTCCATCGTTGAACGCCTGCTCCAGGGCCTCTTCGCCGCCCAGCCAAGCAGGCAGCATCAGGCGCATTTGGGTCCAGGCGAAAATCCAGGGAATCGCCCGCAGACTCTCGATGCCGCCTCCACTCCGACGCTTGGCGGGCCGACTGCCGATCGCCAGTTTCCCCAGCTCCTGCTCCGGCGTGGCGGCACGAAAATAAGGTACGAATTCGGCATTTCCGCGCACCACATCGCGGTAGGATTTCACGGCGGTGTCCGCCAGCTGATCCATCATCCGCCGCCACTCAGGCTTGGGCTCGGGCGGCGGTCGCAGCGAGGCTTCCAATACCGCCCCGGTATAAAGGGTAAAGCTCTGCACCGCCAGTTTCGGCAGCCCGAACTTGAAGCGGATCATCTCCCCCTGCTCGGTGATGCGCAGACTGCCGGCGACAGATCCCGGCGGCTGGGAGAAAATGGCGCGGTTGGCCGGGCCACCGCCACGCCCTACCGTCCCACCCCGGCCGTGGAACAGCGTGAGTCGCACGCCATGTTTGCGCGCCACCTGCACCAGCGCCTCCTGTGCCCGATATTGCGCCCAAGCAGCCGCGAGCTGGCCGGCATCCTTGGCGGAATCGGAGTAGCCAATCATCACCTCCTGATAGTCGCCAATGTACTCCCGGTACCAGGGAATCGACAGCAGGCGGTCGATGACTGCCGCGGCCTCGGTCAGATCCGCCAGAGTTTCGAACAAGGGGACGATGCGTATGGGGAACCTCATGCCCGCCTCCCGTAGCAGGAGAATCACCAGCAGGACGTCCGACGGGTGGTGCGCCATGGAAATAACATAGGAGCCCAGCGCCTGAACCGGCTGCTCGGCAATCACCCGGCAGGTGGCCAGCACTTCCCGGGTCATGTCCGACGCGGGCCAGTTCGTGGGAATCAGCGGCCGCTTGCCCTGCAGCTCGCGCAACAGAAACTCCTGGCGTTGCGGCTCGTCCCAGGCGCTATAGTCCCCCAGCCCCAGGTATTGGGTGACTTCCGCCATGACCTCGGCGTGACGCTCCCCATCCTGGCGGATATCCAGCTTCACCAATTCCAGGCCGAAACAGCTGGCGCGCCGTATCACATCCAGCAAAAAGCCATCGGCAATCGCCTGCATACCGCAGTCCGACAAGGAGCGATAGCACAGCAGCAACGGCTCCAGCAGCGTCTGGTTGTCCTGCAGCACATCCTCGCCCGCGGCTTGCTGGCCACCACTTAACCGCTTCTCCACCCAAGCTCGGGTGGCCTGCAGGCGGTCACGCAATCGTCCCAGAACCGCGCGGTAAGGCTCGCGGCTTTCGCCAACCTGTTGCGTCAGCTCATCACTTGCCGCCCACATGGACAGCTCGGAGCGCAGCCGTTCCACATCCCGCAGGTACAGATCAACCGCCATCCAGCGGCTGAGCAGGAACACTTCCTGAGTCACCCGCGCCGTGACATTGGGATTGCCATCCCGGTCCCCACCCATCCAGGAGGCAAACCGCAGTGGCCGGGCGTCCAGTGCAAGCCGCTCGCCCGCGTGAGCCTCCAAGCCCCGGTCCAGACGCCGTAGAAAGGCCGGCACCGCGTGCCAGAGGGAATTCTCGATAACGGCAAAACCCCACTTCGCCTCATCCACGGCGGTTGGACGCTCGCGCCGGATCTCGTCGGTACACCAGGCCTCCAGAATCAGACGGCGCAGGCGCTCGCGGATCTTGTCGTACTCGCGGGGCAGCAGGTCCTGGTGGTCCAGCAACGCCAGGCATTCGGAAATCTCGTCGTATTTCTGGATCAGGGTACGCCGCATCACCTCCGTCGGGTGGGCGGTCAGGACAAACTCGATGCTGAGGTTGTCGATCTGGCTCTTGATCTCCTCCGGCGCCACGCCTTCGGCCACCATCCGCCCCAACATCTGCTCGACCGGTTCGATCCCGGCCTGGGCATCTTCTTCTGGCGTCCGCTGGCGCCGGATCCCATGATACTGTTCGGCGATGTTCGCCAGGTTCAGAAACTGGTTGAAGGCCCGCGCGATCGGCACCAGTTCGCCATCTTCCAGGCCCCCCAGTACTTCCCGCAGATGTGTCCGGTCCGAGTTCGGCGTGCGCCGGTCCTGTTTCGCCGCAGCACGAATGGCCTCGATCTTGTCGAAGATTGTGTCGCCAACCTGATTTCGAATGCTCTGCCCCAATAACTCACCCAGCAAACGCACGTTTTCGCGTAGGTGTGGATGGAGTTCCTTCATCATGTCTCTCCTGCTGCTCGTCGACCTGGTCGACCCGATTCGTGACACCATGCCAGACCGAATCGCTCGCGGCCAGCCTGTAAACGGTATAGATAGACTGTAAATTAGCAGAGAAGCCATCGTCCGTAACCGTTTGGCAGGCGATGGAGGCATCCGGCGCGGGATGTCGATCTGCAAAAAATCCGTTGCATGACTCAGTACGCGCGGGACGATCTACACTAAGAATGTAGGCTCTTCGCCGCCCACACACGACCCGCGGACGGCATACCAGCCATAATCCGAACTGATCGTAGAGAGGCAACGAACATGAAGATCAATGCACTCGTGAAGCACTGGGAAGATACCGCATCCGGCCAACTGACCAGCAAGGAATACCACCTGCGGCTACCCATCGAGGATGCCGCCCGGGTGGCGGCACTGGCGGAAATGTATCCGAAACGGACGCCGGAAGAGCTGATCACCGATTTGCTCTCGGCTGCCCTGGCGGAACTGGAAAGCAGCTTCCCGTATGTGCGTGGAACCCGCGTGGTGGCAGAGGATGAACTGGGCGACCCCATGTATGAGGATGTGGGGCCAACCCCTCGTTACCTGGATCTAAGCAAGAAATATCTGGCGTTACTGAAGCGGCAACAACAGGCTGCGAATAACTAACCGGCGGCCTTTTCCGCCAATTTAACCTGATCCCAGTGCGCGTCCAGTTCCGCCAAGGTCAGCTCACGCAGCTGTTTGCCCTCGGCCTGGACCCGCACCTCGATCTGGCGAAAGCGCGTCTCGAACTTGCGGTTGGTCTGCCGTAGGGCGGCCTCGGCATCCACCTTGAGAAAACGCGCCAGATTGACACAGGCAAAGAACACATCGCCCATTTCATCCTGCAACCGCTGCTGGCGGCGGGTCGGGTCGGTTTCCTCGGCCAGCACTTCCCGCACCTCATCCAGTTCTTCCTGAATCTTGGCGAACACGGGCGCCAGATCGTCCCAATCAAATCCTTCCAGGGCGGCGCGCTTTTGTAGTTTCTCGGCCCGGCTCAGGGCCGGCAGCCCCACGGGCACATCCTGCAGGACACTGATGGGTTGGGTATCGGATGTTCCCTTCTCGGCCCGCTCGGCCTTTTTGATGGCTTCCCAACGGGCCTTGATTTCCTCTTCGCTGATCGTTTGCCCCGGCGCCAACTGGCTTTCGAGGGTGCCCTCGGGAAACACATGGGGGTGGCGGCGCAGCAGCTTGCGGACAATGGAGTCGATCACCCCACTGAAGTCGAACAGGTTTTCTTCCTGTCCCATCTGGGCATAAAACACCACCTGGAACAGCAGATCGCCAAGCTCATCCTGCAGGTGGGGATAGTCCTCACGCTCGATGGCATCGGCTACCTCGTAAGCTTCTTCCAGCGTGAAGGGAACGATGGTGGCGAAGGTCTGCTTGCGATCCCAGGGGCACCCCGTCTGCGGGTCGCGCAACCGGCGCATCAGATACAGCAGGTCCTCAAGCTGATAAGGCTTGTCCATGGGCAACTAATCTCCTGGCCGTGCTCCGGTTCCAAGAAAGGCTTTAATGGGAGCCGCTCTTGACCCGGTGCGCATCGATGATATTGGGCAGGCGCCGGATCTTGGAAAACAGGCGGCCCAGGGTATCGAGGGTCGTGACTTCCACCGTCAGGTTCATGGTGGCCACATTTTCCGTTTTGTCGGAGCGGGTGTTGACCGCGATGACGTTGATCCGCTCATTGGCCAATACCGCCGTCACATCGCGTAGCAACCCGGGCCGGTCATAGGCCTGGATACGAATATCCACCGGATAGGTCGCCTCCTGGCGCTCGCCCCAGCTGACCTCGATGATGCGGTTGGGCTCGGACTCCTGCAGTTGCAGGGCGTTGATGCAGTCCTGGCGGTGAATCGACACGCCGCGCCCCACGGTGATGTAACCGACGATGGCGTCGCCCGGTACCGGCTGGCAGCAATTCGCGATATGCGTCAGCAAGTTGCCCACGCCCGCAATCCGGACATCCGACGTCCGCGCCGAGTCCTCATGCGCCGGCGAAGGCACCGTGAGCAGGCTCAACTGGTGCTCGCGTGGTTCCAGCCATTGCTGGGCCATGTTCGCCACATGGGTCGACTTGAGATCGCCCGCGCCGATGGCTGCGAACATGTCGTCCGCGGTCTGGTAGTTCACCTTCAGCGCCAGCTCACTGAAATTGACCTCGCCCACCGACAAGCGCTTGAGTTCATCCTCAAGAATGGCCTTGCCTTCGGCGATGTTCTGCTCGCGGTGCTGCAGCTTGAACCAGTGGATGATCTTGGCCCGGGCACGGGAGGTCTGCACATACCCCAGGTCCGGATTGAGCCAGTCACGGCTGGGCCGGGGGTTGTTCGAAGTCAGGATGGTCACCTGCGCACCGGTCTTCAACTTATGGTTGAGCGGCACGATCTTGCCGTTGATCTTGGCGCCGCGACAGGCGTGCCCTATCTCGGTATGCACCTTGTAGGCGAAATCCAGCGGCGTGGCACCGGCCGGCAGATCCACCACGTGGCCCTCCGGAGTGAACACATAAACCCGGTCGGTAATGATGTCGCTGCGGAACTGATCGGCCAGGGAACGGATGTCCTCGCCAAGCTCTTCCTGCCACTCCAGCACTTGGCGCAGCCAGGCGATTTTCTGCTCGTAGGCCGTGGACTTCAGCTTGGTGTCCGTGCCCTTGTACAGCCAGTGCGCGCAGACGCCGAGTTCGGCTTCCTCATGCATTTTGAAGGTCCGGATCTGAACCTCCATGGCCTTGCCTTCCTGACCGATGACGGCCGTGTGCAAGGATTGGTAGCCGTTCTCCTTGGGGTTGGCGATATAGTCGTCAAACTCATGAGGGATATGGCGCCAGAGGGAGTGCACGATACCCAGCACGGCATAGCAATCCGCCACGCTGTTGACCAGCACCCGCAAGGCACGAATGTCGTACACCTGGGAGAAGTCGATGCCCTTGCGGTGCATTTTGCGCCAGATGCTATAGATGTGCTTGGCCCGCCCCGACAGCTCGGCCTTGATGCCGGCCTTGTCGAGTTCGTTGCGCAACGTCTGCAGAGTTTCCTGGATATAGCGCTGGCGGTCGATGCGGCGCTCGTCGAGTAGCTTGGCGATTTTCTTGTAGGCTTTCTCATGGAGATAGCGGAAGGACAGGTCCTCCAGCTCCCATTTGATATGGCCGATGCCCAGACGATGGGCCAGGGGCGCATAGATATCGAAAACTTCGCGCGCAACCCGGTGCCGTTTCTCCGGGCTGGAATCCTTCACGTCGCGAATGGCGCAGGTCCGCTCCGCCAGCTTGATCAGGGCCACCCGCACGTCGTCGATCATAGTGACCAGCATGCGCCGGATGTTGTCGACCTGCCCTTCGGTTTGCCCCAGGACATTGCCGCGAATCGGGTGACGCAGATTGGAGATGGCAGCCATCTGCAGGACGCCATCGATCAGCTTGGCAATAGCACCACCGAACTGCTTCTCAACCTGGATCAGGGACAGCTTGCCTTCCCGCACCGCCCGATAGAGGATCGCGGCGACCAGCGACTCCTCGTCCAGGCGCAATTCCACCAGGATCTGGGCCATCTCAAGACCGGTGCGAAAACTACTGGCGCCTTCGCTCCAGACGGTTTTATCCTCGATCGCCCGCTGTTCGATGTCTTTGCTTAGAAAGCAGGCGCGGCGCAGGGCGTCGACATCCTGCAGAGGCACCTGTTGCCCCAGCCACGCGAGCCAGCGCTCGATATCTATCTCACCAGCATCATCGACCGGGTGATCTTCGCGGACCTTGACCATGACACGCCTGTAGCATCTTACTTTTCAAAAACGGCGATGGATTCCACATGTGTGGTATGGGGGAACATATCCATCACCCCAGCTTTCAACAAGCGATAGCCCTGTGCCACCAGAACCCCGGCATCCCTGGCGAGAGTGGCCGGATTACATGACACATAGACGATACGCTTGGCACCAAACTTGGGCAAGTACTGCACCACTTCGAGCGCCCCGCTGCGGGGCGGGTCGATCAGAATCTTGTCGAACCCTTCCTTGGCCCAGGCTTCCTGGGTGAAGTCCGCCTGCAGGTTGGCGCCATAAAAGGAGACGTTCTCCAACTGGTTCAGGCGAGCGTTCTCCACTCCCCGCACCACCATGGCGGCATCGCCTTCCACACCCACCACCTGAGCGGCCCGTGTCGCCAGCGGCAGAGTAAAGTTCCCCAGGCCGCAGAACAGATCCAGCACCCGCTCATGGGGCTGGGGGTCGAGCCAATCAATGGCCCGTGCCACCATCTTCTGATTGATACCCGCATTCACCTGAGTGAAGTCGGTGGGGTGAAATTTCAAGGTCACCCCAAATGCATCCAATCGATAAGTGAGACGATTTTCGCCCTGCTCCGGCCAGACCCGATACACCGTATCCGGCCCACCCGGCTGAAGATATAAATGCAAATTGCGCGCCCGGGCGTAATCCAGCAATGCATCCAGATCACCCTGCACCAAGGGCTCAAGGTTGCGTACGACCAGTGCCACCGCGTTGTCGCCCGCCGCCACCTCGATCTGGGCAATACTGCGGTGCGCATTCAGACCACGCAGCAGCTCTTTAAGTTCAGTGATGCGTTCGCCGACCCGAGGGTCCAGCACCACGCAACGATCGATGGCCGTGAGAAAGTTGGTACTCTTCTCCCGAAAGCCCACCAACACTTCGTCACGCTTCACCACGTAACGAACGCCCAGGCGGGCCTTACGCCGATAACCTTCGGTGCGGTCGATCAGCGGCGGCTCCAGCCGCGGCGGCAAAACCGCGCCGAAATGCTGGAATTGCTCGATCATGACCGCTTCTTTATGACGCAGCTGCGCGTCCACGTGCATGTGCTGCAAGCTGCAGGCACCGCAGATATGGGCATGCCCACAAGGCGGCGTCACCCGGTCCGAACTGGCTTCCAGCACCTCTTCCACCCGCAGCTCATCGAAGCGCGAGCGCTGGTTAGTATAGACCGCAAGCACCCGTTCGCCAGGCAGCGCGCCGTCCACAAACTGGGTCTTGCCCTCGGTGTGGGCGATCCCACGGCCATCATGACCAAGGCGGACAATCTGGAGTTCAACGGCCTGGGAAGGAAGGGATTTTTTACTACGGCGTCTGCCCATGGGTACTGATCCGGAATGAATTCGAAACGACTGAATGATTAGGTATTAATGGAGGAGAACGGGCGGCGGAGCCTGAACATGGGTTCAGGA
>JAEZAA010000279.1 GCA_023430625.1 Pseudomonadota bacterium
CGCGGGAATGACTGATTCGCCTGGGTATACCGATATCAGCATGTCGTGGATTCCCGCCTACGCGGGAATGACTGATTCGCCTGGGTATACCGATATCAGCATGTCGTGGATTCCCGCCTACGCGGGAATGACTGGTTCGCCTGGGTGTACCGATATCAGCATGAGGTGGATTCCCGCCTACGCAGGAATGACTGGTTCGCCTGGGTGTACCGATATCAGCATGTCGTGGATTCACGCCGACGCGGGATTGACGGTAGTCGCGCACGTCGATTTTGCCGGTGACGGCGGCGGCCATGGCGTGCGTTGCGTGGTGAATCAGCCGATCCTCGTTTCATAATCTCGGCGATAGAAGATACCCAACGTTCGACAGTCCGCAAGTATGCAAATAAGGGATGTTAACCAGGAGAGTTTCCATTCTCTTGACCGACTGATCGTCTTCTCTATTTTGACCGGCATCGTATCCATCCTGCTGACTTGTGCGAAACCTGTACAAAAAAAGACAACGCGTGACAGAGTTTTTGTGAAGAATGTCCCATTATTCCCCGTTCCGTCTTTTCGCTATCCCTCTAACACCCCTCTAGCTATCCCCCTGCTCTCGCATCGGGGCCTATGCCAGGGTTGTCTAGGTGTGCAGCCGGCAGGAAATGCGAGAACGCGTCCGTCTAGTACCGAATGTGAATGAGTCATTGGAGAATATGAATGCAGCCTCAGGCGTGCGACCCGTCAAAGAATATGAAGTACCGCCTTGGTAGCCTGCTGCTTTTGGTCATCGGTAGTGAACTGCAGGCAAATGAGCTATACGGCTCCTGGTATTGGCATGCGTTTGCAAGCCAAACGGTGATTCACACCACGGATAACAACTTTGCGGGCAAGTCGGACGATAACCTGTCCGCCGATTCTCGCGAGCTCGGCCTCCTGATTGGCGGAGCGCCCCTGCCGAACCTGAGCCTGGCCGGTCAATTGCTGAGTCGTAATGCGGGGGCGATAGACGACGGTCGGATCCGGCTCGATTACGGCTATGCCAACTATACGCTTTATTCCGGTTTGAACTGGATGACAAGCATTCGGGGCGGGAGGGTCCGGACCCCTTATGGCTTTTATAACGAGACTCGGGATGTGGCGCACACGCGAACCAGCATTCTCTTGCCTCAAGGCGTTTACGTGGACCGGTTTCGTAATCTGGATTTTACGCGTGACGGCCTGCAGTGGCTCGGAAACTATCAGTTTGATATGAGCTCATTGAGTTGGGATGTCGCTGTTGGCGAAATTCGCATCAAGGAAAAAGATGCGTCAGAAGTGGTTCAGGATCCGGACGGGAAGGTCACTGGCAGCGTGGATACCCCCTGGGTGCCGATCGCGCGAGTCATTTGGGACTGGGATATGGGCCGGATTCGGCTGGGACTGACCTATAATCCGCTGGAATATCGATACAGCGCGGCGCCCCTGGATTCCTTCAACAGTGGCACCCTGAAGATTCGGAATTGGGTTGTTTCGGCGGAATACAACGCCGCCAACTGGTCGCTGATCGGCGAATATAACCACGAAGATATGGACATGGGAGCGCTGATGGGCAAGGCCGCCCCCGGTGTGTCCTTCGAAAACCAAACCCGAGGTTATTACCTGCAGGGCATCTATCGTTTTGACCTGCGCTGGGACGCGTTCCTGCGATATGACACACGACGGATCAGCTTTAAGGAAGTAAGCGAGTTGGACTCTTCGACCAAGGACATCACGCTTGGCATTGGCTGGAAACCCGACGAGCATTGGCTGATACGCGCGGAATGGCACATCGTTGACGGTGCGTATTGGCTGTCCGTGCAGGAGAATCGGGCGGAAGACCTGAAGCGGCACTGGCAGATGGCGCTGTTCCAGGTTTCCTACCGAATCTGACTTGCCAAGAGCGTCGACGGAGCATTCATGCAATGATCCCGCAGCCCTCGACGCCCTTCGACTGATCCCTTCCTTGCAACGGCAGGATCCGTTGCAAGGCGTGCTTCCTCGCCAGCCCGTCCCGCGTTACTGCAAGGGCAAACCTACCGTCCCCAGAATGCTGACCAAACTCTCGGCCCGGCTGTAGCTGCCGGCATACTGCGGATGGTTCCGGTACAGCAGCACGCCGACCTGGTCGCCGGGCTGCAGGCGCGTACTGACCGCGCTCAGGCTGAGGGTAACGGCACCGGTGCCGGATACGGGCGTGACCTGGTCGTGCAGAAGCTCCAGGCCGGTGGCCCGCTGCACCCCAATGCCGATGAAAAACCTCGGGTCCAGACTCGCATCGCCCGTGATCTGCAAGTCAAGCCGGGGCAGACCGGCCAGCACCTGGCTGACAGAGGCCGTATGCAGCGGCACGAAAGCGGCAGGTGCATTCAGGCGGGCGGCCAGTTCCATCGGCAGGGCCTGCATGAGTTCGGGGCTGGCGCCGTCCAGCTCTGGCGTAGAGGATCCGGTCAGCAGCGCATCGAGAACCGGTGCTCGCCATTGAGACGGCAGGTTTTCCACAACGGCTTGCACCTGCGCACTGTCGATCTCGCCCAAGACCGCCAGAATCGCGTCGGCGCCAGGCGGGCCTACTTCGATGTCGGCCTGCAAGGTCACCGGGACAGTGCCGACCGGCACTTGCTCCGCCACCAAGCCCTCGCTGTCGTTCAACACCAGACAGGTGCGGGGGAGGTCGACAGCGGCCTGCTGGCCCCGCAGTTTGCCATCCAGGAAGGTCCAGATCATCTCGCTCACCGGGTAGCGGCGGTCGGCGCACTGTACCTCTGCTTGGAAATCGCCCGTGGTGCCGGCTTGCAGCTCCGGCAACAGGTGACCACCAGGCGCCACCAGGAGGTAGGCGTCCTGACCCGCCTCGCGCAGGCAATTGAAGTTCTGGACGGCTTGGTTGGCGTTGATCAGGGTGTCATCGATGCCCTGGATAAAGAAGGCATCCACCGGCGGCACGCCGAGGCCGTCCGCCCGCTGTCCGGCGCAATAGGTGCTCCAGCCGGATTCCGACAGGCGAGTCAGTTTGTCGGGCTCGATGCTGCCGTCGCTGGCATCGGAGAAGAGTTCATCGAGCCAGGGGGCCAGTTGCCCGGTTTGCACGCCGCCGGCGTAGAGATAGCTCAGCCAGAGCGACTTGGGCACGCCATTGGGCACCAGGCTGGTGGCGAGGTCGTGCCAGGTGGCGGCCGGCACGATGGCATCGATGCGCGGATCGACAAGGGTGCCGACCAATTGCATGCCGCCGGCGTAACTGACGCCAAGCGCGCCGACTTGAGGATCACCATTGACCTGGGTGATATGGGCTCCCAAGGTCGCCTGTGCCCAATCGATGATGGCGCGCACGTCCTGCCCCTCCAGGGTGGGATCCTGCAGATTGGCCTCCCCGCCGCTTTCACCGAAGCCGCGTGCGTCGAAGGAAATCACGACGTAACCCGATTCCCAAGCGCGGTGGGCGGTGGTGGTGATCAGATCGCTGCCCTCCAGGTTCCGCGTGCGGCTGCCGCCCCAGCCGTGGCTGTGGAGCAGGATGGGCGCCGTCTGGCCGGCTGCCAGTTCCGGTTGAAACAGGGTCAGGGCCAGCGGCGTGCCATCGAACGACGTCAGGGTGGTGTCGGTCACTTGCTGGGCCAGCGCCGGTGGCTGTGGTCGTTTCTTGGAGTCGTTATCGGAGCAGCCCAGCAG
>JAEZAA010000282.1 GCA_023430625.1 Pseudomonadota bacterium
CATATGAGTCACGAACTCCGCACGCCCATGAATGGTATCCTCGGCATGCTGAGCTTGTTGCGTGAGACCAGTACAGACGCCGAACAAGGCAATTATGTCGAGGTGGCCAGCGAGTCCGCAACGCACCTCCTGGCCTTGTTGGATGACATCCTGGACTACTCCAAGGTCGAGGCCAGCACCCATTCCTTCTCCGCCATCGATTTTGACCTGCAGGAAGAAGTGGACGAAATACTGGAGCTGCTGGGCGAACACGCCCTCGCCAAAGGTGTCGAGATCACGGCGGTCCAGCATACCCCCATTCCCGACTATCTCATTGGCGATCCGGTACGGGTCAAGCAGCTGATCACCAACCTGGTGGGCAACGCGATCAAGTTCACCGACCAGGGCTATATCCGGATTGGGCTGTCCGTGGTCGAGTCGACAGAACAGCGCACCTGTGTCCAAATCGACGTGGAAGATACCGGTATTGGCATTCCCGAGTCCGCGCAAAACACGGTTTTCGAGGCCTTCGCCCAGGTCGACTCCTCCACCACGCGGCGGTATGGCGGCACCGGATTGGGTCTTGCGTTGTGCAAGCGGATTGCCGAAGACATGGGCGGCAGCATCAGCCTCAACTCCACTGAGCGGCAAGGCAGCTGTTTTACCCTGCGGCTGCCATTTGGCCATTCATCCCGCACACGTGCGCCCAGTGATCTCGACCAGGAGATCCCCGGCCTGAAAGCCTGGATCCTGACCCCCAGCCCGCTCATCGAGGAAAGCCTGAGCCAACGCTTTGTGCGTTCGGGGCTGGAAGTCCACAGCGTGTCCTCGATTGCCGAGGCCATCGGCGGCATGGCGCGCCATATTGCATCCATGCAGTTCCTGTTCCTGGACATCAGCCAAATGGAGGCTGCGGACCTGAACGGGCTGCGCGAGGAGGTTGCTCAACTGAATGGCAAGCTCGTCCTCATTGGCTCCCACGGCCAGCGCCTGGCCTGGGCCGACGCCTTGCCACAGGGCTATGACGGTTTTCTGATCAAGCCGTTCCGCTGCAAGGCATTGCGGATTCTGTTCTCGCGCCTACTGGATCTGGAGGTGCCGAAGACGGAAGCCAATCTGGTGCAGGTACTGCGCCGTGACCTGCAACAAAAGCGGTTCCGCCTGTTGGTGGTGGAAGACAATCTGGTGAATCAGAAAGTCGCCAAAGGCCGCCTGACCAAACTGGGCCATGACGTCATCATGGCGGAAAACGGTGTTCAGGCACTGGAATTGGTGCAACGGGAACAGTTCGACCTGATCTTCATGGATTGCCAAATGCCGATCATGGACGGCTATGAGGCCGCGCGGGAAATTCGCCAGCGGAAACTGGCCGACAGCACCCCCATCATCGCCATGACCGCCCACGCCATGCAGGGCGACCGCAACCGCTGTCTTGAAGCCGGCATGGACGACTATCTGGCGAAGCCGGTCACCCAGGAAGTGTTTATTGGTGTGCTCCACCACTGGCTGATCGCCCGCAAACAACGTCCGATCGGCGCACCGGCGGGATTACCGCTCTCCTGAGGCAGCCGATACCCTCCGAAAACTCTTGCGCTGATTCCAGCCCCGCACTCTAACGCGGCGCATGTGGCACCGGGTCGGACCAAAGACGGCCATCCCGGGCCAGCAGCAAGGTGGCAGCCTGCGGTCCCCAGGTGCCAGCGGTATAGGACTCGGGACGGGCATCGGTTTCCCGCCATTGGCTGATCACCGGATCCAGCCACTCCCAGGCCGCAAACAGTTCATCCTGGCGCACGAACAGCGTCTGATTGCCGCTGAGGACATCGCTCAGCAACCGCTCGTAGGCATCGGGAACCCGGGAGTGCCGGGCCCGTCCTGAGCTGAGGCTGAGTTCGGTGGCGCGCACGCCCATGCCTGGCCCGAACCGCTTTTCAAACAATTGCAGTCGAATCCCCTCATCCGGCTGAAGCCGAAAGACCAGCCGGTTGGCCATGGGATACTGGGGGTTGTCACCAAAAATCGAGTGTGGCACCTCCTTGAAATGCACCACGATTTCGCAAGCCCGTTGCCCCAGCCGCTTTCCCGTGCGCAGATAAAAGGGCACCCCGGCCCAGCGCCAGTTTTCGATATCCGCCCGCAATGCGACGAAGGTTTCGGTACAGCTACAGGGGCCAACACCGGGCTCGTCGGTGTAACCAGGCACCGACTGGCCTTCGGCGACACCCGCCTGATATTGCCCTCGCACCACCCTTTCCTGAATCAGCGCCGGGGTGAGCGGCTTCAACGCACGCAACACCTTCACCTTCTCATCGCGGACGGAATCCGCGCTCAGCCGCGACGGCGGCTCCATGGCGGTGATACAGAGCAGTTGCAGCAGATGGTTCTGCAACATGTCGCGCAGTGCCCCGACGTTTTCGTAGAACTCCGCCCGCTCTTCCACCCCCAGGGTCTCCGAAATCGTGATCTGGATGTGATCGATGTATTTATGATTCCATTGGGACTCGAAGATGGTGTTGGCAAAACGCAGGACCAGCAGGTTCTGGACAGTTTCCTTACCCAGGTAATGGTCGATCCGGTAGATCTGATGTTCGGCAAAATTTTCCCGGACCTGATTGTCCACCTCGCGGGCACTCGCCAGATCCTTGCCGATGGGCTTTTCCAGCACGATCTTGCAGCTGTCGTTGGCAATTCCCGAAGCCAGCAGGTTCTTGCTGATCGGCGCATAGAGATCCGAGCGTGTCGCGAGATAGAAGATCCTGTTTTTCACCGATGGATCCAACACGGCCTGAAGACGCTCGTAGCCGCCCTGATCGCGGGCATCCAGCGACAGGTACTGCAGGCGCGCTGCGAACGCCTGCCACTGGTCTTCGTCCAGCGTTTCAGTCGCCGCCGCGCGTTCGAGCGCACTCCGGATTTCCTTGAGAAAGGCATCCTGGCTGACGTCGCTACGGGCAATGGCGATGATCCGGCCGTGCGGATCCAGCCGCTGATCGCGGTGCAGGTCGTAGAGGGATGGCATCAGCTTGCGTAGCGCCAGATCGCCGATACCGCCAAAAACCACAAGCTCGAAAGGCAGTGTGGACAACGTCATGATCCCCTCCTCCGACAGTTGGAAAATCTTCTCCACGTCAATACATTACAG
>JAEZAA010000043.1 GCA_023430625.1 Pseudomonadota bacterium
GCCTGAGCCTGAGCCTGAGGAGCCGGCTGCGCTTGCCGATCCTGAGCAGGCTTGGCTGATGGAGCAGTCTGATGACGCCTATACGGTGCAATTATTGGGAACCTATACGGAAGCGACCGCGCGGAACTTTCGTAACGGGTTGCCGCGTTCTCTGCGCCCCCATACCATCACCTCGACTCGCAAAGGGCAGCAATGGTATGCGGTCGTGGAAGGCGTTTATCCCAATCTTGATGCCGCCAAGGCTGCGGTGGCGGGCTATCCGGCTCGCCTGAAAAAATTAGGCCCCTGGATTCGCAAAGTCGAGGCCGTAAAAAAAGAAGTGCAGACCGGCTCCTGACGCTGTCCTCCCTTTCCGTCACTCCCTTCTGATCCTTGACGGGGCGGGCGTCTAGCCCGTCCTCTCCCTCTCTTGATTCGTTATCCAATTGTTTTTATTCAAGAAGAAATTTCTTTGCTGGATCAGGGTCTGCTGTGTAAAATGACTCCCCCATTTTTTCTGTCAAAAGCAAATTTGCCGGAGAGCTGGTTATAAGTTTTTGATTTCCAAAAGTTTCAACGAGAGATAGCTTATGAAGACAGGTCTGTATCATCCTGGTGAGTTTAAGGACAATTGCGGTTTCGGCCTCATTGCTCACACTAAAGGCCAAGCTAGTCACGACCTCTTGCGCACGGCGATTGAGTCCCTAACCTGCATGACCCACCGGGGCGGAATCGCGGCCGATGGCAAAACAGGTGACGGCTGTGGTCTTTTGCTGCAGAAGCCTGACTCGTTCCTGCGTGCTATCTCTTTGGAGTGCTTTGGGCGTGAGCCAGGCGCTCTTTATGGCGTGGGCATGATTTTCCTGAGTCAGGATACAGCTAAGGCGCAGGCCGCACGGGCCACGCTTGAAAACGAACTGACGGCGCAGGGTGTACAGGTCATGGGGTGGCGCGTCGTGCCCACCGACAGCTCCTGCCTTGGTCCGATGGCCCTGGACTGCCTGCCCCAGATCGAGCAGGTTTTTGTGGAAGCGAACGCCAGCGTCTCCGAGCAGGAGTTCGCGGTTCAGCTGTTCCGGGCTCGCCGCAAGGCCGAAAATGCACTGGCGGAGGACAAGGATTTCTATATCTGCAGTCTCTCCGACAAGGTGGTGTCCTACAAAGGTCTGATGATGCCGGCAGACCTGCCAGCATTCTATAGAGACCTCGCAAATGCCCGTTTAACAACGGGCATTTGCGTTTTTCACCAAAGATTTTCCACCAACACCGCACCCCGTTGGCCGCTGGCCCAGCCATTCCGCATGCTTGCTCACAATGGCGAGATCAACACCATCGAAGGCAACCGCAACTGGGCCCAGGCCCGTGGCAGCCGGTTCAAGTCCAAGGTGTTGGGCGATCTGGATGAGTTGCAACCGATCGTCAACCGTACCGGTTCCGACTCCTCCAGCATGGACAACATGATGGAGCTGCTGGTCACCGGCGGCATGAACCTGTTCCGCGCCGTGCGCATGATGATTCCGCCGGCCTGGCAAAACGTGGACACGCTGGATCCGGACCTGCGCGCCTTCTACGAGTACAACTCCATGCACATGGAGTCCTGGGACGGCCCCGCTGGTGTGGTTCTGACCGATGGCCGCTATGCGGTCTGTTTGCTGGATCGTAATGGTCTGCGTCCAGCACGCTGGGTGCTGACGAACAACGACTACATCACGCTGTCCTCCGAGATCGGTAGTTGGGGTTACAAGCCTGAAGATGTGGTGGCCAAGGGCCGTGTCGGACCGGGTCAGATCCTGGCGGTCGATACCCATACCGGGCAGTTGCTCCACACCCCTGACATCGACAACATGCTGAAATCAGCGCAGCCCTACAAAAAGTGGCTGCGTGAGAATGCCCTGCGTATCGAGGCCACCCTGCACACCGACGTGCCCGAGTTCAAGCTCATGGACAAGGATGAGCTGAATACGCACATGAAGATGTTCCAGGTGACCTTTGAAGAGCGCGACCAGGTGCTGCGCCCGCTGGCTGAATCCGGTCAGGAGGCCGTCGGTTCCATGGGCGACGACACGCCTATGGCGGTTCTGTCCCAACGGGTACGCGCCGTATCCGACTACTTCCGCCAGAAGTTCGCCCAGGTGACCAACCCGCCCATCGACCCGCTGCGCGAAACCATCGTGATGTCGTTGGAGACTTGTCTGGGGGCTGAGCGCAATGTGTTCGAGGAAACGGCGGATCATGCCCGCCGCATCATTCTGAACACACCCGTTCTGTCACCGGCGAAGTTTCTCCAGATGACCCGTCTCCAGCGGGACGATTTCACCATGGAGCAGATTCGCCTCAGCTACCGGCCGGAGCAGGGGCTCAAGCAGGCGCTTCAGGCGGTGGTTGAAAAGGCGGAGCAGGCGGTTCGTTCCGGCAAGGTTCTGCTGGTTCTGTCCGACCGGGATCTGGCGGAAGGGGAACTGCCAATCAACGCCTTTATGGCGACCGGCGCGGTGCATTACCACCTCGTGCACCGTGGGCTGCGCAGCCAATCCAACATCATCGTGGAAACAGGTTGGGCTCGTGACCCCCACCAGTTCGCGGTGCTGATTGGCTTTGGTGCCACGGCCGTCTATCCCTACCTCAGCTACCAGGTATTGAACGATCTGATCAGTACCTCGGAAATGCTGATGGATCCGATCGAGGCCAAGAACAACTACCGCAAGGGTATCAACAAGGGGCTGCTGAAGATCCTGTCGAAGATGGGCATCTCCACCATTGCGTCGTACCGTGGTGCGCAGCTGTTTGAAGCCATTGGTCTGCACGACGAAGTCGTCGATCTCTGCTTCCCTGGGGTCAGTAGCCGGATACAGGGCGCCAACTTCTATGACTTCCAGCGGGAGCAGGAACTGCTGGCGGACGAAGCCTGGAAAAAGCGCCGCCCGATTCAGACCGGGGGTCTACTCAAGTATGTGCATGGTGGCGAATACCATGCCTACAACCCGGATGTGGTCCGCACCCTGCAAGAGGCCGTGCGCACTGGCGATTATGGTGCCTGGAAGGAGTACGCGGCGCTGGTCAACGAGCGGCCGGTTGCCACCATCCGTGACCTCTTTGCGCTGGACGATCAGGTCAAGCCGATTCCCCTGGACGAAGTCGAGCCGGTCGAGTCCCTGTTCAAGCGGTTCGATTCGGCAGCCATGTCCATTGGTGCGCTGTCACCCGAGGCCCATGAGGCGCTGGCCATTGCCATGAACCGCCTGGGCGGTCGCTCCAACTCCGGTGAGGGTGGCGAAGACGAAGCCCGTTATGGCACGGAGAAGCGTTCCAAGATCAAGCAGATCGCGTCGGGTCGGTTTGGTGTAACCCCGCATTATCTGGTCAGCGCGGAAGTGCTGCAGATCAAGGTGGCGCAAGGTGCGAAACCGGGCGAAGGCGGCCAGTTGCCGGGTGGTAAGGTAAATCCTCTGATCGCTCGCCTGCGCTACGCGGTACCGGGCGTGACCCTGATTTCGCCGCCGCCGCACCACGATATCTATTCGATCGAGGATCTGGCGCAGCTGATTTTCGACCTCAAGCAGGTCAACCCGGATGCACTGGTCTCCGTGAAACTGGTGTCCGAGCCTGGAGTTGGAACGATTGCCGCCGGTGTGGCCAAGGCCTATGCCGATCTGATCACCATTTCCGGTTATGACGGCGGTACCGGTGCCAGTCCGATCACCTCCATCAAGTATGCCGGCTCTCCCTGGGAGCTGGGGCTTGCGGAAGCGCATCAGGCATTGCGTGCCAACGATCTGCGCGACAAGGTTCGCCTGCAGACCGACGGCGGTCTGAAGACCGGCTTGGATGTGGTCAAGGCCGCCATGCTGGGTGCCGAGAGCTTCGGTTTCGGCACCGGGCCGATGGTCGCGCTGGGCTGTAAGTACCTGCGGATCTGCCATCTCAATAACTGTGCGACCGGTGTTGCGACCCAGGACCAGTACCTGCGTGACAAGCACTTCCTCGGTGACGTGGAGATGGTGATGAACTTCTTCCGCTTTGTGGCGGAGGAAACCCGCGAGTGGATGGCCCGTCTGGGTGTGCGCACCATGGAGGAGCTGGTGGGTCGTGTTGATCTACTCAAGGTTCAGCCAGGTTACACCGACAAGCAGCGTCGTCTCGATCTGGCGCCCATGCTGCACAACGATGCCATTCCGGCGGACAAGCCCCAGACCTGCCGCAGCAGCCGTAACGAGCCCTTCGACCGGGCTACGCTGGCTGGCAAGATGGTGGCGGATATGCTGGGTGCGATCGAAAGCAAGTCCGGTGGCGAGTTCCAGTACCGCGTCACCAACTGTGACCGCTCGATTGGCGCGCGCCTGTCCGGCGAAATTGCCAAGCGTCATGGCAACCAGGGGATGGCGGATAGCCCCATCGTCCTGCGCCTGACCGGCACGGCGGGTCAAAGCTTTGGTGTCTGGAACGCCGGTGGCCTGCACATGTATCTGGAAGGCGATGCCAACGACTACGTGGGCAAGGGCATGACCGGCGGCAAGCTGGTGATCCGTCCGCCCCAGTGCAGTACCTTCAAGTCGCAAGAGACGGCTATTATCGGCAATACCTGCTTGTACGGTGCAACGGGTGGCGCTCTGTTCGCTGCCGGTACCGCCGGCGAGCGCTTCGCGGTGCGTAACTCCGGTTCTCACGCAGTTGTCGAAGGTGTGGGCGACCATTGTTGCGAGTATATGACGGGAGGTCTGGTCACCGTGCTGGGCAACACCGGCTACAACTTCGGTGCCGGTATGACCGGTGGCTTTGCGTACGTGCTGGATCTCGATAAGAACTTTGTTGACCGATACAACCACGAACTGGTGGAAATCCACCGGATTTCCAGTGAATCCATGGAGGCTTACCGTAACCACCTGCGTAGCGTGATCGCGGACCACAGCCGCGAAACGG
Organism: Pseudomonadota bacterium; assembly: GCA_023430625.1. Classification (GTDB taxonomy): domain Bacteria; phylum Pseudomonadota; class Gammaproteobacteria; order Pseudomonadales; family Oleiphilaceae; genus JAEZAA01. The sequence goes on from JAEZAA010000043.1 coordinate 4,897, forward strand.
GAAGTGAGTGGGGGCGTCACCTGGTCGAGAACTTTGACGATTACGTCGGCAAGTTCTGGCTGGTCAAGCCCAAGGCAGCCAGTCTGTCGACACTGCTGGACAACACCCGCGCCCGTCCGGAATAAGCGAAAGCCCCGCAGCCGGCACCTGAGGTGCCGGCTGCGGAGTGTCCGGATTGAATGCGCATAGACGTGATCGTGGAATTCTGAGGTTAGGTAAGATGGCAAAGCGGTTAAACAATACATTTCAGTTCGTGCAGGTTGAGCGCGAGGATCCTCGCAAGATCCCGCTGCGTCGCCGCAAGGTTGAATTTAAGGAAATCTACAAGCCATTCAAGCAGGTTGAAGTCGAGGCCCAGGCCCATCGTTGTCTGGGTTGTGGCAACCCCTACTGCGAATGGAAGTGCCCGGTTCACAACTACATTCCCAACTGGTTGAAACTGGCGTCGGAAGGCAACATTTTTGCCGCCGCCGACCTGGCTCACCAGACCAATACCCTGCCGGAGGTGTGTGGCCGGGTGTGCCCGCAGGACAGACTCTGTGAAGGCGCCTGTACCCTGAATGACGGCTTTGGTGCGGTCACCATCGGTTCAACGGAAAAATACATCACCGACACCGCCTTTGCCCTGGGCTGGAAGCCGGACATGTCGCGGGTGGTCAAGACCGACAAGCGGGTGGCGATCATTGGCGCGGGCCCGGCAGGCCTGGGCTGCGCGGATATTCTGGTCCGCAACGGCGTCACGCCGGTGCTGTTCGACAAGTATCCGGAAATTGGTGGTCTGCTCACGTTTGGCATTCCCGAGTTCAAGCTGGAAAAATCCGTAATGTCCCGTCGCCGCCAGGTGTTCGAGGAAATGGGCATGGAATTCCGCCTGAACACGGAAGTGGGCAAGGACGTGACATTCGAGCAGTTGCTGGAAGAGTTCGACGCCGTGTTCCTGGGCATGGGCACCTACACCTACATGAAAGGCGGTTTCCCGGGCGAGGATCTGCCTGGCGTCTATGACGCACTGCCTTACCTGATTTCCAACGTGAATCGCTGCCTGGGTTTTGAGAAAAACGAAGCCGACTTCATCGATATGAAGGGCAAGCGGGTCGTGGTCCTGGGTGGTGGTGATACCGCCATGGACTGTAACCGCACCGCTGTGCGTCAGCAGGCGGCCAGCGTGACCTGTGCCTATCGTCGTGACGAGGCCAACATGCCGGGCTCGCGCCGGGAAGTGTCCAATGCGCGCGAAGAAGGCGTGAAGTTCCTGTTCAACCGCCAGCCGATTGCCATTGTGGGTGAGGATCGGGTGGAAGGGGTGAAGGTCGTGCAGACCGAGCTGGGAGCACCCGACGAGAATGGCCGTCGCCGTCCAGAGGTGGTTCCGGGCAGCGAGGAAGTGCTGCCGGCCGATGCGGTGCTGATCGCGTTCGGCTTCCGGCCGAGCCCCGCCCAGTGGTTCGGCGATTTCGGCATCGAGACCGATTCCTCCGGCCGGGTACAGGCGCCGGAGTTCCAGAAGTTCGGGTTCCAGACCACCAATCCGAAAGTATTTGCGGGTGGTGATATGGTGCGCGGTTCAGACCTGGTGGTCACGGCCATTGCCGAAGGGCGCAAGGCGGCCGAAGGCATTCTGGACTACCTGGAACTGTAAGCCGACCTGATTCACAAAAAGGCACGGTGATCCGTGCCTTTTTTGTTTCTGGCAGTGCTTAAGTGGCCTCATGCGTCGTAATACAGGGTATGATGCCAGGTCTTTGGGCCGATATCCGACGGGTCGGCCATTCCCTGTTTTGGAAAAGAGCCATGTCTGAATTGAAGAACGATCGCTTTCTGCGAGCCTTGTTGAAGCAGCCAGTGGATGTAACGCCGGTGTGGATGATGCGCCAGGCGGGCCGCTATCTGCCGGAATACCGTGCCAGTCGCGCTCGTGCCGGTGATTTCCTGAGTCTGTGCAAGAACCCTGACTTTGCCTGCGAGGTGACCTTGCAGCCGCTGGATCGCTTTGCTTTGGATGCGGCGATTCTGTTTTCCGACATCCTGACGATTCCGGATGCCATGGGGCTGGGGCTGTATTTCGAAACCGGCGAAGGTCCGCGTTTCCGCAAGACCACCCGCACCGAGACGGATGTGGCGAGCCTGCCGATTCCGAACATCGAGGCGGATCTGGGGTATGTGGTGGATGCGGTCCGAGTTATCCGTCAGGCCCTGAATGGGCGGGTTCCCTTGATTGGCTTCTCTGGCAGTCCCTGGACGCTGGCGACTTACATGGTCGAAGGCGGCTCGACCCGGGATTTCCGCGAAACCAAAAAGCTGATGTTCACCCAGCCTGAGGTGATGCACCAGTTGCTGGACAAGCTGGCGCAGACGGTGACCCATTATCTGAATGCGCAGATCAAGGCGGGTGCCCAGGCGGTGCAGATTTTCGATACCTGGGGTGGGGTGCTGAGCAACCATGCCTATCGCGAGTTCTCCCTGAAGTACATGAAACAGATTGTGGACGGGCTGATTCGCGAGAACGAAGGGCGCAAGGTGCCGGTCATCCTGTTCACCAAGAATGGTGGCCAGTGGCTCGAATCCATTGCGGACACGGGCACCGATGCAGTGGGTCTAGACTGGACCACGGATATCGGCGAGGCCCGTCGGCGGGTCGGCGACCGGGTGGCGCTGCAGGGCAATATGGATCCGTCCATGCTCTATGCCACGCCGGAGCGGATTCGCCAAGAAGTGGGGTTCATTCTGGAGCAATACGGTAGCGGGTCAGGCCACGTGTTCAATTTGGGCCATGGTATTGCGCTGGATGTGGATCCGGAACATGCGCGGGCGTTCATTGATTCGGTGCATGAGTTGAGTGGCCGGTATCATCAGGGCTAGGTTTGCAGCTCTCGGTCGTTACTGAGG
>JAEZAA010000091.1 GCA_023430625.1 Pseudomonadota bacterium
CTCTTTATTCATGGTGGGTCGTGCGTGACTCGAACACGCGACCAATTGGTTAAAAGCCAACTGCTCCACCGACTGAGCTAACGACCCAGAAACGCTTCGCCATCTACTCCAAAATGCCAGAAACCGGCTTGATCTAGATGACTCTCAAGATTCGAATGGTGGGTCGTGCGTGACTCGAACACGCGACCAATTGGTTAAAAGCCAACTGCTCTACCGACTGAGCTAACGACCCAAACGAGGCGCTTATAGTACGGATTTTGACGTAAATGGCAAGACCGCAGCACCTGTTTTTTTACAGTTTTCTACAACCTAAACCAAGTGGCTGCTCTTTACCCCGTTAAGGGATTTTCTTTAGATAATCCTGTGCCAGACCTGCGGCGGCAGAACCTGGATACTTTTCAGCCGTTCCCCGTAGATAGTTCTTCGCCTGTGCCGCGTCACCCAGCCGATCCATGGTTACACCCAGCTTGTAATAGGCGTCCGACGCCTTGCGGTGTTTTGGATAACGGCTCACCACCACGGTAAAGGCCTGCTTCGCCTGCTCCAGCTTGGGCATGACCAGGTACACCTCACCCAGCCAGTAATAGGCATTCGCGGTCAGGTCCGTATTGGGATACTGATTGATAAAGGCATGCAGGGCATCGACCGCCTTATCGAACTGACGCTGGCGAATCAGATCATACGCCTGTTCATAGGCCTTCTTCTGGGCATCCGTCACCGGCTCCTTGCTGGCGGCAATTTCCGCCCCAGCAGTACTGGCCGTAACCGGCGGCTCAGCTGCAGCAGGCGCCCCCGCCGTGGCCGGAGAAGTCGCTTCGCCAACGGGCGCGCTACCGTTCTGGGACAACCGCCGATCCAGGTTCAGCAAGCGTTGATCAAGATCCATGTAGCGATCCCGCTGCTGTGACTTAAGCTGCTCGATCGTATAGGCCTGCTGCTCGACCATGCCTCGAAGCTCCCGCACCTCCTGCTGCAACTGCTCCACCATCAGATACACCTCGACCGTGCCATTTTGCGCAAGCGTCAGGGGCGCCCGGCCGGTACCGGCTGGCGTGGAGGTCTGAAAGGGAGAAGAGGAAACTGTAGGCTGGGCGGAAACCGCGCCGGCAACCAGGGCTGCTGCCAGTCCAAGACAGACCGGAAGGGAACTGATTCGTTTCATCCGATTCTGCATCTCTCTATACATACATCTGTAATCGATAGGTAAATTTTTTATCGATAGCTACATCTTTAAGCGCAACATCCTAGCTCAGCGGGCACTGCCTGGCCATCGGTCGTGATCGCCAGGCAGGCTCGGATCAGAGCTTACTTGTATTGCAGCTCAACGCGACGGTTCTTGCTCCAGGCAGATTCGCTGTGGCCAGGATCGGCCGGAAACTCTTCACCGTAGCTCACAACTTCGATCTGGCCGGCGGAAACACCGTTCACCACCAGGAAGCGCTCTACCGCCTTGGCCCGACGCTCACCCAGTGCCAGGTTGTACTCCTTGGTACCGCGCTCGTCACCATACCCGTTCAGAACGATGCGGGCATTGGGGCTGCGCTGCAGGTAAGCCGCGTGCGCCTGCAGGGGCATGTGGGCTTCTGGACGCAGACTGCTGCTGTCGAACTCAAAGTAGAAGACGCGCACTTCACGCAGAGCCTGACCTTCCGCCGTCTGAGCCTGCTGCTCCTGCATCAGGCGCTGGCGCTCCAGCTCTTCTGCAGTCAATCCGCCCACTTCAGCGCCCATGCTGTCTTCGGTTGCGGCACCGGCGTCGTCCATACCACTGGTGTCCTTGGATGCAGTGCTACAGCCTGCAACGAACGCCGCCAGAGATACCGCGATCAGAGACTTGCGTAAATCGATCAAAGTCATGAATACATTCCTTATTGAGCAAACCAAACCAGATGTGGGAAAAGCATTAATTCAGGAACGGTGACCAGGCAGGCTCTCGCACCTCACCCGATCGGGACGGTAGCAAATACTTAGCCCCGGTTTCCACCGCCACGACGGCTAGCACGCCCTGATTTCCTTTTCTGGTAGCGTAAATTAGCATAGTTCCATTGGGTGCGACACTCGGTGACTCATCCAGTCCGGTGTCACTTAGAATATCCATCTGACGGCTTTGCAAATCCAGAGACGCCAAGCGGAAGTCGCCGGCACGCTGATGCACGAAGTACAAGGTCTTGCCATCCGGGCTGAAGCGCGGACGGGAATTGTACTTGCCTTCGAACGTCAGGCGAGTTTCGTTGCCTGGATTGGCCATATCGACCTTATAGACTTGTGGGCCGCCCCCCCGATCCGAGGTGAAGACCAGACTGTTCCCGTCCGGAGACCAGGCTGGCTCGGTGTCGATCGCCCAATGGTTGGTGATACGTTGAAGGTTTTTGCTCTGCACGTCCATTACGTAGATTTCCGCATTACCGTCTTTCGACAGGGCCATGGCGATGCGACGCCCATCCGGCGACCAGGAGGGTGCGCTGTTCAGGCCAGGAAAGCCGGTCAGTTTGGTGCGGCGTCCGGTTCCGAATACTTCCTGAATATAGATCGCCGGACGCTTGCCCTCAAAGGATACATAGGCCAGACGGCGTCCGTCTGGTGACCAGGCAGGCGACATGATCGGCTGATCGGATTTCAGAATGACGTTGGAGCGGCGGCCATCGGCGTCAGCCACTTCCAGCTGGTAGCGCGCAGCGCCGTTGCCCAGATTCTGCAGCGTGACATAGGCGATTTTGGTGGCGAACGCACCCTTCAAGCCAGTCAGGGCTTCATACACCGCATCACTCACATGGTGGGCCAGGTCACGCAGGCTGTTTTCGCTACCGGTCACCACTTCACCGAGTATGCGTTGCGATGAGTTAACGTCATAAAGCTCGTAGCGCACCTTGTATTGGCCTGCACCAGCCGCTTCCAGGCTGCCGATCAAGAGATAGCGCTGCCCCAGCAGGCGCCAATCCCGTACAAACACCTCGCTCGCGCTGCTCGGCAGGCTCAGCATCTTGTCGCGGTCCAGCGGCGCGAACTGCCCGGTACGTTGCAGGTCATCGGCAACAATCTTGCTCACGTCCTCCGGCAATGCGGCCGCCGTGCGGTTCGCAAACGGCACCACCGCAATGGGAATGGCTTCCTTTGAGCCCTGGGTGATTTCGATGACCAGTTCAGCCTGCGCTGGCGCCATCCATAGAGCGCCCAGCATCATGAACATGGACGCGAACAAGGACCAGATCCGCTGCCTGCGGATGTGGCCGAGAGCCTGCAAATTTATCAACTCACTGCCCCTTAGGATTGAATAACAAAGTGAACTCACGGAATCGCTCAAACAACTGGCTGTTCTCCGGTACCGGATAGCGATCCACGGCACGTGCCGCACTCAACACGGAACGGTCGAACGCCGCATTACCACTGCTTCTGACCAACTCAACCGACACCAGTTCCCCGGTTGGAACCAAACGGATGCGCAGGACAGCCTGGGTACCAGCCGCAATGTTGGGAGGCGCAATCCACTGCCGCTCGATGGCACGTTGAATCAAGGCGGTATAGCGTGCGGTCTCACTTTCCTCGACCGCGCGGGACTGCTGAGCCGCCTGGGACTGCTGATAGGCCTCTCGTAACCTGCGCTCGGCCTCAGCCGCCTCCTGCGCCAACCGCTCCTCGGCCTTACGCGCCTCTTCTTTGAGCTTACGCTCCTGCTCTTCCTTGGCCTTGCGCTCCTGCTCTTTCTTGCGAACCTCTTCCTGCTTGCGTTTTTCTTCTTCGCGCTTTTTTTGCTCTTCGAGCTTCTTCTGCTCTTCGAGTTTTTTCTTCTCTTCCTGCCGCTTCTGCTCTTCGCGCTTCTTTTGTTCTTCCAGTTTCTTCTGCTCGGCCAGCTTCTTTTGCTCCGCGAGCTTCTTCTGTTCGGCAGCCTTCTTTTGCTCCGCCAGACGCTTTTCCTCGGCCTGCCGTTTCTGCTCGGCTTGCTTGCGCTCTTCCGCCCGTTTCTCTTCGGCGGCAACGCGCAACCGCTCCTGTTCTTCCTGGCGCTGCGTCTCTTCCTGACGTTGCTTGTCCGGATCTGGACGTGGAGGAGCGGGCTTGGGTGCAGGCTTTGGCTCGGGCTGTTGCGCCATCATGTCCGCCAGCATCTCCTCGGTGACCATCACCGCGTTGATATGGCGTGGCGTCGCCTGGGGCTTGTCGGCACTAAACGGCCAGCTAAACGACATCAGCAGAACCACGCCGACATGCACCAGCACGGCGTAACCCACTGGTTTGTAGTAACTGGGATCCAATTTGAACTTAAACAACGCCACCCCACCGCATCGGAACGATCACCAGGCAATCAACCCTGAGGATTTTCGGTAATCAGGCCCACAGATTCCACACCACTTTCCTGCATGGCCGCCATCAGGCGAACCACCTCGCCATACTCGGCATGACGGTCGCCCCGCACCAATACCTTGATCTTGGGTGTCTGCTGCAAAATCTTGCTGATATTGCTCCGCAGCGTGGCCAGATCGGTTGGATTACCGGGCTCGCCCCCAACTTCCATGTAGTAGGCGCCATTGCTGTCGACACTGACGATAATCGGCGGCTGCTGATCCTGCACTTCCATCGGATCGGACGTCACCTGCGGCAACTCCACCTTCACCCCCTGGGTCAGCATGGGTGCCGTCACCATGAAGATAATGAGCAAAACCAGCATCACGTCGATATAGGGCACCACGTTGATGTCGGACATTTGCTTCTTGTGCTTCTTAGCCATAAAGCTACCTTTTAAAACCAGGACCAGCTCAGCGCCGGGAACAGAGGCGCCTCAAAGACGCCGCGATCAGGATTTGGCGTGCACCTTACGGTGCAGGATGCTGGCGAATTCCTCTGCAAAAGTCTCGTACTGGGTAACCAGCTTGTCCGAGTTCGCCGAGAAACGGTTATAGGCAATCACGGCCGGAATCGCGGCGAACAGCCCCATGGCCGTTGCCACCAGGGCCTCGGAGATACCAGGCGCGACCGTCGCCAAAGTGGCCTGCTGCATTTGCGCCAGGCCGCGGAACGAGTTCATGATCCCCCACACGGTACCGAACAGGCCTACATAGGGGCTGGTGGAGCCGACGGTGGCGAGAAACGACAGGTTATTGTTGAGCTTTTCATTTTCGCGACTGACTGCCACTCGCATGGCCCGGTTGGTTCCTTCCATCACCGCGTCTGGATCGACACCAGATTGCTGACGGAGCCGGGTGAACTCCTTGAAGCCTGCCCGAAAAATGGACTCCAGGCCGCTGTTCGCATCCGCGCTGCCGCTGACTTCGCGAAACAGCTGATTCAGATCCATGCCTGACCAGAATCGTTCTTCAAAGGATGCCGCCGCCTTCTGGGCGAGCTTATAGGTGTTGATGCGCTGAAAAATAATGACCCAGGATACGACCGATGCCGCCACCAGCAGCAACATGACCATTTGCACCAGAAAACTGGCTTCGGCAATCAGTCCCCAGATCGACAGTTTATCTTCCACCTTAAGCTCCCCTACTGAATCTTGTGTTCACTCCACCCGGCAACCTTGCGACCTAACCGGGCTGTTCTGTGCCTGGTCGGGCTGGCGTATGCCTGGGTAAACATAGTCTGGAAATACCCGCGAGAGGACTGCGTCATTGGCAGTCACAGCGGTCGGATTGGTCACGCCGGAGGTTTCTGCAACGCAGTCACCAGTTCGGGCGGCAAACGACGCGGCTTGAGCGATTGAGCATCCACACAGGCAACCTTGACCTCGGCACTCACCAAAAGTTCCCTGGTCTCACGCCGCCAGACTTCCTGCTCAAAGACAAGATAGGTGCGTCCGAATTCGCGCACCCGTGCCGTCACATCCAACTCGTCATCCAGAACCGCTGGCTTGCGATACTGCAAATTCAAGCTGTGAACCACGTAATTGATGCCGGCGTCCAGCTGGATCACCTTGGCGAAACCGAGGCTGCGAATCAGCTCAGTGCGGGCGCGCTCGCAATACCGGAGATAGTTGGCGTAGAACACGACACCGCCCGCGTCCGTGTCTTCGATGTAGACGCGAACTGGAATACTGAACGCAATTGCACGGCCTTCCGCGGCCACATGGTCGCTCATGTTGTCAGTCCCTGTCAGGTTGGTCAATTGCCGGTAGGTTGGGATATACCGAAATGCAGGTAAGCGTGCGCTGTCACCATACGGCCCCGTGGCGTACGCAGAATGTAGCCCTGCTGGATCAGGTATGGCTCCAGCACATCCTCAATGGTGCCCCGCTCTTCGCTGATGGCTGCCGCCAGGCTATCCACCCCCACGGGCCCACCCTGGAACTTCTCGATAATGGCCAGCAACAAACGCCGGTCCATGTGATCGAAGCCCTTGGCGTCCACGTTCAGCATGGAGAGCGCCTTGTCAGCAGTCTCTTCGGTGATGACACCATTGCCGCGCACCTCGGCGAAATCCCGCACCCGGCGCAGCAGGCGGTTGGCGATCCGCGGGGTACCCCGGGCGCGTCGTGCAATCTCGGACGCCCCTCCCGGGTCGGCAGGAATCTTCAGCATCTGCGCTGAGCGGGTCACGATGTCGGTCAGATCCTTGATGTTGTAAAACTCAAGACGCTGGACGATGCCAAACCGGTCCCGCAGCGGCGACGTCAACAACCCAGCTCGAGTGGTGGCGCCCACCAGCGTGAACGGAGGCAGGTCCAGTTTGATGGAGCGCGCGGCGGGCCCCTCACCGATCATGATATCCAGCTGATAATCTTCCATGGCGGGATAGAGGACTTCTTCCACCGCCGGGTTGAGGCGGTGGATCTCGTCGATAAACAGCACGTCCCCTGCATTCAGGTTGGTCAGTAGCGCTGCCAGATCCCCTGCCCGCTCCAGTACCGGCCCGGACGTGGATTTGATGGCCACGCCCATCTCATTGGCAATGATGTGTGCCAGCGTGGTTTTGCCCAGGCCAGGCGGTCCGAAGATCAGGGTGTGATCCAGCGGCTCCTGACGGGAACGGGCGGCATCGATAAAGATCCCCATTTGTTCACGCACAGCCGGCTGCCCCACGTATTCATCGAGCTTGCGGGGGCGGATCGCACGATCCTGATACTCTTCAGCGGCACCGGGTTCCGGCGATAACAAACGGTCTTCTTCAATCATCGGGTTCTCTGTGGACTTTCGTCTCTGTAACGGACTGACGTCTCGACGCTGACTTTCATCCCTACGGCAATCACTTCGATCCAAGGCCGCCCTCAGAGGTGAATCAGTTCACATCTCACTTGGCAGGAGGGGTGGCTAAAACTGATGGCATCTTAGTCCGGGGGTCAGTTTTTTGCCATTCCACGTAGGGCCTCACGAATGATGGTTTCGGTGGCCATGCCTTCCTGTGCCACCGCGGTGACTGCCCGCGCCGCCTCGGCTGGCTTGTAGCCGAGGGCGACCAGGGCGGCCTGTGCCTCGTCCAGATCACGCCCAACGCCCGTGACCGCGCCCTCCAGCCGGCCCAGACTGACATCGGTTCCAACCTCTGCGTACCAGTCCTTGAGGCGGTCGCGCATCTCCACCAGCAGGCGCTCGGCAGTCTTGCGGCCCACCCCCGGCAGCTTGGTCAGGGCCGTGACGTTATTATCCTCTACCACGTGGACAAATGCCGCCGGCTCAAACCCGGACAAAATCGTCAGCGCCAGTTTGGGCCCCACACTGTTCACCCGAATCAGCAGCCGGAACAGCTCGCGGTCGCGCCGGGCCAGGAAGCCATACAACAGGTGCGCGTCCTCGCGCACCACATAATGGGTATGCAGCACAATCCGCTCACCCTTGGGCGGCAGGTTGTAAAGAGCCGACGTCGGCAGCTCGATTTCATAGCCCACACCCTGGACATCAACCAGGACATGCGGTGGATCCACCTCGAGCAATACACCCTGAATACGTCCAATCATTCTGCTTTATCTCCAGTGGTACCCAATAGCCTGGTTTCGACTTCTACCGCCAGCGACCGCGGCGGCTACCCCGAACGCCCGCCACCTGGACCAGGCTCTGTGCCGTATGGGCATGACAGAGCGCGATGGCCAGGGCATCCGCAGCGTCGGCCTGGGGTTTGGCCGTCAGCTTCAACAGTTGCATCACCATATGCTGCACCTGTGATTTATCCGCATCGCCCCGCCCGACCACCGATTGCTTGACGCTGCGGGCCGCATATTCCGACACCGGCAATCCCCTCTCCACCGCAGCCAGGATCGCAACCCCCCTGGCCTGCCCCAGCTTCAGCGCCGAGTCGGCATTCTTCGCCATGAACACTTGCTCAATGGCCGCCTGTTCCGGGTGATAGCGATCGATGATTTCGGTCAGGGACTGGTAGATTCGCCCCAAACGTTGCGGCAAGGCCTGCTCGCCCAGCCGGATACATCCGCTGGCGAGGTAAGAAGACTGATTACCGACAACCTGGATTAAGCCAAAGCCGGTTATCCGGGAGCCCGGATCGATACCGAGAATAATCGTCATGGATAACCGGTAACGGATTGCGCCGTTCTCATGAATAGATTAGCGGTCATGGATAAATTGGCTGTCAGGAATAGAACGGTTACTGCGTGGACGGCGTTCACCGGAGAGATCAACTGATCTGCCTCCCCAAGACCACTGTAGTTTTAAACAGTCTTGCTCAGAATAGAGCAGCGAAGACGAGATTGCCAGAACTCCAGGCTCAGCATGCGAAGTTCCGGCAATTTGTTGCAGGCATTGGATCAGGCGTTCAACTGATCCATCACCTCGGCGGAGAAATCCGCGTTGGTGTAGACGTTCTGCACGTCGTCCAGGTCTTCCAGCATATCGATCAGCTTGATGATCTTCTGGGCAACCTCAATGTCCTCGATGGTGCTGTAGGTCGCCGGGATCATGGCCACCTCCGCATTCTCGGCCACAAGACCTGCCGCATCCAGGGCATCCTTGACCGCGCCGAAGGCCACGGGCGTGGTGAACACATCGATGGAGCCGTCGTCGTTGGTGACCACGTCTTCCGCACCAGCCTCCAGACCCACTTCCAGAATCCGGTCTTCGTCGGCACCGGGTGCAAAGGAAATACGACCGAGCTTATTGAACAAATAAGCCACGGAGCCGTCCGTTCCTAGATTGCCGCCCGTCTTGGTAAAGGCGAAGCGCACATCGCTGGCGGTGCGGTTACGGTTATCCGTCATGGCTTCGATCAAGACCGCCACGCCGCTCAAGCCGTACCCTTCGTAGGTCAGCTCTTCGACATTGTCGTTGGCGTCCTCGCCGACACCCCGGGCGATAGCCCGGTCGATGGTATCGCGCGGCATGTTGGCGGACAGCGCCTTGTCCATGATTGCCCGCAGGCGCGGGTTGTCGGCGGGATTGCCGCCGCCGTTGCGCGCCGCCACGGTCAGTTCGCGAATCAGCTTGGTAAAGATCTTGCCGCGCTTGGCATCCTGCGCGGATTTGCGGTGTTTAATATTGGCCCATTTACTGTGCCCAGCCATAGGTCACCTTCAGTTTTTCGTTGCCGCTTAGCTTGATCCGATTTAGCTATACGACCTGGTTCTTCTTTAAAGCGTTACTGTCCTACCTTGCCCGACGAATGTCGGGCTGCCAGGGGCCGGGGCCGAGTTAAGACTCGGCGCCAGGCTTGCGCACGCGAATGTGCAGATCGCGCAGCTGTTTGGGATCCACATCGCTCGGCGCATGAGTCATCACACAGGCCGCGCTCTGGGTTTTCGGGAAGGCGATGACTTCCCGGATCGAGTTGGCGCCCGTCATCAACATGACCAGACGATCCAGGCCGAACGCCAGGCCACCATGGGGCGGCGCGCCGTACTTCAGAGCATCCAACAGGAAGCCGAACTTCTCCTGCTGCTCCTCTTCCTGGATACCCAGCACCCGGAATACCGCCTGCTGCATGTCCTTGCGGTGGATACGAATCGAACCACCACCCAGCTCAGTGCCGTTGAGCACCATGTCATAGGCACGGGACAGTGCCGCTGCCGGGTTCTTTTCCAGTTCCTCGGGCGTGCAGTTGGGCGAGGTAAAGGGATGGTGCAACGCGCTGTAGCTGCCGTCGTCGTTTTCCTCGAACATGGGGAAATCCACCACCCACAGGGGCGCCCACTCGCAGGTCAACAGCTTGAGGTCATGGCCGAGCTTGATCCGCAACGCGCCCAGCGCCTCGCTGACGATCTTGGCCTTGTCGGCGCCAAAGAAGACGATATCGCCGTCTTGGGCGTGAACCCGATCCATGATGGCGTGCACCTTGTCCTCGGGAATGAACTTGAGGATTGGCGACTGCAGGCCGTCGAGGCCCTTGGCACGCTCGTTGACCTTGATGTAGGCCAGACCCTTGGCGCCATAGATGCCTACGAACTTGGTGTAGTCGTCGATGTCCTTGCGCGACAACTGGCCGCCGTTGGGCAGACGCAGCGCGGTGACACGTCCCTTGGGATCATTGGCCGGGCCATTGAACACCTTGAACTCGACATCCTTCAACAGGTCGTCGACGTCGATCAGCTCCAGCGGAATCCGCAGATCCGGCTTGTCCGAACCGTAGCGGCGCATGGCCTCGCTGTAGGGCATGCGGGGGAATTCGCCGAACTCCACGCCCAGCACTTCCTTGAACAGCGAGCGGATCATGCCTTCGGTGATGCTGATGATCTGCTCTTCGTCGAGAAAGCTGGTCTCGATGTCGATCTGGGTAAATTCGGGCTGACGGTCGGCACGCAGGTCTTCGTCGCGGAAGCACTTGGCGATCTGGTAATAGCGGTCGAAACCGGACACCATCAGCAACTGCTTGAACAACTGGGGCGACTGGGGCAGCGCAAAGAAGTTACCGGGATGCGTCCGGCTCGGCACCAGGTAATCCCGCGCACCTTCCGGCGTAGCCTTGGTCAGGATCGGGGTTTCCACGTCCAGGAAGCCCTGATCATCCAGGTAGCGGCGGATGCTGGTGGTAATGCGGGAGCGCAGACGCAACTTGGCAGCCATTTCAGGGCGGCGCAGGTCCAGGAAACGGTATTTGAGACGAATATCCTCACCCACATCGGAATACTCATCCAGAGGAAAGGGAGGGGTCTCCGCCTGGTTGAGGACTTGCAGGCTCGTGGCCAGAACCTCGACCTTGCCGGTAGGCATATTGGGATTGACCGTTCCGGCAGGACGCGCGCGCACCGCGCCCGTCACCTGAATCACATATTCACTGCGAACCCGGTCGGCCAGTTGAAAGCTTTCCTGATAATCCGGGTCGAACACCACCTGGGCAATGCCGTCACGATCCCGCACATCCAGGAAAATCACCCCGCCGTGGTCGCGCCGCCGGTGAACCCAGCCGCACAGTGTCACTTCCTGGCCTTCCAGGCTCTCGTTGATCGCCCCGCAATAATGAGTGCGCATATTCAGTAACCGCCCTGCTATCAGTTGTCCGCGTTAAATTCTGGCTGAAGGGATAATTCAGGGCGCACGACCCGACTGTCGCGCCCTCTTCCCCACAAAAAATGGGGCGTAGTATAAACGGATTTTTCGGCAAAATCAGTCCGTGCCGCAAGATTGCGAACGATGCGCAAACCCAGATGAGAGCGGAATGGAAAAGGACCGGGGATCAGCCATCTGAGGGCAGGCCATCCTGGCTAACAGAGCAGGCCATCTTGGCTAATAGAGAGCGTTGCGCTCGTCCAATCAGGCAATTTGGAAATTAAAGCGCCAGTGCCTGACGTAACTGTGCCAGCCGCTCCTCCGCTTCCGCAGGTTGGTAAGGCTCGTTATAGGGAGTGCCCCACACCGGCGCCGGCCAGGCCGGATCGCCCTGAAAGCGCACGATATGATGAACATGCAGCTGCGGCACCATGTTCCCGAGTGCCGCCACATTGAGCTTATCGCCCTGAAACAACGCCATCAGGGCCTGCCCGACCCGGGACGATTCCCGGATCAGTTGTACCTGTTGGGCGTCGCTCAGGTCATGGATCTCCCGGATATTCGCCACTTCAGGCACCAGGATCAGCCAGGGAAAGCAGCGGTTATTCATGAGCAGCACCCGACACAGCTCAAGCCGCCCCACCTCCAAGGTGTCCTGTTGCAGGCGCTCGTGTAGTTCGAATCCGCTCATGAATTCCCCTCCTGTCTCTTACTGCGGCTTTTTGACGCTCAGGCCGCGTCCCATGGCGTAGTACTGAATGCCACGCTCGGCCAGTAGTTGCGGATCGTACAGGTTACGTCCATCCACCACCACCGGCTGATTCAGGCACTCCTTGATCATGCCAAAATCGGGGGAGCGGAATTCTTTCCACTCGGTGCAGATGACCAGGGCATCAGCGCCTTTCAGGGCTTGCTCCTTGGTACCGCACAGCGTCAGACGCTCTTCGTTGGCATAAATACGCTGGGTTTCCTTCATGGCTTCCGGGTCGAAGGCCTGCACACGCGCACCGGCTTCCCACAGGGCTTCCATCAGCACACGGCTCGGCGCTTCACGCATGTCGTCGGTGTTCGGCTTGAACGACAGGCCCCACACCGCGATGACCTTGCCTTCCAGCTTGCCACTGAAGTGTTGCTGCAGCTTCTCGAACAGACGCTCTTTTTGCTTGCCGTTGACGGCTTCCACCGACTGCAGCAGTTCCGCCTCATAGCCGACGCCTTGCGCGGTACGAACCAGTGCCTGCACGTCTTTCGGGAAGCAGGACCCGCCGTAACCGCAGCCAGGATAGATGAAGTGATAGCCAATACGCGGATCGGAACCAATACCCAAACGCACCGCTTCCACGTCCGCACCCAGGCGCTCAGCCAGGTTGGCAATTTCGTTCATGAAGCTGATCTTGGTGGCCAGCATGGCGTTGGCGGCATACTTGGTCAGCTCCGCCGAACGGATATCCATGTACACCATGCGATCGTGGTTACGGTTGAACGGCGAGTAGGCTTCCCGGATCAGGGACTGGGCCTTCGCGCTGTCGCTGCCCACCACGATGCGATCCGGCTTCATGAAGTCGTTGACCGCCGCACCTTCCTTCAGGAACTCGGGGTTGGATACCACATCGAACGTCAGCTCCGCGCCGCGTGCGGTCAGCTCTTCGGACACCGCCTTGCGGACCCGGTCGGCGGTTCCCACCGGCACCGTGGACTTATCCACGATCACCTTGTAGGACGTCATGTAGCGGCCAATGGTGCGGGCCACTGCCAGCACATACTGAAGATCGGCGGAGCCGTCTTCATCGGGCGGAGTACCAACGGCAATGAACTGCAAGTCGCCATGTTGCACGGCGGCTTCCGGATCGGTAGTGAACTGCAGACGGCCCGCTTCGAAATTATGCTTCACGATCGACTCGAGGCCGGGCTCGTAGATCGGGATGATGCCGTTCTTCAGCCCTTCGATTTTCTTCTCATCTACATCCATGCAGAGCACGTTATGTCCGACGTCGGCCAAGCAAGCGCCCGTGACCAAACCCACGTAACCGGTACCGAATATCGTGATTTTCATGACGTTCCTTCTCTAGAGATTGCAGGTTTCAATGAATGCATGTTCAGGTTGCTTCGACGACGCGCCCGTTATCCTTTCTGGCGGCGTTGCCATTCAGCTTCCCACTTCAGCGCCGTGCCGACAATGAGATCCAGATCGTCGAAATCGGGCGTCCAGCCCAGGACTTGTTTGATCTTGGCATTGTCGGCCACCAGGGCGCCCGGGTCGCCAGCGCGACGGCCGGTTTCCTCGACGGGAAAATCCACGCCAGACAGCCGCTTCACCGTCTCGATGACCTCCCGCACCGTAAAACCACGGCCATAACCGCAGTTCAGGATTTGGGAGTCACCGCCCTCGCGCAGGTAATCCAGCGCGATCACGTGGGCCTTGGCCAGGTCCTCCACGTGAATGTAATCGCGAATACAGGTACCGTCGCGGGTTTCGTAATCGGTGCCGAATATCTTCATGCCTGGACGCACGCCATTGACACACTCACAGGCCACCTTGATCAGGTGCGTCGCCTCTGGCGTGGCCTGCCCGATCCGGGCGTCAGGATTGGCGCCAGCCACATTGAAGTAGCGCAGGATCACATGACGCAACGGGCTGGCGAACGCCAGATCCGTGATCATGCGCTCGCTCATCATTTTGGAGGCGCCGTAAGGATTGATTGGCGCCAGCGGCGTCTGCTCGGTCAGCACCATGTGATCCGGCATGCCGTAGACGGCTGCGGTCGAGGAAAAGACCAGCTTATCCACACCGAACTGATCCATCACGCTCAGCAGGTTCAGCGTGTTGCGGGTATTGTTGGCGTAGTATTTCAGCGGGTTCTCGACGGATTCCGGCACCACGATATTGGCCGCGAAATGCAGGACCGCATCGAATTGGTATTTGGAGAAAACCAATTCCAATTGCGTCCGATCGGCCAGATCGCCAAGCACCAACTCGCCGTGCAACAGAGACCAGCGATGGCCAGTAGACAGATTGTCGTACACCACCACCTCGTGCCCGGCCTCACCCAGCTGCCGGACTACATGGCTACCGATATAGCCGGCGCCACCCGTTACCAACAATCTCATGTTCTTTCCTTAGTCCCAGCTCAATCTAAATGAGTAATATGCCCTTCCAATCATCACGAATCCGTCGCGATTGGATCTAGGGCTCCTCGCGCCGCGTCCGACGGCGCTCGCGGAAAAATCCGCTCAACAAGGCCGAACACTCATCGGCCAGCAGTCCACCCTCAACCTGCACCCGCCAGTTCAGCGCGGGTTGCTCCAGGGTCCGGGCCTGGCTGATCACGGCTCCCGCCTTGGGCTCGCTGGCGCCGAACACCAGCCGCGAGATCCGGGCGTGAACCAAGGCACCCGCACACATGGTACAGGGTTCCAGGGTGACATACAGTGTGGCACCCGGCATCCGGTAGTTTGCCAGAGATTGTGCGGCGGCCCGCACTGCCACCATTTCCGCATGAGCCGTTGGGTCCTGGGCACTGATCGGACGGTTCCAGCCCTCTCCGATCACCTCGTTATCCAGCACCACCAGAGCTCCCACCGGCACCTCACCGGCGGCGGCAGCCTCATGCGCCAACTCCAGCGCCCGCCGCATCCAGAACTCATCCCGATTGCGGTCCGGTTCCTGCCCTGCCCCGTCAGGTCCATGCAAGAAGATAGAGTTAGTCACCTATTACTACCAGTCCGTACAATCCAGTCCTAAGCGTTTTGTTCCCATTTATTGGGCGTTTATTCCCATTCGATGGTCGCAGGCGGCTTGGACGACACGTCATAGGTCACCCGGGACACGCCGGAAATCTCATTGATAATCCGGTTGGAAACGGTTTCCAGCAACTCGTACGGCAAGTGTGCCCAACGGGCCGTCATAAAGTCGATGGTTTCCACCGCACGCAGTGCGATCACCCACTCGTAGCGACGGCCATCTCCGACCACGCCAACCGACCGCACCGGCAGGAAGACCGCAAATGCCTGGCTGGTCTTGTGATACCAGTCCGCCTTGTGCAGCTCCTCGATGAAGATCGCATCGGCTTCCCGCAAAATGTCCGCGTACTCTTTTTTCACTTCGCCCAGGATGCGTACGCCCAGACCGGGACCCGGGAACGGGTGACGGTACACCATATCGTACGGCAAGCCGAGCTCCAGGCCGATCTTGCGCACTTCGTCCTTAAACAGCTCGCGCAGCGGCTCCACCAGCTCGAACTGCATGTCTTCGGGCAAGCCACCCACGTTGTGATGGCTCTTGATCACATGGGCCTTGCCAGTCTTGGCGGCCGCGGATTCGATCACGTCGGGATAAATGGTTCCCTGAGCCAGGAAGCGCACATCCTGCAGCTTAGTGGCCTCGGTATCGAACACCTCGATAAAGGTATTACCGATCACCTTGCGCTTACGCTCCGGATCGGACACGCCCTGCAGCTTGCTCAGGAAGATATCGGCGGCATCGGCGCGAATGACTTTCACGCCCATGTTGCGGGCGAACATGTCCATCACCTGATCGCCTTCGTTCTTGCGCAACAGGCCGTTGTCCACGAACACGCAGGTCAGCTGGTCGCCAATGGCGCGGTGCAACAGGGCCGCCACCACCGAGGAGTCCACCCCGCCGGACAGACCCAGCAGCACCTTGTCGGAACCCACCTGCTGGCGCACCCGCTCGATCAGGTCCTCAATGATATTGGCTGGCGTCCAGAGCGCCTGGCAGCCGCAGATTTCCAGCAGGAAGTGCTCGAGAATACGGCGTCCCTGCAGGGTGTGGGTGACTTCGGGGTGAAACTGAACGCCATAGAAGCGCTTCGCTTCACAGGCCATGGCCGCGATGGCACAACTGGGCGTCGAGGCAATACAGACGAAGTCCGGCGGCAGCACCGACACCTTGTCGCCATGGCTCATCCAGACATCCAGCAAGGCCTTGCCGTCGCCGTCCAGGTGATCCCGGATGTCGTGCAGCAAGCGGTTCTCGGTATCCACACGGACCTGGGCATAGCCGAACTCGCGGATATTGGAGCCGGCCACCTTGCCACCCAGCTGCTCGGCCATGGTCTGCATGCCGTAGCAGATGCCGAATACCGGCAATCCCATTGTGAACACACAGTCAGGCGCCCGCGGGGAACCCAGCTCCGTCACTGACTCCGGACCACCCGCCAGGATGATGCCACGGGGGTTGAACTCGCGAATCTCCGCCTCGCTCATGTCGAACGCACGGATTTCGCAATACACGCCGATTTCACGGACACGACGCGCGATCAACTGGGTGTATTGGGAACCGAAGTCCAGGATCAGGACCCGATGGGCATGGATGTCGTGGGACACGGACTGATTAGCTTGGGACATGATAGGAACAACCGCCTTCTCTAGAAAAAACGAACGGGGCAGCTACTCAGGTAGCGCCCCGCTGGCACGGATCCAGTCCGTGCCGGACCGATACAATGGAAACCCAGGCTATCGGATCAGCCGATCCGGTAGTTGGGGGCTTCCTTGGTAATGGTGACGTCGTGCACGTGACTCTCGTGCATGCCGGCACTGGTGATGCGCACGAACTGAGGCTTGGTGCGCATCTCCTCGATGTCCTGGCAGCCGGTGTAGCCCATGGAGGCACGCAGGCCGCCCATCATCTGATGCACGATGTTCGTCAGCGGCCCCTTCACCGCCACCCGTCCCTCGATGCCTTCCGGCACCAGTTTTTCAACACCGGCCTTGGCATCCTGGAAGTAACGGTCGCTGGAACCCTGGCTTTGGCCCATGGCACCCAGTGAGCCCATTCCACGATACGCCTTGTAGGCACGTCCCTGATACAGTTCGACTTCTCCCGGAGACTCATCGGTACCCGCCAGCAACCCACCAACCATCACACAGGAAGCGCCTGCGGCAATGGCCTTGGCAATGTCGCCAGAGAAGCGGATGCCGCCATCGGCAATCAGCGGGATACCACGGGTACGCAGCGCGGCAGCCACATTGGCCACGGCACTGATCTGCGGCACGCCAATACCGGCCACGATCCGGGTGGTACAGATGGAGCCCGGACCAATGCCGACCTTGACCGCATCCGCACCGGCATCCGCCAGGGCCAGAGCCGCTTCGGCGGTGGCAATGTTGCCGCCGACCCCCTGTACTTCGGGGAACCGATTCTTGACACAACGAGCCCGGTCGATCACGCCTTTGGAAT
>JAEZAA010000097.1 GCA_023430625.1 Pseudomonadota bacterium
CCCTAACCCTCTCCCGGAGGGAGAGGGGACTAACACAGTGGCTGTATTAGGGTGCTGGCGTCTGAATCCGCTCCAACGCCGCCCGCAATTTCGCCGGAATCGGCACCGACTTCTCCGTCGCCCGATCCACGAACACGTGCACGAACTGCCCGTGGGCACAGATCTCGGCCTCGCCTTCGCGAAAGATCCCCACCCCGTACTGCACCGAGCTGTTACCCAGCCGGTCCACCCGTAGCCCGGCTTCAAGCCGGTCCGGGTAAGCGATGCCCCGGCGATAGTTGCAGCTGGAGTTGACCACGTAGCCAATCACCGGGCTGTTGCGGATATCCAGGCCGCCTTCCTCAATCAAATAGAGGTTCACGGCGGTATCGAAGTAGGAATAGTAGGTCACGTTGTTCACGTGGCCATACACGTCGTTGTCCATCCAGCGCGTGGTGATGGGTTGAAAGATAAAGTAATCGGCGCGAGTTGGGATTTGGATATCCGACATGGGAGCTCCTCAGTAGGCGGCGCGGTAGATGGCCAGGGCGTCCTGCTCGGTGACATCCCGTGGATTGTTCACCAGCAGGCGCTGCTGCAGCATGGCATCGGCGGCGAGGCGTTCCAGGAAGGTCTCCGGGATATCCAGGTCCCGCAGGCGGTTGGGTAGGCCGACTTTCTTGATCAGCGCTTCCAGGCCTTCGACCAGCTGTAGCGTCTTATCGCGGCATGACTCGCCGGTGCAGGCCTCGCCCAGGATGATGGGCGCCAGTTCCGAGTAAAGCTCCTCGGCCGCTTCCGTGTTAAAGCGCAGCACGTGGGGCAACACCAGTGAGTTGCTCAGGCCATGGGGAATGTGGAAATGCCCGCCCAGGGGGTAGGCCAGGGCATGCACCGCCGCCACCGGCGCATTGGCGAAGGCCTGGCCCGCCAGCATGGCGCCCAGCAGCATGTTGGCGCGGGCCTGCACGTTCGAGCCGTCCTCCACCGCCGTGACGATGCTGCCGGCCAGCAGGCGCAGGGCCTCCTTGGCGAGCATGTCGGACAGGGGGTTCTTCTTCGCCTTGCTGGTGTAAGCCTCGATGGCATGCACCATGGCGTCGATGCCGGTGGCCGCCGTGACCTGGGGTGGCAGGCCCAGGGTTAGTTCCGCATCCAGCAGGGCGATATCGGGCAGCAGCACGGGCGAGACGATTCCGGCCTTGGTGGTTTCGCCGGTAGTGACAATGGCGATGGGGGTGACTTCGGAGCCGGTGCCGGCGGTGGTGGGAACCTGGATCAGGGGCAGGCGATTGCCCTTGGCATTGCCCACGCCGTAGATGCCAGCCAGTTCTTGCGTGCAGTCGGGCGCGGCCAGAAAGGCCACCAGCTTGGCCACGTCCATGGAGCTGCCGCCGCCAAAGCCCACCACCAGATCCGCCTGCCGGCTTTTGGCCAGTTCGACCGTTTTGAGGACGGTACGGTCGGCGGGATCGGCTTCGACTTCGTCAAATACATCCACCTTGACGCCGGCCTCGGCAAAGCCCGGCATGACCCGGTCCAGCAAGCCGACTTTGCGAATGCCGGGGTCGGTGACGATCAGGACCGATTTTGCACCCTGTTCCTGGCACAAGGAGCCCAGCCGCTTGGCACTGCCAGGTTCGCTGATCAGCGTTTTGGTGGTGGTAAAGCTGAAAGACGTCATGGTCTGATCCCCGCTGGTCGTTGAACAAAATAGTTATTTGGTCGTGTAACGATGAACCACCATAGCCTGAAGTGGACGCAAGGTGTTCTTTCGGAACAGAGCCAGGGATGGCTCGGTAGCCCCACCGACACAGGGATGTGTCGTTGGGGCGGTGGAGAAAGAACGCCTTGTGGCCACTCTGCATGATCTAGCAATCTGGTGGAGGGCTATGCATCCTGCAGATTACTAATGCCGTGCTTCCATCAGACTCTCAGCCGCCACTAAGTCATTCCTTCGCCGGTTGCGACGGACTAGGCGTCCCCGCACCTCCATGTGCCGGCGCGCCCTCCGCGGCATCCATGCCGGATGGCCGGCCCCGCGCTGCTACGGAACGACTTAGCGGCGTCTCTACGAAAAGGTTGGCCTAGTCGTTACTTGCTAAACATTCAAAACAAAAACTGTTCCGCCTCTAGCTCCATCAGGGTATCTACCCCCGCGAAAATAGCGTCCTGATGAGCCTTGGTGCGTGGCAGCAGGCGCTTGAAGTAAAAGCGCGCCGTGGCCAGTTTTGCCTGATAGAACGAGGCATCCTCGCTGCCTGCATCCAGTTGTGCGGCGGCGGTCTTCACCATCAACGCCCAGAAATAGGCCAAAGCCGCGTAAGAGGAGAACTGCAGATAATCCACCGCTGCGCCGCCGATTTCCTCAGGGTTGGCCTGGGCCGCTTGCAGCACATGATCGGTCAACGACCGCCACTGCGTTACCAGTTCGGCCAGGGGCGCCAGGAACTCCTGTAGCGCGGCATCGTTCTGATGAGTCTCGCAGAACGCCAGGATCTCTGACTGGAACCGCTGCATCTCCTCGCCCCGGTCACCCATCAGTTTGCGTCGTATCAGGTCCAGCGCCTGAATGCCGTTGGTGCCTTCGTACAGCATGGTGATGCGGCCATCCCGCAGCAATTGTTCCATGCCCCACTCGCGGATATAGCCGTGGCCACCGTACACCTGCATGCCCAGGCTGCTGGACTCCAGGCTGAGATCGGTCAGGAATGCCTTGATGATGGGAATGAACAGCGCCACCCGTTTGCTGGCCTGGGCCCGCGCTTCGGCATCCTCATGCAGGTGCTCCACATCGATCTGGGTCGCCACGTAGTAGGCCATCATGCGGCTGCCTTCCACCAACGCCTTCTGGGTCAGCAGCATGCGGCGCACGTCCGGGTGGACGATGATGGGGTCCGCCGCTTGTTCCGGTGCCTTGGGGCCCGTCAGGGAACGGGACTGCAAGCGCTCGCGGGCGTAATGCACCGCGCCCTGATAGGCCATCTCCGCCACGCCGAGGCCTTGCAGGCCCACTTGAAAGCGGGCGTCGTTCATCATGGTGAACATGCAGGCCAGGCCCTGGTTGGCCTCACCGATCAGCCAGCCGCGGGCGCCGTCGAAGTTCATCACGCAGGTGGCCGCGCCCTTGATGCCCATCTTGTGCTCGATGGAGCCGCAACTGAGGGTGTTGATCTCACCCGGCGTGCCGTCGGCGTTGGGGAGCAGTTTGGGCACCAGGAACAGGCTGATGCCCTTGACCCCGGCGGGGGCGTCCGGCAGTCGGGCCAGCACCAGATGAATGATGTTCCCGCTCATGTCGTGCTCGCCGCCACTGATGAAAATCTTGGTGCCGCTGATGGCATAGGAGCCGTCGCCATTCGGCTCGGCCTTGGTGCGCAGCAGGGCCAGATCGGTGCCGGCTTGGGGTTCGGTCAGGCACATGGTGCCGGTCCAGACGCCGGACACCAGTTTTTCCAGATAGGCGTCTTTCAGCTCCTGGCTGCCGTGACTGTTCAGCGCTAGCACCGCGCCTTCGGTCAGGCCGGAATAGACCCGGAACGACAGGTTGGCGGCCATCAGCATCTCATGGAAAGGCGCCGCCAGGCTGATGGGCAGGCCCTGGCCGCCGTAGGCTTCCGGTCCGGTCATGGCGGCCCAGCCGTTGTCGCAGAACTGGCGATAGGCGTCCTTGAAGCCGGCCGGCGTGGTGACCTGGCCGTTGTGGAACTGGGCGCCTTCCTCATCGCCACTGCGGTTGAGTGGCGCGACCACTTCACCGGCATAGCGGGCACCTTCTTCCAGCACCGCGTCGATCAAATCGCTGTTGATGTCGGACTTGTTCAGTGCCTGGTAATGATCGGTCACCTGCAGGACTTCATGCAGGGCGAAGCGCATGTCGCGCAGGGGAGCTTTGTACTCGGCCATGGATCAGTCTCCGGTCAGGAATCAGGACGTGCGATAGTCGGCGAAGCGGCCATTTTGTTCGGCCAGGCGTTGGAGCAGGGCGGCGGGCTGCCACACATCGCCATGCTGGCGCTGCAGGGCCTGAATCTCGGCCAGAACCTGCTGCAGCCCAAGGGAGTCGGCATAGGCCATGGGGCCGCCGCGCTCGGCTGGAAAGCCATAGCCGTTGAGGTAGACGGTGTCGATGTCGGCGCTGCTCCCGGCAATGCCTTCGTCGAGAATCTTCGCGCCTTCGTTGATCAGCGCCAGAATGCAGCGGGTGACGATGGTGTCGTCGCTGATGTCGCGGCGCTCGATGCCGGCGGCTTCCGAAGCCTTGGCGACTAGCGCTTCCACCTGCGGGTCCGGAATCGCCGTGCGGCTGCCGGTTTCATAGCGGTAGTAGCCCTGGCCACTCTTCTGGCCGAAGCGGCCCATTTCGCAGAGGCGGTCGTCGAGCCAGACGCTGATATCCGAGGGCGTGCCTGCCATTTGCCGGGCGCGCCATTCCAGGTCCACGCCGACTACGTCATACATGCGGAACGGGCCCATGGCCATGCCGAAGCTCTCAAGCGCCCGGTCAACCTGTTGCGGCAGGGCGCCTTCCAGCAGGAGCATGCGGGCCTGGTGTACATAGGGCGCAAGCATCCGATTGCCGATAAAGCCGTGGCAGTTGCCGGCGACCACCGCCACCTTCTTGATCTGCTTGGCCAGGGTCTGGGCGCGGGCCAGCACCTCGGGGGCGGTCTTGGCACCGCGCACGATCTCCAGCAGCTTCATGATGTGGGCCGGGCTGAAGAAGTGCAGGCCCAGCACCTGCTGGGGGCGCTGGGTGGCGTTGGCAATGGCGTCCACATCCAGGTACGAGGTGTTGGTGGCCAGTACCGCATCGGCTTTGAGGCTGGTGTCGAGCTGGCTAAAGATCTTCTGCTTCAGCGCCAGATTCTCGTAGACCGCCTCGATTGCCAGATCCACCTCGCGGATCTCGCTGTAGTCGGTCGCGGTGCGCAATTGCGCCAGGCGCTGCTCCATCCCGGCCTGATCGATCCGCTCCTTGGCCATCATCTGTTCATAGGTCTGGTGAATGGCGGCGACACCCTGGTCCAGGGCCTCCTGGCCAACATCAACGAGCGTGACGGAGATGCCGGCATTGAGAAAACTCATGGCAATGCCACGGCCCATGGTGCCGGCACCGATCACCGCCACCTGATTGAAGCCGTGGCTGGCGGACGGGGAGGAAGAATTGGTCATGACGTCGTTATCCTTCAATCGGGCCGCGCCGGTTGGGAAAGAGTCACCGCGACGGCAAGGTCTGAGGGCGTAAAGAGACAGACCTTACACGAATAATCGGCAACGGTAGAAATTAATCTTATGCATGTTTGTGAATGCCCAATGCGAATAAGAGACCCGGCATAGCCGGAGCCCTCACAGGCATCACAAGGGGAGGCAGCGGTCCAGGTGCTGGGGATCGCGGGCGCGCAGCGCCATGTGGGTGAGGATCAGGGGCTGGATGCGGTTGCGCACCAGGGTGCCGTCCTGGTCGACCAGCCACATCTTGAACAGGCCGTTAAAGAAGGTGGAGGTCTCAAGGGCGAGAATGGTCGGGTCCAGGCCAGGCTTCAGTTGATTCATGGCGGCGGCGCGGGCGTAGGCGAGGGTCAGCTTCTGGGTCAGGCTGTGCAGCCGCACCTGAAAGCGCTCGAGGAGCGCGGAGAACTCCGCGACCATCTCGCATTTATTGGAAATGATCTCGAACACCTGGCGGGTCTGCTCATCTTGATCGAGGCGCTGGAACACCGCGCTGAGAAAGCGGGTGATGCCCAGCAGCGGATCTGCCTGGGTAGGCGAAAGGTTAGGGTCTTCCGCCGTGGCCAGAATTGGGATGGTGACCTGATCCAGCATGGCAAAGAACAGCTCGACCTTGTTGGCGAAGTGCCAATAGACCGCACCGCGGGTGACCCCGGCGGCACAGGCGATATGCTCCAGGCTGGTCCGGCTCACGCCGCGCTCGGCGAAGGCATGACGAGCTGCGTCCAGCAACTGCTGCCGGGTCAGCTCCGCTTCTTCTTTGGTTCTTCTCGCCATGAGATGGGCTCAGTCTTACTGCTTCAAAACGGCCCACTATACAGGCTCGGTGCCCCGTTTTTAAGCAGGTTGTCGGTGCCGGGCGGCGGTTGACAACGCGGGGGCTTCGGGGAATCCTTATGCGCGCAATTAAATGAGTGCCTGCTGTATAGCTGAGGCCTGTAGTAAGAAGGTTGGAGTGAAGGGGGCGGAACTTGAGTCGAGAAACAGCGATGAACGCCATCCGTTGTCGGGCGAGCCTGCCAGGATGCTTCCTGCTGCTGGCGGCCCTGCTTCTCATCCCGGCTGCGGTGTCAGCCGACGAGGTCCGGGTGGCGGTGGCCAGCAGTTTCAGCACGGCTATGGCGCGGCTGGCGCCCCTGTTCGAGCAACAGACCGGCCATCACCTCAAGAGCAGTTTCGCCTCCACCGGCAAGCTCTACGCCCAGATCCGCCAGGGCGCGCCCTATGATCTGTTTCTCGCCGCTGATGATGAGCGCCCGCGGCGCCTGAGCGAAGAGGGCCTGGCGGTGGCGGACAGTTTCTTTATTTATGTCAATGGCCGCCTCGTCCTGTGGAGCGCCACGCCAGGGTTGGTGGATGCCGAGGGCAAGGTGCTGCTCGACGGTGAACCCGCCCGATTGGCAGTCGCCAATTTCCGCACCGCGCCCTATGGCGTGGCGGCTCTGCAGGTGTTGCATGCCCTGCGGGTTTTCCCGCGCTGGCAGCATCACTTGATTCAGGGAGAGAACGTGGGCCAAGCCTTCCAGTTTGTGCAATCCGGCAACGTGCCCCTGGGTCTGGTGGCCTACTCACAAGTGCTCGCGCTGCCGGAGGACGAACGGGGCTCCTATTGGCTGGTGTCGCAAGCATTGCATGCGCCCATCGCCCAGGGCGCGGTTCTCCTGCGGCGCAGCACGACCAATGACGCAGCACGGGCGTTTCTGGCCTTTCTCCGCTCGCCGCAAGCTGGCGCGGAACTGACCGCACTGGGCTATTCCACCGCGCATTCCACCTCCCACGCCGCTTCCGGCGGACGCTAGTCAGCCGCCCATGGACCTGCAGGACGCCGACTGGCAGGCCATCACCCTGAGTTTGCGCCTGGCTGCGGCGACCACCCTGACGCTCCTGTGCCTGGCCCCACCGCTGGCCTGGTGGTTGGCGACCACGCGCAGCTGGCTGAAGCGACCACTGGGCGCGCTGGTGGCGCTGCCATTGGTGCTGCCGCCGACGGTGCTCGGATTCTACCTGCTGGTCCTGTTCGGGCCCCAGGGTGTCGGCGGCCAGCTGACCCAGATGCTGGGACTCGGCACGTTGCCCTTTACCTTCGCCGGACTGGTCGTTGCGTCCGTCATCTCATCCCTGCCATTCGCGGTTCAGCCCATCCAGGCCAGTTTCGAGGCTTTGGGCCGCCGTCCCCTGGAGGTTGCGGCCACGCTGCGGGCCGGCCCCTTCGACCGTTTTTGCAGCGTGGTTCTGCCACTGGCGCGGCCTGGGCTTGTGACCGCCGCCATTCTGGTGTTTGCCCATACCCTGGGTGAGTTCGGCGTGGTGTTGATGATCGGCGGCAACATCCCCGGCGAGACCCGGGTGGTGTCGGTGGCCATCTATGATCATGTGGAAATGCTGGAGTATTCCCGCGCCCACTGGCTGGCGGCGGTCATGGTCGGATTTTCCTTCACGGTTCTACTGGCGGTGCAGTTCAGTGGCCGGCGTTTGCGGATCCTGCGCCCATGAGCGGACTCGACGCCTGCTTTCAGGCCCATGTGGGAAGCTTTGAGCTGGCGGTGGCGCTGCAGGCGCCCGCCGCCGGCGTCACCGCCCTGTTCGGCCGCTCGGGCGCCGGCAAGAGCAGCATCCTGCGCTGCATCGCCGGGCTGCAGCCGATCCGGTCCGGGCGGATTGTCTGCAATGGCCAGGTCTGGCAGGACGAGAGCCAGCGGCTGCCGCCCCATCGTCGGGCTTTGGGTTACGTGTTCCAGGAGGCCAGCCTGTTTCCCCATCTGTCGGTCCGGCAGAATCTGGAATACGGTTGGAAACGGCTGCGCCCGGCCCAGCGGCGGGTAGATTTCGCCGAGACTCTGCAACTGCTGGAGCTGGAACCGCTATTGGCACGCCGTCCCCAGCAGCTGTCGGGCGGCCAGCGTCAGCGGGTGGCCATTGCCCGGGCCTTGCTGACCAGCCCGGAATTGCTGCTGCTGGATGAGCCGCTGGCGAGCCTGGATCTGCAGAGCAAGGCGGAGATCCTGCCGTATCTGGAACGGCTGTTCACCGAGTTGCAGATGCCGGTGTTGTACGTCAGCCACGCGCCGGCGGAGGTGATGCGGCTGTCCCATCGGCTGGTGCTGGTGGAGCAGGGGCAGGTGCGGGCCCAGGGGCCGCTCAATGAGATGCTGACCCGCGCCGACCTGCCGCTGGCACATCTGGAGGAGGCGGCGACGGTGCTTGAGGCGGAAGTCGAGCGCCACGATCACCACTACCATCTCACTTACCTGCGGGTGGCGGGCGGTCAGTTGGCGGTGTCGCTGCAGCCGCTGCCGCTGGGGGCGGCCACCCGGGTCTGTATTCAGGCCCGAGATGTCAGCCTGGCGCTGGAGCCGCCCCGGGCCAGCAGCATTTCCAATGTGCTGCCGGCCCAGGTGCGGGCGCTCAACCCGGATCGGGACCCGGCGCAGCTGCTGGTGCAGTTGGATCTGGGGGGCCAGACGCTGCTGGCGCGCATCACCCGCCGCTCCGCCGATAGCTTGGCCCTGGCGCCGGGGCGCACTCTATATGCTCAGGTCAAAAGCGTGGCATTGACCTGAACGCGATCAGTTGTCGCCATTTGGCGTCGCTAGGTGCCGACCTCGCTTCAAACTAGAATTTCCTCGCAATGTCTGATCACGATTGATGAGGCTGCAGGGAGGCACCATGAAGCAAGGATGTGCGATTCTGGCTGTGCTGTTGCTGGCGGGCTGTACGGTGGTGAAGGTTCAGAAGATGGTCAATGCCGAGGGCCGCGAGCATGATTGCACCGGGCGCGCCGAGGCCAGCCTGGGGATGAGCACGCAGGCCTGGGCGCTGGCCAACCAGCAGCGGGATCTCTGTGTGGAAGGCAATCGCCAGCGCGGTTGGCTACCGGTGGAGGAGGTCGGCCGGATTCCACTGCGCTTCGGCGAACAGGAGGGCCAGGTCTTCGTGGCGAAAGTGCTGCCGGGGTTGCCGCCACTGCTGTCCCTGAGCGAGCGGGAGGTCCTGCAGGCCGTCGACGGGGTGCCGGTGGTCTCGTTGCGTGATGCCGAGGAGCGCCTGTTCGGCATTCGCGGCACGCCCGTGCGACTGACTCTGAGCGGTCCCAAGGGCGAGCGGGAGATCCAGCTGGTGCGGGATTAGATTGCCCCTCAGCGACCCGGCCAACCCTTTGCCCTGGCCAGAGACATCCTGAGACGTCGAAATTCATGGTTTGCTGCAGAATAGAACAGGCGCGGAAGTGGCTGGAGCGAACTCATGGATCCGTTCGACATCGACTGGCAGCTGGTGGCCAGTAACCTGATTCACTTGGGAATTGCCTACCTGCTGGCGCTGCCCATTGGCTGGGAGCGCGAACGCACGGCCAGTTCCGCCGGCCTGCGCACCTTTCCCCTGGTGGCGGTGGCGGTCTGTGGCTACATGCTGATCGGCATGAGCGTGTTCGCGGACGAGGAAGCCCGGTCCCGGGTGGTGCAGGGGATGCTGACCGGCATCGGCTTTATCGGTGGCGGCGTGATTCTGAAGAACGACACCAATGTGCGCGGGCTGGCAACGGCGGCGGCCATCTGGTCTACTGGGGCCGTTGGCCTGGCGGTGTCTTTCGGACGGCTGGAGATCGCTTTGCTGCTGTCCCTGTTGACCTTCGTCACGCTGCGTTTTCTCGAGCCGCTTAAGGCCTATATTCACAAGCAGTCATCGACCGACCGCGACCTGTAGGCCACGGCCGGCGTATCAAGGAGCCAGTATGTTTTGGATCACCCGTTTGCTGCCGTTGGCGTTGCTTCTGCTGATGGGCGGTTGCGCCTCGCTGACCAGCTATACCATTACCGAATCCGAGGTAGAACACCATTTACAGCGCCAGGTGGCGGCCTTCGACCGCGAGCAGTTGGAATCCGGCTCGCCGCTGAGCGTGGCGCTGGGCAAGGTCGATGTGGAATTGGGGCCGGATGGCCGTGACGTGGTGGTGCTGGACGTCAACGGCGAAGTGGCACTCAATGCCCTGATGATGCGGGTGCCGGTGGATGTGGCACTCAAGCTGGAGGGCGCGCCGGTCTACAGCAGCGAGGACCGGGCCGTGTATATCCGGCGCCTGAAGCTGCTCGACAGCCGGGTGGATTCACCTTATTTCAAGGGTGACCTCAAGCCCGCGACCGACGCCGCCATGCGCGTTCTCGCCCAGATGCTGGAAACCATGCCGGTGTACCGGCTGGATGAGAGCGACTACCGCCAGCGCCTGATCGGATCGGTGCCGCTGGACATCAAGGTGGAGCGGGGACGTTTGCGGATTGTGCCGGCCGACTGACGCCGGCCCGATGTTTCACGGAATTGAAGATGACCGGCAACGACGGATGAAAGGAGACGTGTAATGAGTAACCTGGTGCGCCTGTGGTCATGGTCGGCCCTGGTCTTGCTGCTGGGCGGCTGTTCCCAGCTCTACTACAACACCATGGAAAAGTTCGGCTTCGAGAAGCGCGACATCCTGGTGGACCGCGTGGAAGACGCACGGGACTCCCAGCAGGACGCCAAGGAAGAGTTCAAGTCAGCCCTGGAGCAGTTTCAGGCCCTGTTTGGCAAGGACGACAGCGATCTGCAGCAGGAATACGACGCCCTGAATTCCGCCTACAAGGACAGCCGGGCCGCCGCCGACCGGGTGCATGAGCGGATCAATGCGGTTGAGAGTGTCTCCACCGCCCTGTTCGACGAGTGGGAAGAGGAGCTCGAACTCTACTCCAACGCCGAGCTGCGCCAGGACAGCGCCCGCAAGCTGCGGGTAACCCGGCAGGACTACGAGCAGCTGCTCAAGGCCATGCGCTCGGCGGAAGCCCGCATGGCGCCGGTGCTGTCAGTCCTGCAGGACCAGGTGCTGTACCTCAAGCACAACCTCAATGCGCGCGCCATCGACCGTCTGCAGGGCGAGCTGCGCACGGTGGAGGAAGACGTGGCCAGGCTGGTGCGGGAGATGGAACAGGCCATCGCCCAGTCCGAGGAGTTCATTCGCCAGATGGAGCGTCTCTGAACGCTGCGGCCCGCGCCTGACGCGGGCCGGTTGTTCGCCGCGAGGGTAGCCGTCGGACAATCTTGCGCCCGTGGCTACTAATTCGCCGGGCTTTCTCTTAAATGTACACAGGGCCAGGCCCGAGCAATCCCCTCTTTTAGTCCTGGCACAGATCCCGGACGTCCCCATGGCTGTTTCGGCCCACGGGCGCCCCGACCGAGGATACGTGAATGGCGCAGGATCTGATCGTTTTTTCCCATATCCGCTGGCACGAGAGCGAGCGGCGGCCGCAGCAGATCATTCGTCGCCTGGCCGCCGAGGGTCGGGTGTTCTACCTGGAGGAACCCCTGCAGCGGGAACATCCGGAACCCCATCTGGAGGTGCAGGAACTCCTCCCCAACCTGTTCTTGTGCCAACCGCAGACGCCGGAGCGGGTGGTCGGCTTTCATGAAACCCAGTTGCCCTATCTCGATCACCTGCTGGCGCAATTGATCGAGGACTACGGCATCGACGACTGGGTGGCCTGGTTCTATACCCCGACCGCGGAACCGCTCATGCATGACTACCAACCGCTGGCGGTCGTCTACGACTGCATGGGGGAACTGCATGGCCGGCTGCACCGGCCGGGCAAGGCCTACCTGCCGGAGCGGGAGGTGGATCTGCTGCAGGCAGCGGATCTGGTGTTTACCGACAGCAGCAGCGTACTGCGGGCACTGCAGGGCAAGCATGATCAGGTCTACTGCTTTCTGGATGGAGTCGACCAAGCGCACTTCCGACCCATTCAGCGGCCCCCCGAGCCGCCCCAGCAAGCCAGCTTGCCCCGCCCGCGCCTGGGCTATTTTGGCAGTCTTGACCGGCGCCTCGACCGGGAGCTGCTGGCGGCACTGGCGGCCGCCCATCCGGACTGGCAACTGGTGATGATCGGCCCGGTGACCCATCTGGAAGACGAGGAGGCCTTGCCCCAGGCGCCCAATATCCACTACCCGGGGCCGGAGAAATTCGGCGACTTGCCGGCGTTCATGTGCCATTGGGATCTGTGCATCCTGCCCTGGGTCTGCAACGAGGCCACCCAATGGGCCAGTCCGGTCCGGCTGCTGGAATTTCTGGCGACCGAAAAGCCGGTGGTGAGCACGCCCATTGCAGGTTTGACCGATCAACTGACGCCGCTGCTGTATCTGGCGGATTCGCCCGAAACCTTCATCCGGGCTTGCGAGCAGGCGCTGGTGGAAACCGCGGAGGCCCGTGAGCAGCGCCTGGCGGGCGTGCGCCAGGCGCTGGAGGAAGGCCGCTGGGAGCGCACGGTGCCACGCATGCAGCAATTGTTGCAGCAGGCCGTGGCGCAGAATCGCCAGCGCCGCACCCGGCGCCCAGCCGTTAGCGCACCGATTCCGGCCGCCACCCGCCGCGCCAGTGCGGGATCGCCACCGGTGGTGATTCTCGGCGCCGGGCCGACCGGGCTGAGCGCGGCCTATCACCTGGGCGAGCAGGCCCTGTTGCTGGAGCAGCGCAGCCAGGTGGGGGGCAACTGCCGCTCCCTGGAGGATCATGGCTTCACGTTCGATTACGGCGGCCATGTCCTGTTCTCGAAACACCCCGATGTGCAGCAGCTCTACCAGCTGGTGCTGGGCGATAACCTGCACTGGCAGACACGGGAAGCCTGGATCTACAGCCATAACCAGATGGTTCCCTATCCCTTCCAGGAATCCCTGTACGGACTGCCGGCGGATCTGGTGCAGGACTGTCTGCTGGGGATCATGAATTTGGCGCCGCGCAGCCCCGAGCCGACCGCCCGGACCACACGCAGCCCAGACAGCGGCGACGAAGGCAGCCTGGAGAGCAGCACGCCCCTCAACAGCCAGACCATTCCCTTTCGCAACCGGCGCCAGCAGCCGCGCAACCTGGAGGATTTCATCTATGAAACCTGGGGCGCGGGGCTGGCCAAGCACTATCTGCTGCCCTACAACCAGAAGTTCTGGACCCTGCCGTTGCGGGAGCTACAGCCTGGCGCGCTGCAGGGCTCGCCCTGGGAGCTCGACCGGGCGCGCACGGTCGCCGGCGCCTTACGCCCGCTGGACGCGACTAGCGGCCCCGACAGCTATTTCGGCTATCCCCGCGTCGGCGGCATGCAGGCGCTGGCGGATGGCTTCCTGCCCCATCTGCGGGGCGAATTGCGACTGGGTGCCCGGGTGGTGCGGATTCTGTCGCGGGAGCGGCGCCTGATCCTGGCCGATGGCTCCGAGATCAAATACCAGCGCCTGGTCAGTACCCTGCAGTTGCCGGAACTCATTCGC
>JAEZAA010000122.1 GCA_023430625.1 Pseudomonadota bacterium
AACAGCCGAAAGTGCAGAATCTCGCCGTCCGGCAACTGGGCGTGAAGCAGGTGGCGCCAGTGATCCGTGACCGTGAGCAGGTCAAAGGGCGAGGCCATGACCATGAAGGCATTTGCTCGTACACCCTGATCCAGAAACCAGTCGAACAGGACATCGCTTTGCGGGGAATCACCATCTAAAGCCACCAGAAATGGCAATTCTGGCAGGGCGCTGACATCCCATTCTGCCGGCAGGACCTGATAGGCAAGATCCTGCGCGCGCTCGAACAGCGCGCGAGGTAGTTGCTCATGGGCGGAGGAGTCCACCAACAGATAGATGGAGTGCTGTGTCTCTAGACGGAATTGCCGCATCCGCTGGCAAAGCTCTTCAGTTGCAAATCTGTCCATGGGCTTGCTTCAGGTTCCTTGATGTGATCCGTCGAACTGCTGGTCTTGTGCCGCAGTATCAACAGTCCCCGCAGGGGCAACGTTGGGCGAAGGCAGCATTTTCGGCGCGGCCCTTTCTCAGCTGGTTCAGGCTGAGAAAGCCCAGCGAGGCAGGTGAGGGTGGCGCGATCGCTGCGGTAGGTGCGGCGGCCTTGCCGGAGCCAGGCGCGGTTAAACGGGTGGCATTCGTTGGTGCTTTGGGGCTGGCGGCGGACGCGGCACCGCCACCTCCGCCGCCGTTGAGCCCAATCATGGGCCCGTTAAAATGCACACCGGTTGCATCAAGGACAATGCTGCCGGCTCCGGCCTTTAGATGGATGGCGGTTCCTGCTTCGATCACCAGCCGCTGCCCGGCCTTGTAATGCAGTGCCTGGCCGGCCTGGTGGTGCAGGTTCTGACCGGCTTTGACATGCCAGGCGGTTCCCACGTTGAGAGAGTCCTGCCCGCTGATTTTGGTTCGACGTTCGCCGGAGACCGTTTGATGCTGGCTGCCGGCGACGGTCTCGATACTGTCGCCTTGGCTGTGGCTTCGTTCATGGCGATCGATGCTGGCACGACGGTCGCGGATCACATGGAGCTCTAGATCACGCGCACTGTGCACGGCAATTCGTTCCTGCCCCGCCTTGTCCTCCAGCATGAGCTCGTGCCCATCGTTGCCGGCCAGGCTCTGGGAGCGAAGCAGACTGCGGCTCGCGTGCTCGGGCAGGGGATAGGGCGGTTGATGCAGTTTGTGGTAGAGGCAGCCGGTAATCAGCGGTCGGTCGGGGTCGCCCTCCAGAAAGGAGACGATGACTTCCTGGCCGACCCGCGGCAACACCAGACTGCCCCAATGATTGCCGGCCCAGGACTGCGCCAGGCGCAACCAGCAGGTGTGAGCGCCATCCCGATCCCAGTGGAAGCGCACCTGCAATTCCCCATGTTCGTTGGTGTAAATGGGTTCGGCGTCGGGGCCGACCACGACTGCGGTTTGGGTATGGGCGATGGGCCTGGCATGACGTTGGGGTGGACGAAACACCTGATCCGCCGGCAATGCGATGAAGTCGGCCTGGTAGCGGCTGCCCTCGTCGCCTGCTAGTTCTTCGAGTACTTGAGGCTGGAACCCCTCATGCGTCACCTGGCGCAGGAGATACTCCCGGTTGTCGGATTTACGTGGATGATCGGTCAGCCGAAACACGCCGCCTGGAACGAGATGGGTATGCAGGCTGGTTCCGCTCGCCTGTTGCTGCTCAAGCCTGGCACTGTGCAGACGATCCTGGGCCCGCTTTGATCCTTCGCCGGCGGATTGATAGCCCCCGGGCCACTGGTAGGCATTGAGTTCAGCTGATTCACCGGAGCGGGCATTGCTGGCCAGGCTGCGGTTAGGGCGGAGCGCATCGTAGTCGTTGAGGTGCATGGTCTCGATGGCCGCTGCCTGCTGGCGATGAAACCTCATTACGCTGGCGGAACCGGCCATGCCGCCAGTGGTGTTGAAGCTCAGGTTGGCCGGCTGGAGAGGGCGAAAGACCTGGCCATGGTCCGCCATGACCAATACATGGCGATTCTCATGATGCTCGAAGTGATAGTGGATACCCTCGTCCGCCAACAGACGCTCGATGAATGCGAGCTCTGACTCGTTGTACTGCACGCAATAGGGGCGCAGCGGATAGTCTCGGGTCAGCTCGAAACGGAAGAACGAGGGGTCGAATCCGGCTTCCTGCAGAAGCTTGCGGACGATATCCGGTGTGTTGAGATTGCGAAAAATCCGAACATTGTGGCGCAGGCTGAGCCAATGCAGGCGTGGTACCAGGGTGAGGTGGTAGTGGGTCAGGCGGCGCGTGGTGACACTCTGGGCAACGTCGCAGATGGTGCCGTGCACGAGCCGGGGCGTGTCACCCTCGATGCGCAGCAGGACATCCCGTTCGAGCAGGTCGTCCAGGTCCAGGTCAGGGCGATTGGCGACCACCTCCAGTTCGAACCGGAACAGCTCGGACAGGGATTCCTGTCCCTGGAATTTGAGCACCTGCAGGGCCGTTGCCAGTTCGGCCACGGACAGGGTGAAGCGAGCGCGATTCGCGGGAATCGGCATGAGACGGGTCCTTGTCAGATTGATAGACGCTCTGTTGATTAGAACCGATGAGCGACTGAGTCCATTCAGCGGCGGCGATTATAGCGGAACTGGCGCGGCAGGCCAACGCAATAGGGCCAACAGCGGGAAGCGTTGATGGTGCCGGCTAACCGAACCGGGTGTCCGGTCGATGGTGGCGTGTTTGCGTGTTTAAGCCCATTGTGCAAGTCTGTCTGCTGGAATTTACCTACTCCGATTGGATGTCGATGGCGTCAAAGCTCGTACTCTTTTTACGGCTGGTCCTGAGTAACGGCCGTGACATGCTACCCGTGGTCGTTGTGGTGGTGGCGTTTCAGTATCTGGTGATTCAGCAGCCGTTTCCAGATGTGGCCCGCCTGCTGTGGGGGGCATTGCTGGTATTGCTCGGCCTGACCCTGTTCATCCGTGGCCTGAGCATGAGCCTGTTTCCCCTGGGCGAATCCCTGGTCAGCGCCTTGGCCTATCGGGCCAATATCTGGTTACTGCTTGCCTTCGCCTTTTCCATCGGGTTCGGCAGTACGGTCGCCGAACCCGCGTTGATTGCCGTAACCGAGGAAGCCGCCAGGGCTGCCTATACCGAGGCTGGTTCCGACATGGTTGCGCGGGCCGCACTGCTGTTTCGCTTGGGGTGTGCCTTGGCGGTGGGCATCGCCGTGATGGTGGGCTCGTTCTGCATTGTGCGGGGCTGGCCGACGGCGCGGCTGGTGTTGGTGAGTTATGCCGCAGTGGCCCTGATTGCGCTGCTGACCCGGCAACCCTTGGCCGGCATCGCCTTTGACGCGGGAGCGGCGGCCACATCCGCGATCAATATCCCGTTGATCAGTGCCATGTCGATGGGACTGGCCACCATGATTCGTGGTCGAAGCCCCATGGTCGATGGCTTCGGCGTGGTGGCATTCTGCAGTGTTATGCCCATGCTGGTGCTGATCATCGGCACCAGCCTGTTGTCCTGAGAGGCAGACCCGGATGGACCGATTTAGCGGAACCGCCCTGCAGACCACGCTGGACGTCTTGCCCATCATGCTGGTGATCTTGGTGTTCCAGCTGGGCGTGCTCCGGCGCAAGCCCCGTAACCTGAAAATCATCTTGATTGGTGGCGCCTACACCCTGGGAGGATTGATCCTGTTCCGGCTGGGCCTGGAAGACACCCTGTTGCCGCTGGGCAGCAGCATGGCCCATAGCCTGGTGACCCTGGGACCAACGCCGCTTGTGGACAAGCAGTGGTACGACCATCTCTGGTTGCTGCTCTTTGCGGGGCTGATCGGACTGGCGGCAACCCTCATCGAGCCGACCTTGTCTGCGGTTGCAAGCCGGGTCGACGAGCTCACTGGGGGCGAGATGCGCGCCATGCACTTGCGCTACGTGGTGGCCACGGGCGTGGCGTTCGGCCTGATGCTGGGGACGCTGCGGATCCTTTTGGGTATACCCATCCTGTATTTCGTGATTCCTATCCTGGCATTGCTGGGCCTGATGTCCATTAATGCGCCCAAGACCATACTGCCGTTGGCGCTGGACTCAGGACCCATGGCCACGTCCGTGGTGACAGTCCCGCTGATCGCCGCTTTCGGCATTGCCGTGGCCGATGCGATTCCGGGACGGGATCCCATTCTGGACGGGTTTGGGCTGGTATTTTTTGCCTTGTTGATGCCAGTGCTGAGCGTGTTGATATTTACCTTTTACCGGCGCTGGAAGACCCGCCGGAGTCAGGCGCCGCGCCAGAATGGAAGTGCGTGATAGTGCGATGGTTGGGAAATGGAATGATCAAAAAACGGTTGTTGCTGTAAGCCGCGCAAGCGGCGCTTGTTTTGGTTCTTGCTCTGGCGGCTTGGGTTGATGCCGCACTGGTTAATGCCGCAACTGCGATGGGAGAGATGGCATGCAGTTCAAATTGTTACTGGCACTCGTGCAGGACGAAAAGGTGGAT
This sequence comes from Pseudomonadota bacterium, assembly GCA_023430625.1. Classification (GTDB taxonomy): domain Bacteria; phylum Pseudomonadota; class Gammaproteobacteria; order Pseudomonadales; family Oleiphilaceae; genus JAEZAA01. The sequence continues at coordinate 4,433 of JAEZAA010000122.1, forward strand.
CAGGTATTGAAAGCCGCGCGTGAAGCCGGCGCCACGGGGTCCACGGTGATTACCAACGCCCGGGGCGAAGGCCTGGTGCGTCAGACGACGTTTTTTGGCCTGGATCTGGCGGCTCAGCGTGATATGGTGCTGTTCGTGGTGGAGGAACACCTGAGCCGGGTGATTCTGGAAAAGATCGCCGAGGCCGGGGAATTTGACGAGCGCCCCGGAACCGGTATCGTAATCCAGGTTGCAATCGAGGATGCCATTGGGTTGTCATCCCAGATCAAGGAGCTCCGCAAACGAGTCGAGGGCGAGTTATGAGCAAGGATCACACTCCGATCAAGGTGCGTGATGTCGCCAGCACCAGCCCGATTCTGGTCGATGGCCTGGCCAGCGTACAGGAAGCAGTGCAATTGATGAGCACGCGCAATGTCAGCGCCTTGGTGGTGAGTCGGCGGGACGAGGGCGATGAATATGGACTGGTGTTGTTGACCGAGGTGGCGCGTCAGGTGGTCAGCCAGAACCGTTCGCTGTCCCGCACCAGCGTCTATGAGGTGATGATCAAGCCGGCGCCCTCGGTCGATGCTGATATGAATATCAAGTACGCCATCCGGCACATGACTCGCTTTGGCCTGAGCCACTGCGTCGTCCTTCACGGCCGGGAGCTGGCCGGTATCGTGAGTTTGAACGAGATGACCCTGCGCTGTACCGACGCCTGAGGCTGATTGGGCGCAGGTGTCATTCCTGCACAGGCTAATCGCCGTGCACTGTCTGTGAGAGAAACCGCCCTGGTGCGGTTGTCGTACTCTTCGTTGTTTTGGTTGAGGAAATAAAATGAATGATGTTGTCGTCGCCCCGGAGTGGCATGCCTGGGCATACACCTGGTTATTGCTGGCAGGCTTGGTGGTGGGTGCTTGGATTTCCAACTGGATTACCAAGCGTATTCTGGTCCGGGGACTTCACAAGCTGCTGCGCACGACCGCGCCGGAACGCAGCGGTGAATTTGCCCAGCATGGGGTCATTCCGCGGCTGGCTAATGTGGTGCCGGCTCTGGTGCTGGCCGGTGGGGTGGCGCTGATTCCGGGTTTGCCGGAGTCTTTCGTCACCGTTGTGCGCAATGTGGCCAATGCCTTCATCATCCTGACCGTCGCCATGGCCATCGGGGCGCTGTTGAATCTGGTCAACTCCGTCTACCAGCGCCGCCCGGACGCCGCCAACCGGCCCATCAAGGGTTATCTGGAAGTCTTCAAGATCATTGTGTATGCGATCGCGGTGCTGCTGATTATTGCCACCCTGGTCGATCGTTCGCCGCTCATCCTGTTGTCGGGATTGGGTGCGCTGGCCGCGGTATTGATGCTGATTTTCCAGGACACGCTGCTGTCGCTGGTCGCCAGTGTGCAGATCTCCTCCAACGACATGCTGAGGGTCGGGGACTGGATCGAGATGCCCAATCTCAACGCCGACGGATTTGTCACCGATATCGCCTTGCATACGGTGAAGGTACAGAACTGGGACAAGACCATCACAACGCTCCCCACCAAGCGTCTGATTACGGATCCCTTCAAGAATTGGCGGGGGATGTTCGAGTCGGGCGGGCGCCGGATTAAACGTTCGATCTACCTCGATCAGAACAGCTTCCGCTTCCTGACCCCGGAAGAGCGCCAGGGTCTGGAGCGCTTTGCACTGCTGAACGGCTACCTGGAAGAGAAACGCAAGGATTTGGAAGAGTGGAATGCCAAACTGGCCGAACGCGGGCAGGAGCCGGTCAACACGCGGCGCATCACCAATATCGGGACGTTCCGCGCATATGTCGAACGGTACCTGCGCAATAATCCCAATATCCATCAGGACATGACCTTTATCGTGCGCCAACTGCAACCGGGTCCGGAAGGGCTTCCGCTGGAGATTTACTGCTTTACCAATCGCACGGCTTGGGTGGACTACGAAGGGATCCAGGCGGATATCTTCGATCATTTGCTGGCGATCCTGCCGGAATTCGGCCTGCGGGTATTCCAACAGCCAAGCGGTTCCGATTTTCGCGCCTTGACGTCCGCGAACGGCGCAGCCGCGTCCACTAATCAAGGGCCCGTCAGTAACTCAGTCGCGAGCCACGGAGGCGGCTTTCCGCTGTAGCAAGGTCACGGTCAGGGCTGGTAGTACGGTCAAGGTGACCAGGGTGGAGCTCATCAATCCAAACAGGACGATGGCACCGAGCCCCCGATAAAGCTCGGTGCCTTCGCCTGGCATGAAGACCAGAGGCGCCAGTCCGCAGACCGTGGTGATCGTGGTCATGATGATCGGACGCAGGCGCGAGCGGACCGCATCATGGGCCGCGTCCAGCAGGTTCGCACCATTCTCCTTCAGATTCTCCAGGGTCCGGTGCACCACCAGAATCGGATTGTTCACCACGGTGCCCATCAGGATCAGAAAGCCCAGCATGGAGATCATGTCAAAAGGCTGATGCACCGCGTTGAGACCGAGTGCGGGTAGCCAGCCGCCGACGCCATTGAGCAGCCAGAGCCCTACGATGCCGCCGGCAACCCCGAGGGGAATGGTGGTCATGATGAGCAGCGGGTAGCCCCAATGGCTGAAGATGGCGACCATCAGCAGATAGATGATCAACAGGGCGACCAGATAATTGCTCCAGAGCGCTTCCTTGGCCGCCTGCAGTTGATCGCTGGCACCGGAGATATCGATGGTGACATCCGGCGGTATCAGTCCCTGCTGGCGTAGGGTCTGCATCAGTTGCTCTTCGACCCGTTCGACACCGGTTTCGAGCGGAACGGTACGCGGCGGAATGATGTTCAGGGTGACGGTGCGACGACCGTTGACCCGGCGCACGGTGCTGGTGTCGACGGTCTGTGTGATGGTGACCAGGCTGCCAAGTGGCAGCGTGGTGCCTTGTGGCGTCAGGATCGGAAGATGAGCCAGCGTGTCGAGCCGGGCGTTCACCCCGGCCTGGCTGTAGGCATAGATGTCGATCTTGTCGTCTTCCAGAAAAAATTCGTCGACGAAAGCACCGTCGGTCAGGGCCGCCACCGTGTAGCCGAGATCTTCCGCCGTCAGGCCAAGTTCGGCTGCGCGCTCCCAGTTTGGTCGCAGCTCCACCAGAGGCTGGGCGAGGGACAGGGTGGACGGCTCAGTCTGGATGTTCGGCTCCTGGAAGATTTCCTCGGCGCGCCGATACGCGGCCAGCGCAACCGCGTAGATCCCGTCCAGGCGAGGTCCGGAAATATCCAGGTTGATGCTGCGGGTGCCGCCGTCATTGCTGGAAATGATCGAGCCGCGCGTCACGAAGGGGCGCATGCCGGGGTACTCGCGGTACTTTGTGTCGAGCACCGCCATGAGCGCGTTCATATGGGCGGGATTGAGCGGTTCAGCAATGATGCGGATCTCCTGAGGCTCCACGCTCATGTTGAGGTAGGCCAGCGCCGGCACTTGGCTTTCGCCCCCGTCGAAGCGGGCGGGATCTTCGTCCACGTGTGGAAGAAAATAATCCTGCAGCTCGCGGGCAATCCGTGACATCTCGCTCAGGTTATAGCCGGGCGGGGCGTTCATGGTGGCGAAGGTCTTGGGTTCCTCGCCTTCCGGCAGATACTCGGCCGCCGGGGTCAGGAGCAGGATAATCAGGGCCGTTGCCAGCAGGGCCAGCGCCATGGTGGCAACGCGGCGGGGTGCGGTTGCGATGAGCCAGACGGTACCTGCCAGCGCCGCTTCGCGCAGTTTTACGGCGCGAGGCGACGGCTCCCTGGTCGACTGAAAGCTGAGGCGGGCGCTGGCCGTGGGGATGAGCGTGATGGCCACCAGCATGGACATCAGGATCGAGGCGGACACCGCGATGGCGATGTCGGAAAACAGTTGGCCCGCTTCCTCCTGGATAAAGAGCACCGGCAGAAACACCAGCACCGTTGTCATGGTGGAGGCCAGCACCGCAGGCCAGACCCGCTGCACGCCAGCCACCGCCGCGCGAAAACGGTCCAGGCCGTTGCGGCGCTCGCTGACGATGCTTTCCAGCACCACAATGCTGTTGTCCAGGGTCATGCCGATGGCAAAGGCGACTCCCGCCAGGGAAATGACATTGATGGTCCGGCCTGCCACCAGCAGTCCCAGAAACGCGGCGATGGTACAAATGGGGATGCCGATCACGCCTATGGCGGTGGCTTTGACCGAGCGCAGAAACAGGTACATCACCAGTGTTGCCAGCAGCGCGCCAATGGCCAGGTTCTGCCAGACGTTGGCAACGGAGGCTTCCACGTAGCGGACGTCGTCCGAGGTCAGCTGCATCTCCATGCCGGCCGGGCGCAGCAGTTGCTCGTTGATGGCATCCACTTCCGGCATCATTGCCCGTTTGATGCTGATCACGTTCGACCCCGTCTCGCGCCGCACTGACAGGCTCAGCACGGGCTGCCCATTGACGTAGGATTCGTCGCTGATCTCGAAGTGATCGAGCCGGATGTCGGCCAGCTCGCCGAGGCGGATGATGGCATCGCCGTGCCGGGCCACGATGAGCTGTCTCAGGTCGTCCAGGGTCTCGGCGCGGCCGACGGTGCGTAACAGGTAACGGCGCTTGCCTCGTTCCAGTTCGCCGCCGGACACGTCCCGGTTGCGGGCATTGATCGCCTGGCGGATGTCCAGCACCGTCAAATTCCGTTCGGCCAGGCGTTCCGGGTTCAACAGGATCTGTATCTGGCGTTCGGCACCCCCGCCGACCCGGACCTCGGACACGCCGTCGATGCGCTCCATGCGCGTGCGTACGTTGTCTTCGATAAAGTCCCGCATCAGGTCCATGTCCAACTGGCGTGGATTGCCTGGCAATGGCGACACCCGAAAGTACATGAACGCGTTGGCGGAAAAGGAAGTGGCCAGGATGCGCGGCTCGTCGACGTTGATGGGGTAGGAGGGAACCTGGTTGAGCGCGTTGTTCACTTCAATGAGGGTTTCGGTAATATCGACGCCGAAGGGAAATTCCAGCTCGATCTCCGCCCGCCCGTTGGAGGCCTCGGCCGTGAGCCGCTCCAGATTGGGCACCGTGCGCAGGTATTCCTCCTGCTCGATCAGTATCTCCTTCTCGATATCCTGCGGCGTGGCGCCGGGCCAGGTGGTGCGAATGGAAATGGTGCGGACTTCCAGGTCCGGAATCATCTGCACGGGAATACGCAGGGCGGCGAGAATGCCCAGTATCGAGATGATCAGCACGATCACCGTCATCAGTACACCCTGTCGAATGATGCCTTCGAACATGTGTGCTCCCGGACGGTTAGGGGGGATTGTGCGGCTGCTCGATGAGCTCGATGAGCTCGAGGGGCTGACCCTGTTGCAGTAACTCATTGCCGCGGGTGATGACCTCGTCGCCCGCCCGCAGGCCTTCCAGGACTTCCAGCCGGCCTGCGAAGGCAACACCGATCCGCACCACACGCTCCGCGGCGGTCGGTTGGCGGGTAGCACGATTAACCAGCCACACCGTCTGGCGTCCGTCCGGGTGGCGTAGGAGCGCATCGGTGGGAATGGTTAGTCCATTTCCCTTCGCCAGATACAGGACGCACTGTACCGCCATGCCGGGCGTCAGGTGCCCGGTCGCCTGCTCTGAGGCGACCCGCAGGAGAAAGGTACGGGAGTTGGGGTTGTTTACGGGGACAATCGCGGCGACACGCGCGGGCACGGAGCGGGACGTCGGGTTATGCGCTAGTTGCAGGGAGACTGGCGTGTTCAGGTCGATTCGTGGATAGAACGCCTGGGGCACCTGAAACTCCATCAGCAGATCATCCAGGGCGGTCAGCTCGTAGACGGCCATGCCCGGATCGATCCATTCGCCAGTCTCGGCCAGGCGTTGGCTGATGACGCCGGCAAAGGGCGCTTTGACCTCATGACGCTCCAGTACAGCCTGTTGGTGGTTCTGGTGAGCCTGCAGCCGGGCCAGGGTCGCCTCCTTCATACGCACTTCCGCTTCCA
>JAEZAA010000239.1 GCA_023430625.1 Pseudomonadota bacterium
GTTGTACCCAGTGCACTTGAGACTTTGCTGGATCACTTCCCGTTCGGCCTTGGCCCGAGCTTCGGTCAAGGTCATCAGTGGCAGGTTCCGCTGTTGAATGGCATCGTCGAAACCAAGGTCTTCCAACTGAATGACGTCCGACTCGCACATCACCGCTGCCCGCCGCACCCGATTTACCAGCTCCCGCACATTACCGGGCCAGCTGTGTGCCCGTATGGCTTCCAGCGCACTGCCGCTAAACCGCTTGCGACCGCGGCCCTGCTCTTCGCAAAACTGATGCAGATGATGGTAAGCCAGCAGTTCGATATCCCGCGCCCGCTGGCGTAGGGGACATAAGGTAATCGGCAGCACATTGAGACGATAAAACAGGTCTTCCCGCAGTTCCCCTGCCCGCACCAATACTTCCAGATCCTGATGGGCGGCGGCGATAACACGCACATTGACCGGAATGACCTTGGTGGAACCCACCGGCTCGATGGTGGACTCCTGCAGAAACCGCAACAGGTTCACCTGCTGGCTCAGGGGCAGATTTTCGATGTCATCGAGAAAGATGGAGCCCTCGTGGGCAGCCTCGATCAAACCGACCTGACGTTCGGTTGCGCCGGTAAAGGCGCCCTTTACGTGACCAAAGAGTTTGGATTGCACCAGGGATTCCGGCATGGCGCCGCAGTCCACCGCAATAAAGGGTTTGTCTGCCCTGGGCGAAGCCGCATGGATGGCACGGGCCACTAGCTCCTTGCCGGTTCCACTCTCCCCCATGATCAAGACTGGCGCATCCACTGGGGCCACCTTGTGTATCGTGCGGGCCAACTGCTGCATGGGGGCTGACAGCCCGACAAGCGTCTGCATGGCGCCGCATCGACCGTCGCTGCCGTCAGCCAAGACAGAAGCTTTATGGGCCAACGACAGAGCCTCCATCAGATTCTCGGACACCAGCGGCAGCTCGATCCATGACAGGCACCACTGGGTCACCAGACGGATGATCGCCGGCTCCGCCAAGGCATCGGGTGGCAGCACCGCGATCCAGCGCACATTCGAATAACGCGCCAGTAATGCTTCCACAGGGGCGTCGAACGTCGACGGTTCGTCTGCCAGCAGGGGCAGTATCGCAATACCGCTGGCATGTCGACGCAATGCGGTTTCCGCGATATCCATAGTTTGACAGAGAACCACATCCTGCTCTGACAGGCCCACGCCGCCTGTACCGAGCGCTTCGAAAATCGAGAAACTGATGGGAGATGGCAATACGAATATGGGCGACGCAGCTGAAATATCCTTCTTCATGGTTGTCCGCCTTGATTATTTTTCTTCTAGAAGCTCAAGCGAATCCGTCCATTGCGTTCCTTGCAACAGCTCAATCCGACCGGGCCGGATTGTCCATACCAAAATCATCAAGCGACAACGACACGCCTAAACAGGCACGGTGGTGAACGATACAAGCAGAGGAAGAGCCTGGCACTTTCACAAACTACAAGGAACCCAAGTCTTACGGATTCTCGCGCTCAGCAAAAGCCGGTCGAAGAGACACGTTCGCAGCCAGTCCATTAGTTAGCGTTTACGAACGTACAGCACTCACGGCAGTGGGCATCCCGCCCACTGATTGTCACGATTCGGCGACGTCCATAGTGCCCCCTCCTTGTCTCCAATTCAAGACGTTGCGGGCAATATTTATCCAGATCGCCGACGAGAAAGTCGGTTGAGAGGGAGAATCAGGGCTTTTTGCCCACCGTATCCGCCACGTAGGCCTGCCGCTGTCCCATGGGTTCCTCTCGTCCCTCTGTCGTATCCTGGCGCGTCTGGTGCTCAAGCTCTGCATTGAGCTCGCCGCCAATGAGGACAATATAGGCTGTCACGTAGAACCACATCAACAGCACGATGACCGCCCCGAGGGACCCATAGGTTTCGTTATAGCTGCCGAAGTTGGACACGTACCAGGAGAACAGGGCCGAGCCGATGAGCCACAGCGTCGCCGCCGTCAATGAACCGGGATTGACCCAGCGCCAGCGCGGTTGTTTTCGGTCCGGCGCGTACCGGTAGAAAATAGCCAGGGTCATGACCACCAGAAATGCCAGCAATGGCCAGCGCAGGATGGAGAAGGCGGCTTCCACCCAACGGCCGACGCCAATTCCTTCCAATATGGGCGGCAGGGCGGCAATCAGTGCCAAAGAGATGGCGAAAAACAGGACCGCGCCGACGGTCAGGGCAAAGGCGGTCAGGTTGAGCCGGATGAAGCCGCGTGTTTCTTCCTCGTCATACACGATATTCAAGGCCGTCATGATCGCGGTGGTGCCCTTCATCGTACTCCACAACGCCAGGAAGATACCCAGCAAGGCGCCAAACCCGAGTGCTTTTTCCGAGCCGCTGGTCAGGCTGCGCATTTGATCCACCAGCAGAGTACGGGCATCGGCCGGCATCATTTCCGACATGCTTTGAACCTGATTCTGCGCATCGGCGGGATCGTAGACGATGCCATAGATGGACACGAAGGCACCGATGGCCGGAAAGATCGACAGCAGGAAATAGAATGCGACACCGGCCGACACCAACCCCAGATTATCCTTCCCCATCTCGGATTTGACCCGCAGCAGGACATCGCGCCAACCTGCCTTGGGAATCTGTCCGGGGCGGTTGGCATCGCGCCCTCGGTGGTTCATCTGTGCGGTACGAGCCATAGTCAACTCACTCCCTCTCCAGCCACTGTTCCGCGCCTACCGGGCACAGGAAGAGCCGACAGGACGCCTGCATCTGCATAGATCAAGCAACAGCAATGCCATCTGCACGAAGAACAGCCGTTTCCTCGGCTCCAGCCAGAATCACGGAGTAAGGTCATGACAAAAGTCCACGCAGGCTGCACAAAAGCCCGCCTAAGAGCGCCAGGCCGGGTGTAGCTTTTACAGCCCCCTTGTAAAAAACCCTCGTTTTCTCCCCTTTCCCGCCCTGTAGCGGCGCTCCTTGGCCTCGGTAAATCGAGCCGACCAGCGCAAAGCGCGGGAACCATAGCGGTTGCCGAACTTGAGGCACGATGTTTGCGTTCAACTGCAGACGCGTTTTCGTTGCGCGACGCCCGTTCACAGAGAATCTAGTTCTACCTAGTTCACAGAGAACAACGGAGGAGGACATATGTCCGTAAGACTATTCGATGCCAAGGGAACACCATTGGAGAAGCAGGCCTTTACCTGGAAGGAGCTGGTTCAGAACCCCATCAGCAAACTGGACGACGATGCCTTTACCCGGGTTCGGGTTATCCTCATGAATGGGATCGAACAACAGGCCAACCGGTTTCAGCATCATTTTTCCCAATGCAATGGCGAATTACGGGAGGCACTGGCCAACGTTCGCCGGGTCGAGCACCACCAGCAGACGATGATCAACTGGCTGTTGTCACCGGATCATTCACCGCTCGAGACCACCATCGGCTATGAGCAGGTTGCGATCGAAGTGACCGCCGCCGTGGCCCAGACCGAACCCGACCCCTATCTAGCCCAGGCCTACCGCTACGGCATGCTGGAAGACTTCGACCACATGTACCGCTATTCCGCCTTGCTCGACCGGGTCGAGGGCAAGGATGCCAACAACATCCTCCAGAGTTACACCGACATCATTCCTGGCCGGCCGACCATCGACGAACACCGCGCCCCTGCGGACGATCTCTGCGAGCACTACGACCGCACCAATGCGGCCTTCATCAGTAAGATGCACGCCCTGACCATCATGTCCGGCGAGTACCAGACCCGCGATTACTACATGAATATCGGCCCCACCTTCAGTGATCCGATCGCCCGTCAGCTATATGCGGAAATCGCCTCCATCGAGGAGCAGCACGTGACCCAGTACGGCTCCCTGATCGACCCGAACGAGACCTGGCTGGAGAAATGGATGCTGTATGAAGCCAACGAGGTCTACAACTACTACAGCTGTGTGCAGTCCGAGACGAATCCTCGCATCAAGGCCATCTGGGAGCGCTTCCTGGACTACGAGCTCGGCCACCTGAATCTGGTCATGAACCTATTCAAGAAGCACGAACGCCGTGATCCGGCGGAGATTCTGCCGGAGACCCTGCCCGACCCCATCGCCTTCCAGAGCAACCGCGAGTTTGTGCGGCAAACATTGAACCAGGAAGTCGACCTGCGCCGCTTCGGCACCCAATTTGTGGCCAAGGATCAGGAGAATCGTGCGTCCATCGACTATCGCAACCACATGAACTCCGAGGGCTCGCCCACCAATACCGTGGCGACCGGTTATCAGTGGCAGCCAGGTACGGAACTGGACCGCAAAGAGACGGCGACGGCCTAAATCAGAGGAGATACGACCATGGAAAAAGCAGCACAAATGGGCATGAACCGTACCGGCATCGACATGTCCCCAATGGACAGCAAGGAAATGATCAGCGGTGCGCAACAATACCCCGCCAGCCCAACGAGCGGGCAAGATCACCACAGCGTCGAACGCACCTACATTCATGAAGCGGACGCCGTTGGCTCCGTTCCTGTACCGGGCACGGTCAAGGGCGCGCTCAAATCCGTCATGAACAAGGTGACCGGGCGCAATCCGGAGATGCTGATCAACAAGCTGGGCGAACGTCTTGCTTATGAGCGTAGCGGCGTACGGATTTACGAGAGTTTTCTCACCAAGTGCGAAGCCGCCATGACCGAGGGCAAAACCCCAGTGAAACTGCCGCTGGACCAGATCCGGCAGTTCCGCGACCAGGAGGCCGAGCACTTCCACCTACTGAAGGAATGCCTGCAGCAACTCGGTGCCGACCCGACGGCGCAAACGCCCGACGCTGATGTCTCGGGCGTGGCCTCCATGGGACTCATGAAGGTGATCATGGACCCCCGAACCACCGTTGGCCAAAGCCTGGAAGCCATGCTCTCAATCGAGCTGACCGACAACGCCGCCTGGGAGCTGCTGATCAAGCTGGCGGCCGACATGGGCATGGACGACATGGTGAGCCGGTTCCAACAGGCACTGCATCAGGAGCAGGTGCACCTGCAGGAAATCCGAGGCTGGTATGAAAAGACCATCTTGACCCAGGCCACGGTTGGCGGCCAGGCAGCGGCAACCCGTCATCATTGACGAGCCCCGTCCTGAGCCACGCTGCGGCATAACAAACCGAAGCCACCAGACGAGCTGGTGGCTTCGGCCTTATCCATTTGAGCGGTCAGAGGCTTCGCTGCGCCGGAACACCAGTATCCGGTTGTTGGCGGGCATGGCGACGTCCTGCTCAAAAATCAGGCCGTACTCCGCGGCACGATCCATTATGTCCTGCCGATCCTTGATGCCACTGTCCGGGTCACGGCTCTGGAGCCAGAGATCCAGTTGCCGATTACCCTCGCTGGTATACTGCTGGTCCTCATTGAAGGGACCGTAGGCACAGAAAATGCCGCCCCCGCGCAGCACCTTTTCCACCCCGGCAAACAGCGCCTCCACCACCGCCCAGCCAACAAAGTGCAGCGTATTGGCGGTGAACACGGCATCGAAGGGTCCGGTCACCGGCCACTCCCGCGCCCGGACGTCCAGTGCCAGCGGCGCCAGCACGTTGGTAAGGCCTGAATCGGCCAGCCAGGCTCGGATACCCGGCAGGGCTTCGGGAAGCTCGGTCGGTTGCCAGGTCAGATGCGGCAGGCGGCGCCCCACGTAGACCGCGTGTTGCCCGGTGCCACTGCCCAGCTCAAGAACCCGGGCAGGTTGGGTCAGGAGTTGTTCCAGGGCGGCCGCAATGGGTTCCTGATTACGCAGGCAGGCTTCAGCAATTGGCTTCTCCATCGGTATCTTCCTCTACTCGCCGCCCTTGGGCGTAAATTGAGAGATCATTACTTTTATCAATGTGCCATGACCTCATGAGTGGCAATTACAGTATCCGCAAGGAGGCAGTATGCACAATGAAGTCTACCCTGGCGGCGCCCTCGATGGTCGCTCCAGTCGTCTGTTCAAGCTGGGTGTACCGCTGGCGGCGCTGGCCGGAACCTCAGCCTACCTCCGGTTTCGGCCGCAGCCGGACGGTGTGAATGGGACACCCCGCACGTATCGGGTACCCTCGGAAGATATCCGTTTCTTCCATGACACCACCTGGTATGAAAACGGGCAGCGGCAGAGCATCCGCCAGATTACCCCGGAGTTGATCCGCCTGATTGAAAACTCCGATCAGTTTGCGGTGATGGACGTTTTCCTGTTCTGTCTGCATCACGCCCATCACATGAACTTCATTCCCACCACGCGCCAGATCGTCGACGCCTTCGCCAGCAAGGATCGGCCGGCCTGGTTCATCACCGACCCGCTCAACGTCATGTATGGGACGGCGGAAAGCGCGCCGATCCGCTGGCTGCGGGAAGCCGGGGTCAACGTCTGCATCACCGACCTGAACCAATTTCGGGAAAACAACCTGATGTACGCGCCGCTCTGGCGCCTGGGGTTGCGCTGGATTCCCACCACCATGCCGCCCTGGTTCAACAACCCGCTGGAATACGGCACCCGCACCACGCCCTGGGCCTTGCTCGAAGGCATCATGGCGCGCGGCAACCACCGAAAATTGCTGATCGTGGACGATGGCGACAGCTACCAGACCCTGGTCACCTCATCGAACTTCGAGGATTCCAGCTGCTACTTCGGCAATACCGGCGTCACCATCCGCAGTGCGGCCATTGCCCGGCATTACCTGGAAGCGGAGAAAGCGCTGGCTCGAGTCTCCGGCATGGAGATTCCGGTGGAAATCCCCGCCGAACCGACGGATGGCGACGCCATCGTGACGCCGCTGATGGGCGACCAGATCAAGCAGGCGGTGCTGCACACGATCGACAATGCAACGCCGCAGGATTATCTGTTTCTCTTCACCCAATACCTGGCGGAGCGGGATTTGATCGAAGCCCTGGTACGCGCCAGCGACCGCGGTGTCCGGGGCACCCTGGTGCTGGATCAGAACCGGGTGAGCTTCGGCAATCCCAAGAACGGCTTCCCCAACCAGCTAACCGCGCCGGAGCTGGCCCGTCGCACGGAGTTCGAGTTGCGCTGGGCCAATACCCATCAGGAGGAAGCCCATAACGTCTTCACCCTGCTGCAGAAGCCGGACCGCTGTATCTTTATTGCCGGCTCCGCCAACTACACCCGGCGCGGACTCTCCAATACGGTGCTGGAAGCCGATGTGCGGATCGAAGCCGCGAGCCACACCCAGGTGTGCCTGGATGCGGTCGAATACGCCCAGTGGCTGATCGACGAACCTCGTAGCCTGGCGTTCGAGGACATTACCATAGACCTCTACTGGCCCAAGTACTGGTTCCTGCGCTTTCAGGAAGCCACCGGGTCCGGCACGTCGTAGTGCATCACAGGGCAACTGGCACAGGCAACTGATCACCGGCTAACGAATCACGCGGAGACGGATCGCCTGTAAACGAATCGCCTGGTAGCTCGTCGCCTGGTAACTGACCGCTTGGTAGCTTATGACAACAAAACTGCGTATCGCTGTCTGCAATCTTCAGTCCGGCATCGGAACCACCCGAGGGTACTGGCAGTACCTGACCACCGGATGGAAATACGGCATGCCCCACGACTCCCGGCCCATCGAACGGGCGGCGGATTTCCTGCGCGAGGAGGATATCGATGTCGCCGCCCTGTCGGAAGTCGAAGGTGGCTCGCGCCGCAGTCGCGGCGTCGACCAGTTGGACCTGCTGGCCACGCGCTCCGGCCTGCGCGATCAACACTTCTTTCCCACCCTCATGCTGGGGCGGCGGGTCAACCAGGGCAATGGCGTCTGCGCCCGCTGGCCGATCATCCCGGTGCATAACCATCCGCTACCCGGCCCGGGCGAGCCGCGCTTTCTCAGCGAGGCGCGCCTGATACTGGATGACCGGTCCTGCCGGCTGTTTATCACCCACCTCAGCCTGGACAAGCCGATCCGGGCGCCCCAGATCCAACACATCGTCGAGCATATCGGCGAGCAGGACGTACCCACCATTCTGGCCGGGGATTTCAATGTCAAAGAGGACGCGGAACTGGCTTTGATTGACGAAACCATCGTCACCAAGGCAGCGTCCGCCGCCACCTTCCCGTCCTGGAAGCCGACCAAGGCTCTCGACCATCTGTTCTTCAGCCACCATTTCGCCCTCAGCCGGGTCTACGCCTTCGATCGCTATACCTTCTCGGACCACCTGCCCCTGGTCGTCGAACTGGACCTCGTCCCGCGGAAATCATGAGCGCGGCCGCGCGCCAGATCCTGCGACTATTCATCGGGTCTTGCGGCCATGCATCGGGTCTTGCGGCCATGGGGGATCTGATGCAAGCTTCCCGCAGATCAACACATCGAGTTCACGAGGGGTTTATGAACAGAGGCATCGCCTTGATCACCGGCTGCTCCACGGGCATTGGCCGGGAACTGGCCCGACAACTGGTCGCCCGGGGCTGGCGGGTCTATGCGGGCGCGCGCCGGCCCGATGTGCTGGCGGATCTCGCGAGTGATGACCTGATTCCACTGCAACTCGACGTCAACGAGCCGTCTCACCTGCAGCATGCGCTGGAGGTGATCGAGCATCGGAGTGGGCGCCTGGATCTTCTGGTCAATAACGCCGGTTACGGCGCCATGGGGCCGTTGGTGGAAATGCCCTTGAACGAGGTGCGCCAGCAGTTCGAGACCAATCTGTTCGCCCCACTGGCATTGATCCAGACGATGTTGCCGCTGTTGCGGCGAAGCGCCATGGAACGCCCAAGCCAAAAGGCCCAGGTGGTCAATATCGGGAGCGTGTCGGGTGTGCTGACCACGCCTTTTTCGGGGGCCTACTGCGCCACCAAAGCCGCCCTGCATACGGTCTCCGATGCCTTGCGCATGGAGCTGGCGCCCTTTGGCATCGATGTCGTCACCATCCAGCCGGGCGCCATTGAGTCCGAGTTCGGCAACAACGCCGCCCGCACCCTCGCCGCGACCCTGCCGGCTGCGTCGCTGTATGATCCCATTCGTTCCTACATCGAAAAACGGGCCCAGGCGTCGCAGAACAAACCCACGCCGGCGGCGACCTTCGTGCAGGAGCTACTGGCCAGCCTGGAACGTCGGCAACCACCCGCGGTGAAGCGCATAGGCCATGGCAGCACCCTGTTTCCGCTGATCAAACGCCTGTTGCCGGAGCGCCTGTTGGATCGCATCCTCAGCAAGTCCTTCGGCTTAAGCCAGTTGAAGCAGCTCAAAAGGTCCGCTTAATCGCGGACCATGGAGTCCAGCAACTCCTCCGGCTCCACCACCACGCCCTGCTCATCAGCGCTGGGGAAAACCGCCACGGCAATTTCATCCTCCTGCATCCCTGGCAGCCAGCGTTCGGTCCAGGCCTTGAGATCAATCGAAACTGGTTTGCAATCCGCCCAGTCGCCCGTCGCCCAGTCGCGGGCAAAATCCGGATGGGGCCACACCGGCAGACATTGCGCGCCGTCGGTGGAGACCATCACCCATCCTTTGTCGCTGCGCAGGCTCCAGACTTGCCCGGACTCAACCGCCTTGCCAACAAAATAGTCGTAGCGCTTGTCCGCCGACAATCCCAGCACGGCGTCTCGTTGCTGTTGGCTTAATGTTTCACTCATCAATTCTGTTCCTGTGCGGCTGTCACTGATCTGATCCGGAATCGACCTGGTCCGGATGCTCTTTCTGAAAACGCTCCCAGTCTTCCCAGTCATGGGGCGTTCCGGCATTGGGGCGCTTGAGGTGACGCGCATGCTCCAACGCATTCTCCCGCAGGCTGTGTTCCCGTTCCTGTTCACTGTCCTGATCAAAGCCATGCTTTTTCATGAATTCATCGGGCCGCATCTAGCCTCCTCGCCGCACGCGCGGCTCTTGCCATTAGTTCGTGCTGATAGGTTCGTGCTGATCATCGCTTGCTGGTACAAGCCTGACCCATCGCTTAGGTTACAGCAGAGACCAGCCATCCTCGATCAGCCCCCGTGATCGGATATTCCTTCAGTTTCAGGCTTGCGAAGCAAAACCACATTGGCGCGCGGGATCTCACAGTGCCACCCCATCTTGCGTGCCATAAATCGCCAGGTATCGGCGCGATAAAACACCACATGGGTGGGATCGCGCCGGTAATCCCAACCGGCAAAACGGCTGTCGTCGGTCTGGAACCGGGTCATGACGCCAAGCCAGCCGCCAGGGCGCAGCATCTGATCCAGCCGCCGCAGCTCAATCCCGGGATGGTACCAGTGCTCGGCGACTTCCGTGCAGGTAATAAAATCGTAGCGGCGCTGCAAGACCGCCGTCTCGGGCGCGAAGAAGGGATCATAGGCCGCCATTTGAAAGCCCTGCTCCGCCAACATCCGCACCAGGGCGGGACCCGGTCCGCACCCGTAATCAAGACCTTCGGCACCTGAGTCCAGACAAGGCACCAGCGCATCGGTCAGCTGTGCCAGAAAGCGCCGATAGCCGACATCGTCCGCTCCGTTTTCATGGAGTTCATAAATGGCTCGCTCATCAGCAGGCGCCAGCCTGGCGGCAGGATCCAAAAAGGTGGCCAGGCACTGTCCACAACGCCAGTAGGGTTTGGCATCCAGCACCTGAAAAAGCTGGCTATGGGCATCGCCACAAACCGGACATACCGCCTCTGTCATCCGCTCGCTTTGCGCCATGCTCATCCAACTCCATTGCTGTCACCTACGTTCGCGCCGCCACAGTACCACAGGTTCCAGCTGGCCGTCCGCCGTTGCGATTGTGTTCTTTCTGTCAGCCCTACCTCTGAGCTGTGGTAAGATGCCCACGCATTTTTCAGCCCGTAGAGACTATCGTGACCCAGGCTTCCTTTTCGCAACTGCCGCTGCCCGCCGAACTACTCGAGAACCTGAGTTCTCTCGACTATCAGGCGATGACACCCATCCAGGCCGCCAGCCTGCCCCACATCCTGGCGGGGCGGGATCTGATCGCCAAGGCCAAGACCGGCAGTGGCAAGACCGCCGCGTTCGGTCTGGGTCTGCTCAGCAAGCTGAATCCGAGCCAATTCCAGGTGCAGGCGCTGGTGCTCTGTCCGACCCGGGAGCTTGCCGACCAGGTGGGCAAAGAGCTGCGACGGCTGGCGCGCCAGATGCAAAACGTGAAGGTCCTGGTGCTCTGCGGCGGCACACCGCTGGGCCCACAGCTGGGATCGCTGGAACATGGCGCACATATCATCGTGGGCACGCCGGGACGGATTCTCGAACACTTGGGCAAAGGCTCCCTGAAGCTTGATCGACTGGCATGTGCGGTCCTGGATGAAGCTGATCGTATGCTGGACATGGGCTTTATCGACAGCATCGAGGAAATTCTCGATCACACGCCCAACAGCCGTCAGACCCTGCTGTTTTCCGCCACCTATCCAGTCGCGATCCGGCAGTTGAGCGCCCGCTTCCAGCGTGATCCCATGGAGGTCAGCGTGGATCAAAGCCACGCGCCGAATCAGATCGAACAGTATTTTTATGAAGTCGATCCCGCTCGGCGCGATGCCGCCTTGGTCGGACTGCTGGCCCATTACCGCCCGGAATCGGCGGTCATTTTTTGCAACACCAAACAGGATTGCCGGACCGTGGCGGAGAATCTGCAAAACCGGGGCCTGCACGCACTGGCCTTGCACGGGGACCTGGAGCAGCGGGATCGCGACCAGGTTCTGGTTCAGTTCGCCAACAAGAGCTGCTCTTTCCTGGTGGCGACGGATGTGGCAGCGCGTGGGCTGGATATCAAGGAGTTGCCCGCCGTCATCAATTTCGAGTTGCCGCGCGATCCGGAGGTCTATGTCCACCGGGTCGGGCGCACCGGCCGCGCCGGTCAGTCGGGTCTGGCACTGAACCTCTGCACACCGGCTGAAATTCGCCGGGCACAGGTCATCGAGGACGGTCAGAAGGCTCCCCTGGCCTGGCGTTCACTGGACAGTCTGCCTGACCAGCCGGACCTGGACCTGACGCCCCCCATGGTCACCCTCTGCATCGCTGGTGGGCGCAAGAACAAGATCAGGCCAGGCGACATTCTGGGGGCATTGACCCAGGAAGCCGGCCTGAATCGGGACCAGGTGGGCAAGATCGAT
Source organism: Pseudomonadota bacterium (assembly GCA_023430625.1). GTDB lineage: Bacteria > Pseudomonadota > Gammaproteobacteria > Pseudomonadales > Oleiphilaceae > JAEZAA01. The sequence continues at coordinate 12,015 of JAEZAA010000239.1, forward strand.
ATCTCTGAGTTCTATGCCTATGTGGCCGTAGACCGGAACCTGGCAAGACGCACCTGCGCCCGACTGAACGAAGGCAAGATCAAAGGCCGCCACTTCAGGGTGCGGACTTTGCGCTAACGATCAAAAGAGACATCAAAGGAATTACTTTCAATTGGAATAAGGAGTCTGTATGTGGGTTTCCTTTTTACTCCTGGCCGTCAGCTTACTGCTGCTGATCTGGAGCGCCGATAAGTTTGTGGAAGGAGCCGCCGGCACAGCGCGACACTTCGGCTTGCCACCGCTGCTGATTGGCATGCTCATTGTCGGATTCGGCACCTCTGCCCCCGAGATGCTCGTCTCCGGCATGTCTGCCTGGAACAATCAGGTGGGGCTGGCGCTCGGCAATGCCTTCGGTTCCAACATCGTTAACATCGCATTGATTCTTGGGGTCACGGCGCTGATCAGTCCGATTGCCGTTAAGTCCGGGATTGTTCACAAAGAGCTCCCGGTTCTGCTGGTAGTCACCCTGCTGGTAGCTGGGCTCGCGTATGACGGCTACTACTCGTCGGGCGACGCCGCGCTCATGCTGCTCATCTTCGCGGCTCTGGTGGGCTGGAGCGTGTGGGAAGCTGTATCCCAGAAATCCGATGTGCTCGCCAGCGAAGTGGAAAGCGAACTTCCGGCCGCCTCCACGCCACTCAGCAAGAGCATTCTTTGGCTGGTCGTAGGCCTGGCGCTGCTCATCCTCAGCTCCCGCCTGCTGGTCGATGAAGCCGTGAACATTGCCCAATGGTTTGGCGTGGAAGAATACATCATCGGCCTGACCATCGTCGCCATCGGCACCAGCCTGCCGGAGCTGGCGTCCTCCGTGGTTGCCGCCCGCAAGAATGAACACGACATCGCGCTCGGCAACATCATCGGCTCGAACCTCTTCAACAGCCTGGCAGTGGTCGGCCTGGCCATCGCCATCGCGCCCAGCGAGGTCGCCGAGACCCTGTTGACCCGCGACCTGCCGGTCATGATCGGGCTGACCCTACTGCTGTTCCTGATGGCATTCGGCTTTGGACGCCAGGCCGCAATCGGTCGCGGCAAAGGCGTTCTTCTGCTGGCAATCTATGTGGGCTATACGGCCTGGCTGGTGACCACGGCAGCACCGACCGGGGCCGTTCCACTGACCTGAGCTGACGGCAACGACATAACAAGCCATAAAAAAACAGCGGCCACGGCCGCTGTTTTTATTCCGCAAGAAGTGCGGAGAAGGGCTTAATACACAGGATTAATCAACGAAACCGCCCTTCCATTCGCTGTATTCTTCCGAGCTCAGCTGCCCATCGTTGTTGTCGTCCACGTCCAGGAACATGGCATTGAGATGGGTATCTTCCTCGGCTTCATCGGCGCTCAGGGCACCGTCGCCATTTTTATCCAACTGCTCGAATGAGCGCTCCGTTCCTTCCGCCTGACCTACTTCAGTATCGATCTGGTCCAGGGTCTGGGCTTCACGGTCAACCGGCTGCTCAGGAACTTCCTCGGCAACGAGGGTACCGGAAAAGACAAGTGCGGCAACTAAAGAAATCTGCTTTAACATCTTCGTGCTCTCCTTACTCGTTGTAGTTCAGCATGGCCTCGTGTCTTGGGAATCCTACATCGATTCTCAGCACTCGTTGTCCACGCCACCATAGACAAAGCAGATTGCATGCCAGTTTTTTTCATGGCTGATTAACGCGACTAACTGACTGAATTTAAATGACGAAGAGTCAGGAGATAAAAAAAGGGTGGGAAGCGAGGCGATGGAGCACAGAGTCTCCGCCTGCAAGAATGGGAGTGCGCTGTGAAAATTATACAATCTCACCCTTCGCTCAAATGGAGTGCGTCTGGCTACCCTAATACTGGAGCCATCGCAGCGCCCCAAACAAAAACCGCCGCATAAGCGGCGGTTCTAGTGCTAGGTGGCGGGCTGGGTACCCTGGCCACTCCTCTGCAAGGTGGGATCAACTGCTAGAAGTTGTACCGCTCAAGCAACTGATTGCCGTCCTTGGTAAACAACAGCCAGCCCAGAAGTGCGCCACCAACGATCGATAGCACCACCCCGGCAACGACATAAAGAACAGGCCATTCGGCAACACCCAGGGCCTGCGCCGACTCACCCATGTTCAGCGTAAAGAGCTTCGCCACCAGACCCAGAGTCAGCGCCGACAGCATGACCGTCAACCAGCGCGCGTCCTTACTCTTGGTATTGCCGATCACCACGATGTCGATCAACACACCCAGAACCGAACCCAAGCCGATGCCACCAATGGCAACCGTCCACAGGAAAGCCTCCAGCAAAGAACCTTCGCCCGGCAGCAGGAAACCAAAAATGATGAAATTGATCAGCTCAATCGTCGTCGCCAACAGGATGGACAGATAAAGCGGGCGCGTAAACAACAGACGAGAGCGCGGCGTAGCATTCATGGTGAATCCTTCTTTCATGTAAACTCGACTCCATTTTGTAGCAGAAAAAAGTGGGACTGCATACCTAAAAGTAAGCACCGACACCGCTTGCGTGCGCACATTCCAAGGGCGTCACACAATTGGTACAACGCCAGTCGCATTCGCGGGCGAATCATAGCGCTACACCTAGGTCGGACTAATAGGTGAATTCCCGTAACCTTTTGCGGAATCCAGATCGTAAGAACCTGTTCGGCGCCCGTTTAAAACAGAAAATGGATATCGCTATCCCTCCCCGCCTGCCTGGTAAAGAT
>JAEZAA010000272.1 GCA_023430625.1 Pseudomonadota bacterium
TCAGCGTGCTCTATCCGCGAATGATCAGCTTCCCCAGGCCCATTACAACCTGGGTATTCTCTATGACCTTTATCTGGCTGATTACCAGCAGGCGCTTGCTCATTACGAGCAGTACCAAGCGCTTCGCGAGGGTAAGGATGAGGATGTGGCGCGCTGGATCATCGATTTGAAACGCCGAGTGCAATAAGGGTCTAAGCTATGGGACTGACAAGAGGAATGCGAACGCTGCGGCCATTGACCATGATCAGGAGGTTGGCGGCGTTGTTGGCGAAATCCGATAGATCAGCCTGGACCAGGTGCGCCGCCGTTTGTTGCGTGGTAACCCTGACAGTCGTTGCACCGGCTGAGGCGCAGGAAGGCGCGGATCGGCAGCGCGGCGAGGGATCTGTGATCAAGGGTAGCCAGGAACAGCCGAAGGTGCTGTATATCGTGCCCTGGCAGTTGCCAACGAACCCATCGTTGGACGTTCCGATGCCTGAGGCGAAAGGCGAAGGGGTGATGGAGCCCGTAGAGCGGGACTTTTATCGCCAGAGCCTGTATTTTCGTCGGCACCTGAAAATCGGGGTTTTGCCGGACACGCAGTAGTGGTTCGACTGGCCGCCGTTCAGACGGCACCGCTGGACGCTTAGCGACAGTGGCAACTGTTTCATCCGACTTATAACGCTAACAAGTATTTTTATATTGCAAGTTCAAGGAGCAGCGAAAAGATGTTCGAAACCATAGTACGTTTTTTTCAGGAAGGCGGGCTGTTCATGTACCCCATCGCAGTCGTGCTGGTACTGGGCGTCGCCATTTCCCTTGAGCGATACATCTACCTGTCAGCCGCCAAACGAACCAATCGCAAGGCGTTCGATCAGTTGCTGCCTTTGATCAAGCGTCAGGACTATCGCGGCGCATTGCGCATGACCAACGAATCCAACGCACCGATCAGTTCGATCATCGGTTCTGGAATCAGCCGCTTGCTCAACAAGCAGCCACGCGATGAAATCGAGTATGCGATGGAGGAAGGACTGATGGACGTGCTGCCACGTCTTGAAAAGCGCACCCAATACCTGGCGACGCTGGCCAACGTTGCGACCCTGCTGGGACTGCTGGGTACCATCATCGGCTTGATCGACGCTTTCAGCGCGGTTGCCAATGCAGATCCTTCGGAGAAGGCGGCGTTGTTGTCCCAGAGTATTTCGGTGGCGATGAATACCACGGCATTCGGCTTGATTTCCGCGATTCCGCTGTTGCTGCTGCACTCCGTGCTCCAAACCAAAACCAACGAAATCGTCGACAGCTTTGAAATGGCTGGCGTGAAGCTGATGAATGTCATCACCGAGAAGTCCACCACCGGCCATGCCCCTGCGGCCGGCGTTTCCGGTTCTGCGATTCCACCTTCAGCCGTTCCGGCGCGTTGATCGGATGCTGAAGGAGCGATGAGTATGCGACGACAGCATCGCCGGGTTACGGGGCCAGTGGACCTGGATATTACGGCGTTCATGAACCTGATGATCGTGCTGGTCCCGGTGCTCCTGATCAACATGGTCTTTGCGCAAACCAGTATTCTCGAGCTGAATTTTCCCACCGGGGAAAGTGCCAGTGAGGTCAGCGAGGATCTGCGGTTGCAGGTCCTGATACAGCCAATGGAATTGGTCGTTGCAGACAATAAGGGGGGCGTGATCAAGCGGATTCCCAACAACGACGGCGGTCATGACTTTGCGCAGCTTCAGGCAGTGATGAAAGAGGTGAAGGCCCGAATTCCCGAAACCCGTGCGATCACCTTGCTGCCGGTGGCGGATACCTCCTACCAAACCTTGGTGACGGCTATGGACCGGGTTCGCTCGTACCAGACCGTGGTCGCCGGGAGCCTAGTACATGCGGAGCTGTTCCCTGAGATTTCCATTGCTGACGCGCCTGCAGATGCGGCGGCGCTCGGTGCCGTCGGGAAGGAGGGAACATGAAGCAATCGAGCCGGGCTCGGCGTATGCAGCGGCATTATCGCCGGAACAGCACCGGGAGCCTGAACCTGGTGTCCTTGATGGATATCTTCACCATTCTTGTCTTCTTTCTTATGGTGAACTCGTCCGATGTGCAGGTTATGCAGCAGGGTGTCGCAGTCAAGCTGCCAGAGTCGGTCGCAGAGCAGGATCCGAAGGAAACCTTAACGGTCACGGTAACGGACCGGAATATTCTGGTTGCCGGGCGTGCAGTGGCTTCCCTGGACGAGTTGTCCGCCGGACAGGCGGATGTGGTGTCCGGCCTGAAGCAGGAACTGGAATACCAGGCTGGCCGCAATCCACTGCAAGCCGATGCGGCAGGCCGTCCCATCACGATATTGGCTGATCGCGAACTGCCTTATCAGATGCTGAAGAAAATCATGTCGACGTGCGTGTCTTCGGGTTACTCGATGATTTCACTCGCCGTAACCAGAAAGGTGGAGCCGGGAGTTTAAGGTGCAGCAGGTTTACGTGGAACGTTCAATGTTACCCTGGTCGGTCGACCCTCGTGAGACGCGGCGTTTCCGGGCGACACTGCTGGCGGTCGCGGTTGTGGCCGTCGTAATGGGCGGCGTGGTGCCTCTTCTGGATTTGCCGGAACGTTCCCGGCAGGAGCTCGAATCCGTCCCACCGCAGTTGGCCAAGGTCATTCTGGAGAAGAAAGCCGCACCGGTCGTTTTGCCCAAGCCGATTGAGCCGGAGCCGCCCAAAGTCGAACCGCGCCCAGAAGAGCCTAAGCCTGTCGAAGCTAAACCACAGGTTAAACCTGTTGAACCTAAAAAGCCCATTGCGATGAAGCCGGAGCCGGCACCAAGCGAGGTTGAGGCGGCGCGTGAAGTGGCGAAGAGTTCGGGCCTGCTGGCACTGAGTGATGAGCTGGCCGACATGCGGGAAGCAATGGCTGCGTCTTCGTTTGAAAGTAAGCCGCTGGATGCGGGGCAGGGCGGCAGGAATGCCCAGGCCGAGCGGTTGGTGTCGGACGTTTCCACCCGTACCACCGGCGGGGTCGACTCCAGTCGTCTGGCGACCGTCACGGAACGGGTAAGCGGCAGCGGCCAGCGGGAAACGACCCGGTTGCAAGGGGCTGCCGTGGAGCAAGAGGTGGCGGCCGCGGCTGCGACACCCGCGCGAGCATCGGCAAGCCGCAGTATTGAAGAAATCCGGCGCATCTTCGATTCCAACAAGGCCGCGATCTTTGCGATCTACAGCCGTGCCTTGCGGAGCAATCCGGCGCTGCAGGGGCAGATCCTGTTGGAGCTTACGATCGAGCCATCAGGACAAGTCTCTGCTGCCAAGATCGTCTCGTCGGAGTTGGGGGATAAAAGCCTGGAGCAGCGGATTATCGCGCGCATCAAGATGTTCGACTTCGGCGCGAAGAAAGTACAACAGCAGGTGATTACCTGGCCGTTGGATTTCCTGCCGTCCTGATTAGATCTTGGTCGTGGTTCGGCTGCGCTACGCCGGGCGCGCGTCCAGATCAGATTAAGGGGAGTTCTGGGGAGAGCGATCCGCATTGTCCGGCCGGACAATGCGGTTGCAGGACATCAAAGGTCCAGAGTCTCTGGGCGACGTATTATTCGCCAATTCTGATTGACGGCAGTACCGGACGTTCGACGAGAACCTTACTCTCCGGTGCGATGACCCGAGCCACGCCATCAACCACCACTTCCTGATCTTGATTACAGACTTCGCAGTTGATGATGACGAAGTGCGGGGGCTCTTTGGCGGTGACCGTCAGGGTTACGTTCAGGACGTCGTCGAGACGAACCGGCTTGCGAAAGCGTAGGTTCTGTTCGAGGTAAACGGTGCCAGGTCCTGGCATGACGGTGCCGATCGCTGCGGAAATCAATGCACCGGACCACATGCCGTGGCCAGTCCGCTCCTTGAAGACCGAAGTCTGTGCGTATCCCGGGTCCAGGTGCAGTGGGTTCATGTCGCCGGATACCGCAGCAAACAAGACCAATGCATCCTCGGTGAATACGCGGGTATAGGTAGCGCTATCGCCCACCTGAAGCTCGTCGTAGGTGATACTTTCCAATGGATCCATAACAGGCTGATTCCGCTTCGTCTAACACATCAATGTATGCATTCGCCTGAACCCGTTTTGAGGTTCGGTGAGTGCCAGGGCCGGTAGCGTCTGTGTCGAAACGCCCAACTGCTCTCCTTTCATTACAGACTCATCTGGGCAATCGCGCCACATTAGCCATCAAAAAAATGGTCTTTTGTCACGAACTGTGCAGAGGTTCGCGTAGGTGGAAGAGAGATAGGGAGGGGCGGATGGCTCAATTGGCGTGGTTATCAGGGCAAGTTGTACCTGCAAGGCGTCCGAAGACAGGAAATTTCTTCAACTTCACGGAAATTTCTACAACTCTCCCGGCGCATCAATGGATCCCTCTGGCACGCGCATTAACCTCATTCTTTCTGCCCGAGCTCTGCGGGCCTTGTCCCATGGCGGGTGTACCGGGGGCGTTTGTCGAAGTGTTCAGCCGGAGACGGCGGATTGGCACGGAGTCTGATTGGAAAACAGAGACGTTTGATGGAATTACGTTGACGTCTGATCTCTAAAAGGAGGCTCAAAATGAAAATGAAGAGAAGTATCGCCGCTGCCCTGCTATTGACTGCCGGCATCGCCTTTGCGTACGAAGACGTGACTGATCTGACGGGCGCCACCGATCCGCCTAAAGGTGAAGGGGACGACAGCTTTGTGGGAGACAATCGGCCCGGTGTGATCCAAGCTGGCGATGAGGCTGGCAAGGAACGTCAGAAATCGACCGCGCCTGCTGATCAAACTGCATCCTTCAATGAGCTGGATGCCGACAAGGACGGCAACGTCAGCGAATACGAAGCCAGGGACCATCATGAGCTGGTGGAAGCGTTCGGTGAAGTCGATGCCGATAATGACGGTGTGTTAAGTGAGAACGAACTGAACGACTGGAACGAACAAAGGGAATCTGCCCGCTAGGGTTCGGCTGGCAAAGCCTTGGTTGCATCGCCGGGCAACTGGTCCACTCCCTTCACACGGCCCAAGGAGCGGGAGAAACTGGTGAAGGGAGCTTCGGCCATACGCGCCGATATGGTCAAAAAATTGTCATATTTTGGCGTGTAAAAACGGTTCTGGGTTTTCCCGTATTGACTCGCCCATCCGCACGGTACTTTTGTACGGCGCCTGTCTATATCCTGCCATTCAAAGCTGGTATTCTTACGCGGCGTTTTTTATGCGTCAGTCGATAAAGATTGGCCTGAATCTATAACTAGAAGATCAGTCTGGACAGGAGATGCGGTATGGAGAATTTTTTTAAGGATAAGTATCCCCCCGGGATTCCTGCGGAAGTCGATGTTAAGCAATATAGTTCAATGATCGATGTTCTGGAAAAGTCTTGTAAGAAATTTGCTGATCGCCCCGCCTTTAGCGCTATTGGCGTCACCATTACCTACGGCGAACTCGACAAGCTGAGTCGGGATTTCGCAGCCTATCTTCAGAAGGAAACCAATCTGAAGCAAGGTGACCGGATTGCGGTACAGATGCCGAATCTGGTTCAGTATCCCGTTGTGGTTTTCGGTGCCATGCGTGCAGGCCTGGTGGTTGTGAACACCAATCCGCTGTACACCACCCGCGAGATGGAGCACCAGTTCAACGATTCAGGCGCCAAGGCATTGGTGGTTCTGGCGAATATGGCGCATCTTGCACAGGAAGTGCTGCCCCATACCGGCATTGAAACCGTCATCGTGACCGAAATCGCCGACATGCATAAGCCGCTCAAGCGCACGCTGATGAATGCGGCGGTGAAGCATCTGAAGAAAATGGTGCCTCCTTTCAATATTCCCAATGCCGTGCCGTTCACCAAGGCCATGAAGCTGGGCGCCAAGGCCAAGTTCAGCCGCGTCAATGTGACGCTCGACGATCTGGCAGTACTGCAATACACCGGCGGCACGACCGGTGTGGCAAAAGGCGCGATGTTGACCCATCAGAATCTGGTGGCCAACCTGCTGCAGGTCAAGCCGCTGCTTGCTGCCAAACTGGTAGAGGGCAAGGAAGTCTGTATTGCGCCCCTGCCGCTTTACCACATTTATTCCTTCACCCTGAACTGTGGCGTGATGATCGAATCCGGCAGTTTGAGCGTGCTGATTCCCAACCCGCGGGATTTGGATGCGTTCGTCAAGGAGTTGAAGAAGTGGCGCTTTACCGCCTTCCTGGGCCTGAACACCTTGTTTGTTGCCCTGTGCAATAAAGAAGAGTTCCAGGAGCTGGACTTCAGCGGCCTCAAGCTGACGTCTTCCGGTGGTATGGCCTTGACCAGCGATACCGCAAAATTGTGGAAGAAGGTCACTGGCTGCGAAATCGCCGAAGGCTACGGCATGACCGAAACCTCTCCGGTTATTTCCACCAACCCGCCCGAGGGAATCCAGGTTGGCTCCATTGGTTTGCCGCTGCCCAGCACTCAGGTCAAGGTGATTGACGACGAAGGTAATGACCTGCCTTATGGCGAAGCCGGTGAGCTTTGCGTTAAAGGTCCTCAGGTCATGAAGGGCTACTGGCAGCGTCCCGATGAGACCGCTAAGACGATGACACCGGACGGCTGGTTGAAAACCGGCGACATCGCCGTCATCCAGGACGACGGCTACATGCGTATCGTCGACCGCAAGAAGGACATGATTCTGGTATCCGGCTTCAACGTGTATCCAAACGAGGTTGAAGACGTGGTAACGGGCCATCCGGACGTGCTGGAATGTGCCGCCGTTGGGGTGCCTGACGCGAAGAGCGGTGAGGCCGTGAAGATCTTCGTGGTGCGTCGTGTACCGACGCTCAAGGAGTCCGAGCTGCGTGAATACTGCAAGGAGCGTCTGACCGGATACAAGCTGCCCAAGCATATCGAGTTCCGGGAAGAATTGCCGAAGACCAACGTCGGCAAGATCCTGCGGCGTGAGCTGCGCGACGAGGAACTGAAAAAGCAGAAGTCTGCGGTTGCCTGATCCAAGCCTCGCTCGCCAAAAAGCCCTGCATCTGCAGGGCTTTTTGTTTGGCGAAGGGCATTTTGTTTTACACTAGCGTTCTGTTGACTGTTTTGATGACGAGGAACCGTTTTGGCTGTTTCCAATCTGTCTGTTGAAATATCCGACTTCCGTCATCGTCTCCAGCAAATCCTGCCGCAGTTCGATCATGTACTTGGGGCGGATCGTGCGCGTCTGCGGCGTGAGCACCAGACGTTGTGGCGCTTTAAGAGAATCGACGCGCCAGCATTGAGACGGCTGGAGAAGCTTGAGCAATCCGTTGAGCGATCGCGGGCAGCTGTGTTGCTGCGGGAGGCGTCGCGGCCATCTGTCTCCTTTCCGGCAGAGCTGCCGATCACCGGCAAGGTCGAGGAGATCCGCGCCGCGTTGCTGGCGCATCAGGTTGTCGTCGTGGCGGGTGAAACAGGGTCCGGTAAGACCACGCAGTTGCCAAAGATCTGCCTGGAGGCCGGGCGGGGGATTCTGGGTAAGATTGGCCATACGCAGCCACGCCGCATTGCGGCCCGCACGGTTGCCCAGCGGATTGCCCAGGAATTGGCGGTGCCCATGGGGTCGCAGGTGGGTTATCAGGTGCGATTCACCGATCAGGTGACGGAAACTACCCTGATCAAGCTCATGACCGACGGTATCTTGCTGGCGGAGACCCAGCGCGATCCGCTGCTGGAGCAATACGATACGCTGATTATCGATGAAGCCCATGAGCGGAGCCTGAACATCGATTTTCTCCTGGGTTACCTCAAGCGCATTTTGCCCAAGCGGCCCGATCTTAAAGTCATCATTACCTCCGCGACGATCGATCTTGAACGCTTTTCCCGTCATTTCGATCAGGCGCCAATCATTGAGGTGTCCGGTCGGACTTACCCGGTTGAAGTCCGTTACCGGCCGTTGGCGGGTGGCGATGGTGAGTCGGACGCGGACCTGACGACGCAGGAAGCCATTCTGCAGGTATTGGATGAGATCGCCCAGGATGAACGGCGTCATCACCGGCTGCCTGGCGATGTACTGATCTTTCTGGTGGGGGAGCGGGAGATCCGGGAAACCTCCCTGTTTCTTCGCAAGGCACAGTTGCCGGCGACGGAGGTCGTGCCGCTCTACGCCCGGCTGTCGGCCGAAGAGCAGAACAGGGTGTTCCAGCCCCATGGTGGGCGTCGCATTGTCCTGGCGACCAACGTGGCGGAAACCTCGTTGACGGTGCCGGGCATTCGTTACGTCATCGACCCGGGCCAAGCCCGAATCAGTCGTTACAGTTACCGCTCGAAGGTACAACGATTGCCGGTCGAGCCCATCTCCCAGGCCAGTGCCAATCAGCGCAAGGGCCGTTGTGGTCGGGTTGCCGAAGGCATTTGTTTTCGCCTCTATGACGAAACCGATTTTCTGAACCGTCCTGAATTTACCGATGCCGAGATTGTCCGCACCAACTTGGCGGCCGTTATTCTCCAAATGCTCAATCTGAAGCTCGGAGAGATTGAGAGCTTCCCGTTTATTGATCCCCCGGACCGTCGTTTGATTAACGATGGTTATAAGCTGCTGCAAGAGTTGAATGCCGTGGATCAGGCGCGGCGGGTGACACCACTCGGGCGGCAGATGGCGCGGATACCGGCGGATCCAAGGCTGGCCCGTATCCTGATCGAAGCTGCGGCGAATGGATGCTTGCGGGAGGCACAGGTTATTGCCAGTGCCCTCAGCAGCCAGGATCCGCGGGAGCGGCCACTGGAGAAGCAGCAACAGGCCGACGAGCGGCACGCTGCCTGGCGCGACCGGGATTCCGATTTCGTCGCCTTACTGAATCTGTGGACCTACTTTGAAGAGCAGCGACAGAATCTGACCGCTGGTCAGTTGCGCACACTGTGCAAGCAGCAGTTCCTGTCCTTTCTACGGATGCGCGAGTGGCGCGACTTGCATCGCCAGCTCCACCTGGTCTGCCAGGAACTGGGGTTGCGGGAGAATGCGGAGCCGGCCACCTACGAAGCGGTCCATCGTGCGATCCTGGCGGGTTACCTGACCCAGATCGGCTATCAAGAGGAGAAGGGCGAGTTCCAGAGCACGCGGGGTCGACGTTTCTATATTTATCCAGGTTCGACGCTGTTTAAGAAGCCGCCCAAATGGGTGTTGGCGGCAGAGATCGTAGAAACCAGCAAGGTCTATGCCCGCTCGGTCGCACGGATTGAACCGGAATGGATCGAGCAGGCGGCTGCTCACCTGGTCAAGAAAACCTACTTAGAGCCGCATTGGGAGAAGAAGCGAGGGGAAGTGATCGCCTATGAGCAGGTCTCCCTGTACGGTGTGGTTTTGGTGGCGCGCAGGAAAGTCGGCTATGGCCGCATCGACCCTGTACTGTCGCGGGAGTTGTTCATCCGCCACGCGTTGGTGGATGGCGAGTTTGATACGCGCGCGGAGATCTATCACTACAACCGCAAGCTGATTCGTCAGGTGGACGACCTGGAAGCCAAGGCCCCGCCCCGGGATATTCTGGTGGAGCCGGAGGTGCTGGTGGAGTTTTATGACAAGCGCCTACCGGAGGATATTGTCAGTTCCCGCCACTTCGAATCCTGGCACAAGAAACTTTCGACCGAGCAACGGGATGAGCTCAAGCTGCGCCCGGAGGATCTGGTCAAGACCGGTGATACAGCGGCAATCGAGGAGCAGTTTCCCAATACCTTGATCTGGGAGGGCGCTCAGTTCCAGCTGCAATACCGATTCGAGCCGGGCCATCCAGAGGATGGGGTATCGGTACGGGTGCCCGTGAATGCCATGAAGCAGTTGCCTGCCGACCGGATCGAATGGCTGGTGCCGGGGCTGTTGCGGGAAAAATGTATCAGCCTGGTCAAGTCGCTGCCGAAGGCCCTGCGCCGCAACTTCGTTCCCGTGCCTGATTTTGTCGACGCGGCGGTGCAAGCACTGACGCCGGTGGATGAGCCGCTGACGGAGCATCTGGGACAACAGTTGAAGCGCATGACCGGTGTGACCATTCCCCACGATGCCTGGAGCCTGGAGACGCTTGAGCCGCATTTGCGGATGAACATCAAGGTACTGGATGAAACAGGTCAGTTGTTGCTGCAAGGCCGTTCCTACCATGACCTGATGGAGCAGGTGAAAGATCGGGTCGATACCGCTGTATTGCCCAAATCCACCCGTCTGCCGGATCAAAAGGGCCTGACGGACTGGTCGTGGGGTGATCTACCGGCGGTCATCGAGCTCAGCCAAGGCGGTACTCGCACCCTCTGGTATCCGACCCTGGTCGACGAAGGTCACTCTGTTCATCTCACCTGCGTAAGCGACGCCAGTCTTGCCCGGCATCAGGCACGTCGCGGCTTGGCACGTCTGATTCGGCTGCGCCTGGTCCAGCAGGAAAAATACCTGCAGAAGAACTTGCCCCACCTCAAGGAGATGGGGCTGTACTACGCGCCGGTCGGACAGATCGGTCATCTGCTGGATGATCTGCTGACGGCCGTGTTTGTCGCTGTATTCGTCCCCAACGAGTTGCCACGCAACCTCAAAGAGTTCGAACAGTTGATAGACGCAGGACGGGGGCAGCTGACCGGTGTCGCCAACGAGTATGCGCGGCTTGTCTTCGAGGCGCTTCGTGGATATCACCAAAGCGCTAAGCAGTTGAAAGGAAAGATCAACCTGGCGCTGGCGTTACCCCTTGCCGATGTACAGCGTCAGCTATCCCATCTGGTCTATGAAGGTTTTGTGAGTGCCACACCTCGGGAATGGCTTGAACAGTACGGTCGTTACTTCAGGGCACTTGAGCAGCGCTTGGAGAAGATGCCGTTACAGATGCAGAAGGAGCGCTTGTTTCTCGCACAGATGGATATCTGGTGGGAAAACTATCTGGCCCGTAAGGAAAAACTGGAGAGACAGGGCGTGCAGGACGATGAGCTTGAGCTCTTTCGGTGGATGCTGGAAGAGTATCGTGTTTCCTATTTTGCCCAGACCCTGGGTACGCGTGTGCCAGTGTCTGACAAGCGACTCGAGAAACAATGGGAAAAGGTGCGACGTTAGACGACGAAACGATGGCTCGTTGTCGGTGCGGCAAGCGAGCGGCGAATAGGCGAAATCCGCGTCGTGAGCACCTACTGCCGTTGGATTCCGCTAGCTGTCACAGCGAGGTGGGGCGACCTGATGTGGAGTGTGCCGCAGTTTGGTCTAGGGGGCTCAAGGGAGGGGTGTGTCGAAATCTGAATGTGCTAAGATGAACGGCCTTTCTGCGCCGTTCGGCACTAATTGCGCCGCGGCCCCGCCAGAACTTGGAGAACAGAACGTGGTAAAAGTAGTGATCAGCGGCACCGGCTTGTTTGCGCCGAGTGAATCCATCAGTAACGAAGA
>JAEZAA010000112.1 GCA_023430625.1 Pseudomonadota bacterium
ACCCTGTTCTGCTTAAGCCCAAACCTCACCGTACCGGTGTTGATGTCACGGGGAACCAGTGGCAAGGGCTGGCGCCTCAAAGGCAAGTACCAGAGTCTGGCGACCCTCTGTATTGGGGTCATTAATCAAAAGTTCGAACTGAACAATGGTTCCACGACAACCGAAGCCGGCCTGCTGCCGGGGTTCTCCCCGATCGCCAGTAGCTTCGGAACCTGGACCCATTTCACGGTGGTCGTTAACCCGGCCGACGCGGGCAACCGTGTCCGGCTCTACGTCAATGGCGTCGAAGAGGCCACTGGCAGTCCGGTGATCGACATGGAGAATCTGCAGAACTTCGTGTTTGGCGCCAACAATACCTCCTATGACGAAATTCGCCTGGCGCGCTACGCCATGTCGGCGGAGGAAGTGAAGCTGATGTTCCAGAGCCAACTGCTGCCATCGGATCAGAAATTCCTCAGCGCCGCGCCCTAAGGTCTCGGTGCCCTGGCAAGCAGCGCTCTAGCCAAGCAGCGCCCCAGCCAAGACGGTAAAACGGCCTTGCACCATAATGGCAGGGAAAAGAAGCCTCCTTAGTGGAGGCTTCTCGCACCTAACAGGAGGGATGTAGCCATGGCCAAGATCGTTACGGTTGAGCTGGTTCTCGATGTGGAAACCGAGAATGAGGCGACCGATGCCGTCAACGAAATCCTGCGGGAGGAACAGCGCAGCAGTTTCTCGCCAGACTCCCGCTTGATCGACTATCAGATCGGCAAAGTCGGCGCCTCGGTCGAATACGACGAGTCGTACGAGGAAGGAGACGCCTTCCTGTAGGCGCCTCCTTCCCAGTCAGGACATCCGGATAAATCTTCTGGCCCCAGCGGACATTGCGCCTCACAATAGTTCCCGCAAAACCAATAGCGTTCGTGAAGAAGCCCCACCAGGAGACCTCATCCATGCCCGTGCATGAAATTCGCCACCCACTCGTCCGCCATAAACTGGGCCTGATGCGCCAAGCCCAGGCCAGCACCAAGAGTTGTCGCGAACTGACCCATGAAATCGCCGCCCTCCTCACCTACGAAGCCAGCCAGGATTTCGCGCTGGAGGACTACGTCGTGGAAGGCTGGGCGGGACCGGTGACAGCCCAGCGCCTGGCGGGCAAGAAGGTGACGGTGGTTCCGATTCTGCGGGCGGGCCTGGGGATGCTGGATGGCGTGCTGTCGCTGATTCCGGCGGCGCGGGTCAGTGTAGTCGGACAGATGCGCAACGAGAGCACTCTGGAAGCCGAAACCTATATGCAGAAACTGGTCGGCGAACTGGACCAGCGCCTCGCCATCATTCTCGACCCCATGCTGGCCACGGGTGGCTCCATGGTTGCCACTATCGACATGCTCAAACGGGCTGGCAGCAAAGAGATTCGTGCCCTCGTGCTGGTCGCGGCGCCCGAAGGCATTGCACGAGTCGAGCAGGCGCACCCGGACGTCCACATTTACACCGCATCCATCGATGAAAGACTCAATGACAAGGGCTATATCCTGCCCGGCCTCGGCGATGCGGGCGATCGCTTATTCGGTACCAAGCAGAAGGATGTGTAAGCGAGAACAGCTGCAACAGCCGTCCTCGCCCTATTGATCAGGCGAAGCTGTCAGGCTGTCAGCTGCCATACAGGAACAATGGACCGAAGGCCACGATCACCAAGGTGGCAAACAGCACCATAATGGGCATCAGCACATGCTCATGGCGTCGAAACAGGGTACGGCGATCGGCGCGCTCGACCCGGTTCAGATCCCACTCCCGGGCCCCGACCACAAAGCGCGTCAGCAGTTGGTTAAGAGCCACCGGCGGGCTGAGATAACCCAGCTCAAACGCCACCAACGCCACCATCCAGAAATGAACCGGATCCACACCCGCCCGCATGGCGGGTGCGGCAAAGGTGGCCGTGACCAGAATCACCGCGCCAAACGGATCCATGAACATCCCGATCAACACCAGCAGTACCAGGCTGATCAGCATCACTAACCACACCGACGTCAACTCCTGGGGAAACAGCTGCATCATCAGGCCGGAACGGTCGATGATCCCGCCCAGACAAGTTGACGCCGCGATCACCATCAACAGCGCACCAATATGCGTGCTGGATTCCGCCGAGGAATCCGCCACAACCCCGGCAAACCGGGCCAGCCGTCGCCCCTCTTTCGTCGCCACCTTTTCATATCCGATCAACGCCGCCAATAGGACCGGCAGAACCAACGGCGCCGAATGTTCATTGGCCTGAACGCCGAGCAGTAACTGGAATCCCAGCAAGACCAGGACCAGGATCAGTACATAGGGCGCCAATTGCTTGAGCGGCTCTTTCATGCCTACCCAGATCGCGCTCATGGAACGGGCGCCGATAAGCCGGCTCTGGCTTCGCAACGACAGCACCACGGCACTGAACAGCAGAGCGGACAGCAGGTACACCAGAAAGCCCCAGGAGAACAACTGATCCGTGATGACCTCCTTGTTGAGTGCGGCAATCACCACCACCAGCAGACAGGGATTTAATACAACCCCAAGACTTCCCGACATGGCGGTTGTCGCCATGGCCAGGGAGCGGTCGGAACCTGCCCGCCGCATCTCGTCGTAGATCACGCCACCGACGGCCAGGATGAAAATACCGGAGGCGCCGGTGAATGCCGTGGGCCAAGCCGTCGCAAAGATCACCATGACCGCCAACGCCGCAGGTGCAAGCTGCCAGGGACGCAGCAGGTCAAAACACAGCGCCGGCAATCGGGTGTGCTTGAGCGTCATGCCAACAAACACATACAGACCGATATTGATGAAGATATTGGAAAGGTTGGTGAGTTGGTTGAGCAGGATCGCCAAACCTGGCGGATGCTTCTCGACCAGCATCAGATAGGCAAAGGCCGTGAGCACCATCCAGGCATACAGTGGCACTGCCAGCAGGACGTCAAATACCCCTTGCGCACCTTTGGATGGGCCGTTGGCAAACAGGCGCATCCCGTTCATCAAGGCCAGCGCGAGAAATCCCGCCAGCCAGCACAACTGGAGTGGAATCAGCGGATCGTTGGCATTCACCGCTGTAAGGTTCTGCCAATAGCTGTAGAAGGATGATGCCAGCGCCAGATTTGCCAGCAGTTGGAACAGGTTGGATGCAAACCGCTGCCGTGCCGACTGAACCGGGGCGAGACCGATATGCTCGTTCTTCCAGGTCACCACCAGCGCACACAACATAAGCACGGCGAGAAACAGATACTTCTTGGCGGGAATCAGGGCCAGCATGACTGCCGCCAGCCACTTCTCGAACCCCTTATAGGCCAGAACCTCGCTCGTCAGCCTGCCCTGCACCGCCTCGTACCGGGCATGGGCCTGCTGGCACAAGGCAAGGGCTCCCAGAACCGACTGCCGGACCTCTTCTTCATCCAGCTCGACATCATCGAACAGGCCCAGCACATCGTCTTCGCCCGCGCCGGCACCCGCCAGCATCTGGGCTTCCACCTCCCTCTCCACATCCACATCCGTGGCGCAGGTTGGCGCGCTCAGGTTGGGATCCAGCGCGTAATAATCACTCCAGAGATTTTCGCCCCATAACAGCAAACGGGAATGCAGGGAGTCGCCCAATCCCATCCCGACCGCCAAACAGAGCAGAAGGAACAGAACAGCTCCCGCAAAGCTCCTTTTCTCATTCCGCCCTAAATTGACACCGCTTGCATTGAAACCGCTTTCATTGACAGAACTGGTACGGGCGTCCAACGGATCATTCTCGCTCTACGTTGGTCGAACATTCCGACGCGGCGCGGTTCGCCATGCAACGAACCTGACGCATGATGCTCAACATGGTTTCGTCATAGACGCCATTGGCACTCATATCCATGCGGCTTTGGCGAAACATCTCCTGGTATTCGTCCTTTCTGGCTCGCGGAATTTCGACCCAGTATTTCTGATCAATCAACTGCTCATGGTGCTTGACGATCCGGAACGCCTTATCGAACAGACGATCCGACGCGCGACGGGACTGCCGCTTGAAGTCACGGGTAAAAGCGTCACTGCGCGTCACCATCTGCAGCGTCAGCTGACCCAGCGGGTAATTGACGATACCGCCCTTCTCGCCAAGTCCCTTGTATAACTCGTAGGCACTGTAGGCCAACGCGGGTGCATAGGTGGTATTGGCAAAACCATTGTTGAACTTGCCGCCAAAATCCGTGATGTCGGACGGCACCACGGTCGCCCCCACCTTGGCGATCATGTGGAGTGCGTCCATATGATGCGTGAGTGCGGCGACACGGCGCCCTGCCATTTCTCCCACGGAATCCACTTCCCGGTCATCGGTAAACAGGTAGCCAGCGCCCAGCGGAAAGATCCCCAGGATGGCGAACTTCCCGTTGTCCAGGTAACGCTCAGCCTTGGGCCGGTTGAGGGCCCGCAGCAAGGTCCGCAAATCATCCGTGGTCGGCAGTGCGCCAACGGCGCTGATGGTGCCGGTAAAGGGCATGAACTGGCGAATCCGGATATCGGTCGCAGCCAGGATATCGCAGGTGCCGGACACGAAATCGGCAACCGCGACGCTTTCATCGGGATAAGGCACCAGCGTCAGATTGGCTCCTGTTGCGCTCATGTCGAGCGCGTAGTCCTTCAGGAGATTGAACGAGTCTCCATTGGCACCGAGTGGATCGAAGACGCAGAGCGACTTCGAAGTTCCGGCGCCGATCGCCACGTTGGTGAACAACAGCATTGCTATGAATGGCAGGACTCTCATGGTGCCCCTCCCCGATTTTTTCTTATTGAAAACGAGATAGCCTGAGATTTAGAGCAACGAATCCAATTCGCTCGCTTCTTCCTCTTGCTCTGGGAATGGCGAACGGCCCAGTTCTCCAAAGGGCGTGCGCTCGCCGTGCAATAACGTCCATTGGCGGTCCGACACTGCCGTTGCATGGGACACTGCAATCGCATCCACCAGCGCATACTCCTGATTTGGGGTAACTGGTTCGCGTAACAGAGCAAGTGCCTTCATCAACTCATCGGTGTTGCCGGCGGTTTCTGCCATGATGGCCTGCAGCGCAACGGGAATACGAACGCCAAACGCCATACTTTCCCGGCTGCTGGCATTCAGGACTTCCCATGGATCAATGGACTTGTTGGTCTTGAGATCAGGCAGCAGCACCCAGATTCCGGCACGAATTGCCGACGGCGTGCGTCCCCAGCCTTCGTCGTCGAGACAGGTCGCCGCCCGCTCCGCAACCGGTGCGATATTACGCGGCACGCCAGCGGCAAGTTCGGCGCCGGCATCCGCCAGAATGGCCTGCAGGCCGGTCAACAGCCCGAGCAGGAACACCAACTCATCCTGCTTGGAATCAAACTCCGGGCACTCCGCGTCAACCCGGTTGTAGTCATACTCGTACGCGCTCATGGCGCTTTCAAAACTTTGCTGGCGACGCTGGGCGGTGAGCTTCAACCAGCGCTTCTGCTCGGTGCGGGCATCCTTGGCCTCTTCCACATGGCCCCGCTGCAGCGCGCGCAGCGAGCGCAGTTCCGCCGAAATGGCATTCTGTTCACTGCAGTTGGCCGACAGCAGATAGAGCATGGACAGGGTCTTGCGCGGCGACTCGGTCAAGGCGTTCATGCTGGCGAAGAAAGGGGCCATGTTATTGCCGAACTGGCAGGTGGCATCCACATCGGTGATGGTCAGAACGTGAGGTGTTGCGATTACATCGGCATAGTCTTCGACTACACTCGAACCCATGGAATAAATCGGATGACCACCACAGGCCGTCAGCGCGGCGGCCAAGCAAACCGGCAAAATATTCTTGAGTTTTAAAGACATCGTTCGACTTCCCGCATCCACTCTCGTTTTGCCAGACCTCCAGTCAGCGACGAATGCGGGCTGCAGAGAAACCTGGCGTTCATTTTTATTCTTCGGTTCTATAGCTATTCTTCGGTTCGTAGCTATTGTTCGGTTCATAGCTATTGTTCGGCCGCACAAGAAACGAGCCATCGGCCGCCAGGTTCGCGCCATTTTGAATAACGTCGGAACCGTTACACTGCCTCGACATATGTAACATAAATTAACGGTTCATTTACGAGAGCCACTTCACAGAGCACCCCGCCCCCTCCTAAGTCGTGGATACAGTCACAATTAGCGCTGCCGCGTTAGCGATTAATCAGCCTGGGAATTATTGGCGCCGGCATGAATTCACCGGACTGTAAAATGGCAGACATTCGTTCAGCCTGAACAGTCATGCCCGACTCATGAGGCTTCATTCAGATCCGGCGTTCAACGTCTGACCTGACATCCTTGATGGGTCTGACAGGACATCCACGATGGACAGTCGAGTTCAGCCTCAGGCTGCGCACGCATAGCGGCATTTTCGTGGTAGGATACGCCCCCATTTTTCGGCCGGGCGTCTCGGGCTGCCCGGATTCGTCACTCACGTTTATTCGGGTACTCAACACATCCCATGAATTTCGTAATCGGACAACGCTGGATCAGTCACTCGGAAACCAAACTGGGCCTGGGCATCGTCGCCGATGTATCCGGCCGCCGCGTTACCCTGAGCTTTCCCGCAGCCGCCGAGGAACGCACGTACGCCACGGACAACGCGCCGTTGGCACGGGTGCGTTATCAGGTGGGCGATCAGCTGCGGACCCAGGATGAAGTGGAAATGGAAGTCACGGCGCTCGAGGAAGTAGACGGCGTCCTCTTCTATACAGCGGTCGATGCCGAGGGCGAATCCCATCGGATTTCCGAGCTCAAACTCAGCTGTTTCATCGAACTCACCTCGCCGCAGCAGCGCCTGTTCTGCGGCCAGTTCGACCAGAACGCCGCATTCGAGCTGCGGGTGGAAACCCTTAACCACCTGGCCCGCCTGCAGCAATCGCCCGCCCAGGGCCTGATCGGCGCCCGCACCAATCTGCTGCCGCACCAGGTGTACATTGCCAGCGAAGTAGCGCAGCGCTATGCGCCCCGCGTGCTGCTGGCCGATGAAGTCGGCTTGGGAAAAACCATTGAAGCAGGGATGATCCTCCATCATCAGTTACACAGCGGGCGTGCCAGCCGGGTTCTGATCGTGGTGCCGGAAACCCTGATCCATCAGTGGCTGGTGGAGATGCTGCGACGCTTCAACCTGCATTTCGCCATCTTCGACGAGTCGCGCTACAAAGCGATGATGGAGGCGGAACCCGATTTTGAACTGGATGAAAACGATCAACCCGTCCCGGTGGAAGGCGTTGCCGAAAATCCATTTGAGACGGAACAACTGGTCCTCTGCAGCCTCGGCTTTCTCACGGGCAATCGCGAGGCGGCGGCCCAGGCCGAAGCCGCGGGCTGGGACATCATGGTGGTGGACGAGGCTCATCACCTGCAGTGGTCAGAGGGCGAAGTCAGTCCGGAATATCAATGCATCGAGCAGCTGTCCCAGCACAGCAAGGGCCTGCTGTTACTGACGGCAACTCCGGAACAGGTCGGCCTGGAAAGTCACTTTGCCCGTCTGCGCCTGCTCGACCCGGCCCGCTTTCACGACCTGGAAAGCTTCCGCCAGGAAGAAGCCAATTATCAACGTCTCAACAGCCTGGTTCAGAACCTGCGTACCCAGGACGGCCCGCCCACGCCGCAACAGTTCGACGAACTTGAACGCTTTCTCGGCAACGAGGTCGAGCGCCTGCGCCAGAATCCGGCCCAGGTCGATCTGGACGAACTCATCCGCAGTCTGCTGGACCGGCATGGCACCGGACGAGTGCTGTTTCGCAACACCCGCGCGGCGATCCAGGGTTTCCCCGAGCGCCAGCTGATTCCCGAGCCCCTACCCTGCCCGCCGCTTTACGCCAGTGACGAACAGCGGTTCGGCGACACCGGGCTACACCCGGAAACCAGCGTTCTGGCCGATGACTGGCTGGCCGACGACCCCCGGGTGGAGTGGCTGGAATCCTTGCTGAAGTCGCTGCGGCCCGCCAAGGTGCTGGTGATCTGCTCGCGGGCTCAAACCGCGCTGGCCCTGGAGCAATACCTGCAGCTGCGCGCCGGTATTCGCAGTGCGGCCTTCTATGAAGGCCTGAGCATTATTGAGCGGGACCGTGCCGCCGCCTATTTTGCCGAGCAGGAACAAGGTGCCCAGGCCCTGATCTGCTCGGAGATCGGCAGCGAGGGCCGTAACTTCCAGTTTGCCCATCATCTGGTGCTGTTCGACCTGCCGCGCAATCCGGACCTGCTGGAGCAGCGCATCGGCCGTCTGGACCGGATCGGCCAGCAGGAAACCATCCGCATTCACGTGCCGTACCTGGAAGGGACTACACAGGAGGTTCTGTTCCGTTGGTACAACGAGGGCTTGGATTCGTTCGCGACCAGCTCTGCCGTGGGTATCGCGGTACAGTCCGCCGTGGCGGACGAGCTGGAGCAGCAACTGACGCACCCGGACGATAAACTCGACGCCCTGATCGCCCGCACCGCCGAAATCAACCAGCAGCTCAAGGCCGCCCTGCAGGCCGGACGCGACCAATTGCTGGAACTCAGCTCCTGCGATCGCCCCCGCGCCGAGGCCCTCATCGCCAACATTGTGGAAGAAGAAAACACCGAAGCGCTCGCCGCTTATATGGAACGAGTCTTCGACCTCCATGGCGTCACCCACGAGCTGCATTCCGCCGGTGCCCTGGTCATCAAACCCTCGGAACATTTGAGTGGGCACTTTCCGCTGCTGCGAGAGGAAGGCAACACCATTACTTACGACCGGGCACGGGCACTGGCGCGGGAAGACATGGACTTCCTCAGCTGGGAGCATCCCATGGTGGTCGACAGCATGGACATGATCCTCCATGGCGAGCTTGGTAACGCCACATTGGCCACCATCAAGGTCAAGGGCCTGAACCCGGGCACCCTGTTGCTGGAAGCCGTGTTCGCGGTCCACAGCGTCGCGCCGCGGGAACTGCAGTTGGAACGCTTTCTGCCGCTGCGGCCAATCCGCCTGCTGGTGGATGTCAGCGGCAAGAACCTCAGCGCGCTGCTGGCCCACGACAAACTCAGCGAACTCTGCCAGGACATCAAGCGGCGCACGGCCCAGGCGATTGTGCCCCAGGTTCGCCCTGACGTGGAAAAGATGATCACTCACGCCCAGCGTTATGCGGACGAGCAACGGGCAGAGATTCTGGCCCAGGCGGCCGATGCCATGACCAGCAGCCTGCAGTACGAAGTGGATCGTCTGACCGCGCTGCAAGCCGTCAACCCCAGCGTGCGCACCGAGGAAATCGACTTCCTCCGTCA
Source organism: Pseudomonadota bacterium (assembly GCA_023430625.1). GTDB lineage: Bacteria > Pseudomonadota > Gammaproteobacteria > Pseudomonadales > Oleiphilaceae > JAEZAA01. Next base: position 9,224 of record JAEZAA010000112.1, read on the forward strand.
GCGCATGAGCCAAAGCCAGGACTTCATCAACCACGCCACGCTGCAGCTACAGGCCTTGCGGGTGGTGATCAGTACCTAGCAAGCGCTGAGACGGACCTGGTCAACCCTGCCAACCCGCACCGCTCCGAATCGGCCGCCAGCCCTTGCGCTGGGCCGGTTCGGAGATTCTTTTGCAGGCCGCCCCTAGAGTTAAGGCGCCGACGCGGCCACGCTCGCGGTGAGAACCTGATCTCGTCTCCAGCAGCTTCTTGCCATCCCTTCCCGGAACGCAACCTGGTTCACTTTTCGGGCCTATTGCCTGTGCTACCTTCTTTCGTAACGGAATGTTACCGACGTAAGCAAATGTAAGGATAACAACAACAGACATTGCGACGAGGTGTATCAGATGTCGAGCCGTTCTCTGTTCAACGTACGCAACGAGCGCAACGAGCGCAAAACCAAAGTGGCCGTGATTGGCACCGACCATCAGGGCAATTCGGTTGCGACGGTGATCGAAGTGGTTGCCAGCCAGGAAGTCATCGCCAGCTGCCAGCATCATGAAGCCGTCAAGGCGATTGCGGCCGACTCCGGTATCATGGCCCCCTACCTGCTGTTCAACGAGGACGCCTGGACGGAACTAATGAGTCTGGCCCGCATGTTACAGCCCGCCGTCATGCCGACCGGTGCCCGCGTCGCCGCCTGATCCATATCCAGGCACCTTATCCGGACACTTTGGGGAGCACTGAAGCCGCCTCCCGGCGCAGCCCCCAAAGAACCTGCTCAATGCCCTGCAAAGTTTCTCGTATCCTCATCTCAGTATGCATATACTTTCGGCCTAAGCCCCAGCATTAAGCCGCAGGGAGTCGCGTACAAGGCATCGTACAAGAGGATCACCCATGTCCACTGCCCCCCATGCTCAGGCACAACAAATTCCCGTGCGTCGGATGGACTTCGAGTTTTCCGACGACATTCCCACCTATTGGCACGCCGGCGATCCGTTCCGGACGCTGCTGTTTACCGCCTTGTCGGGGACCTTTCCCGAGGGTGAAAAATTCTTCGTGGATGCCGTGCGCAACTACCGGGACCAGATCAAGGATCCGGAACTCCAGCACGCGGTCAGCGGCTTTATCGGCCAGGAGGCTCATCACGCCAAGGAGCATTCCGCGCTGAACGCACTGATGCAGCGCAAGGGCTTTCCCATGCACAAGATCGACCGCATGGTGCATGACGGCCTGCACTTCATGCGTCGACGCCTGAGCCCCCAACGCCAGCTCGCCATGACCTGTGCGCTTGAGCACTTCACCGCCATTCTCGCCGAGCTCTTGCTGGATCATCCGGAACTGACGGCGGACATGGATCCACGGATGAAAGCACTCTGGCTTTGGCACGCGATCGAGGAATCCGAACACATGGCGGTGGCCTACGACGTCTATCAGGCGACCGTTGGCAGTTACTGGATCCGGGTCTCGCAAATGCTGTTCAACACCCTGGAGTTCAATTTCTTTGCCGGGCTCCATTTCCTGCGCCTGCTCCACCACGACGGACATCTCAAGGATTGGCGCCTCATGGTCCGTGGCCTGAGCGAACTCTATATTTCGCCGGGCTGGCTGCGCAAAGTCATCCCCGCCTATCTGCAGTATTACCGGCCGGGCTTTCACCCCTGGCAGCGGGATAACAGCGTGACCCTGGAATACTGGCGCCGTCATCTCCAGAATCTGCGCGCAGAATTAGGTTATGAGGATCCGCTCGGTAAACAGGTCTGAGCAACCAAACAGAGCGAGAAGCGCTGTTAAACTCTTCGGGTGGTACGACAGAATCAGCCGGCAAACCAGGAATAAAATCCGCGATGTACCCGCCGATCGATTTCGAAAAACTGTTTGAGCAATCGCCAAACTGCTATGTTCTGCTGTCCGCCGATCTCAAGATCGTCACGGCCAACGCAGCCTATCTTCGGGAAACCGCCAGCTCCCTTGAGGATCTGGTGGGTCGGGTCCTGTACGAGGCATTTCCCCACGATCCCGACAATCCCAACAACGCCAGCCAACAACAGTTGCGCACGTCATTGCGGCGGGTGGTGGAAACCGGCGAGCCGGACACGCTCGCCTTCATTCCATACCGGGTACCCCGACTCACCCCAGCCGGACGGATCGACGAAGATCGCTACTGGAGCGCCATCCACACCCCCATCCTTGGGAAAGACAGTGGCCGGGTCGAATTCATTCTTCAACATACCGTCGATGTGACGGAGCTCCATGACCTCAAAATCCAGGCGCGGCAGCAGGAATCTTTTACGAACAATCCGGTTTCAGACCATCAACCCGTCACCTTGCGCAAGGAAGCCGGTGTCCTGGACCGCGCTCGCCATCTTCAGGCAGCCAACCTCCTGCTGGACGCCGAGCGCCTCCACCTGCGCAGCCTGTTTCAACAGGCGCCGGGGTTCGTTGCTTTTTTACGGGGGCAGACTCATATCTTCGAGCTGGCCAACGAGGCCTACTATCAGGTCGTCGGATTTCGTGAGCTGGTCGGCAAACCGGTGCGCGAAGCACTGCCTGAGCTGACCGATCAGGGCTTTTTCGAACTGCTGGACCAGGTCTTCGAAAGCGGCCTCCCCCATGTGGGCCGCAGCGTGCGTATTTTGCTGCAACAAACACCCGAGCGCCCTCTGACCGAGGCTTTCATCGATTTCGTGTATCAGCCAATCAAAAGCCCGGATGGCCAAGTCAGCGGCATTTTTGTGCAGGGCAGCGATGTCACCGAACAGAAACACGCCCAGGATGCCCTGCAACGCAGCCAGGCCACATTGGAGCAGACCATCGCGGAACGGACCGAGGCACTGGCAGCGAGCGAACAGGAACGCGCCCGCGCCCTGTACCTGTCACAGCATGACAGCCTGACCGGACTACCCAACCGTGCCATGTTCCATAGCGAACTGAGCCGGATTCTGGCCGGTGCCGAAGCATCCGGCAGCGAAGTCTCGGTGCTGTTTATCGACATCGACCAGTTCAAGGAGATCAACGATTCCCTGGGGCACCATGTGGGCGACATGTTGCTGCAGGGAATCGCGCGTCGTCTCAAGGACACCGTGGCCGGCGAGGCGGACATCGTCGCCCGCTTGGGCGGAGACGAGTTCGGCGTCATCAGTGTCGATCCCGCCAATCCGGACGATTTGGCCGCCACATTAGTGCAGTCTCTGACCCGCCCGTTCCTGTTCGCGGACCACCGGCTCGTGACCGGGGCCAGTATAGGCATCACGACTTATCCAGCCGATGGCACCACCCCCAGTCAATTGCTGGTGAACGCGGATATGGCCATGTATCAGGCCAAACACCGGGGCCGCTCGACCTTCGTCCGCTATACCGAGAATCTGGACACGGAAGCCAAACGGCGCCATGCCATCAGAAACGCCCTGCGCGATGCGCTAAGCAATGACCAGCTCGAACTGCATTACCAACCGCTTTACGCTCTGGACCGCGGCACACTGGTAAGTGCCGAGGCATTGATCCGCCCGCATGCAACTGGGATCCCATTGCTGACCGCGGCTGAAATGATCACGGTGGCCGAGGACTCTGGCCAGATCCATCAACTCGGGGAGTGGATCCTGCGTCGTGTCTGCGCGCAGATCCGCGCCTGGCTGAATGCAGGCCTGACGCCTCCGCGCATTGCGGTGAACATCTCATCGCAACAACTGCGCGAACCTGAATTCGTGGGACTCATCGATGGCCTGTTACGGGAGCACGGACTCGAAGCACGGAGCCTGGAACTGGAAATCACCGAACGCACGCTCATGGAAAACAACCGGGTCAACATCGCCACCCTACGCGCACTCAGGGAGCGCGGCATACACATCGCCGTGGATGACTTCGGCACCGGCTTTTCCTCCTTGGGGTATCTGAAGCAGTTTCCCATCGATTCCCTCAAGATCGACCAGATCTTTATCAAGGGTCTCCCCGGCGACCGCCATGACGCGGCCATCACCTCCGCCATTGTCGACATGGCCCACGGGCTGGGGCTCAGCGTCATTGCCGAAGGCATTGAACAGGAGGATCAGCTAGAATTCGTCAGGCGCATCGGCTGCGACGTGGGCCAGGGCTATATGTTATCGGACGCCCTCACCGCCTCCCGCTTGACCGAAATGCTGGTCGACGCATGCCAGACCTAACTGTCCCCTGTTCTTCCTTTAGATAAGATGTGGCCTTTACTCCATGACAGAAATTCGCTCCGAGTCAGGAGCGCATGAACTCGAGCAACTGTTTGCCCAGACTTTCTTCGAACAATATCGCACCATCCTGCAAGGTGGCGCGGCGGAACCGGAATACCGGCCAGGCACGGGCGATCAGCCGAGTTACATCTATTACACCCAGGACTACTTCCGCTCCGCACTGCATGAAACCGCCCACTGGTGCGTTGCGGGTCCGGTTCGCCGCACCCTGGTCGATTTTGGCTACTGGTATGCACCGGATGGGCGCGACCGGGCGCAACAGGCCGAATTCGAGAAAATGGAAGTTTACCCCCAGGCGCTGGAACTGATTTTTTCCGCCGCCTGTAACCATCGCTTTCGGGTGTCGCTGGACAACCTCACCGGTGACACCGGCCGTACCCAACCCTTCGAGACAGCCGTATTGGCCCGCGCCGAGAGCCTACTGGCCAGCGGTCTCTCCGAACGCACCGCGCAGTGGACCACCGCTCTGGCCACCCACTACCGTGGGTGTGGCGACTTTCAGCCAGCTTGGCTGCAGGAGGTCTTCAGCCATTGGTAACCGCCTCGTCATGATCCAAATCTGGGTTGCGTAAGCACCGATAACCTCGGGTCGTTTCTACCCAAATTGTTGCAAAACAAAGACACTTGGTCAGACATGACGAGATGTTCATAATCAAGACGTCCACCCGGTTGCCCGGCCCCCATAACCAGAAGGAACGTCTATGAAACGCCTCGCCCGAACCGATTCGCAGCATGCCTGCCCCCGGTGCTGCAATCCGCTTCGCACCCAGTCCTCCACAGCGCTGTATGAGGATGTGTTTCACTGCACCTGCGGCGTCACGGTGGTTGCCCTGGACTCCCTGAAGCCTTTCCGCCATGCCGTCCTCGATAAGCTGCTCGCCCTGCTACCGCCACGGGCCAGCCATGCCCTGCGCAGCGTCAGATCGGGTAATTCCTGATTTCTGACAGACGTTTCAGGTTGTCACTCTCCCTCCCTGTCTCTTTAATCAATTCATGGATTTTCGCTACAGATCATCCTTTTTGTGAAATAGACCACAGAGACACCCGGAGCCCTTTCCTCGCCTTAATCGGCTAACCATGGCAGGCATGCCGCCAGAAACGGGCTTTGAATGCACAGACGCCCCGTCCGTATCGACAGGTTTCGGGTACTGATCGCCGGGTTGTAACGAGGACAGTTCAAATCACAAGGAGCGGTGTACACCGACGCGCTATGAGCATCAGACGCTTTTCAATCACGCACTTGTCATCCAAGCACCTCTCGATCACAAATTTTTCCATGGCCAACCTTGCGATCAAGGTGGCGGGACTGCTTGGCCTGGGCCTGGCACTGTCCAGCCCCGGCTACGCAGAGACCTTTTCCGTAAAGACCGCGGCCGAGCTGCGTGCGGCGTTGCAAGCCGCACAAAGCAACGGCACGTTCGACACCATCATCCTGCAACCCGGCACCTATGCCACCGAAGCGGGCGGCCCGTTTCTCTACAACAGCCCGGAAGGCTATGATCTGACTCTGGTTGGCCAGGAGTCCGACCCTGCCGCCGTGGTCATCAGCGGTGATCCTCAGGGCGAGGTCCTGGTACTTAACAACCAGCAGGCCGGCGGCACCTTTACGTTGCGTGGCTTGACCATCGTTGGCGGAAGCCAAGCCTTTCGCACCGAAAATGCCGCCACCCGCATCGAGTACTGTGCATTCAGCGGCCCGGGCCTGCCCGCCGGTTCGGATGTGGCAGATCCTATCTCGCCGCCTGCCGGGCCGGTCAGCGTCATGAGCTCGGTCTTCATGGGCGTCGACGATGCCCCGGTCGCTGCGTCTGCCGAGAGCTTCGGACCCGCGAATCATAAAGGCAATGGCTGGATGCTCCTGGGCTCATCCCGTTCCATTAACAACATGAGGTTGTTCGACAGCTATCGTGCCGTCTGGTCCTACCAGGACGGCCAGTGGCGGGCGTACTCCTCCGACCCGGCGATCAAGGCGCGCCTGCGGGACCGCAAGATCCAGGAACTCAATCGCATCCCGCCCTATAGCGGCTTCTGGGTCTGGAGACGTTGATATGACGGGACGCATGATCGGCGCTGCTATTGGTCTTCTCCTCGTACTGTCCGGTTGTAGCCGCGAGGACCGCGACCTGGTTAGCTACATGCGCATCGACCGTTCAGCTATATCCAGCGGTGACACCCTTGCGCTGGAATCGGGTGCACCGGACACAACCTTCTCCTGGTCTGTCGTCTACACCGCGCCCACCTCCGATTACTGGATGGAGGTCCAGCTGGCGGACGCCGACAACAATGAACTCGTGCTGTTTCGCAAAACCTGCGACAAACGCACGCCCGAGCGCTACGGCTGTGGTGCGATTTCGGAACAGATCTGCAGCCCCGGCCCCAACGCCCTCTATTGCGATGGACAGCAAGTCGACATTGACCGTCATTACAACCGCCTGCTGTTCAAGGGCTGTGTCACCGATGCCTATGATCGCCCCGTCTGTGGCATCGAGGAGCATCCGGTCACACTGACCGGCCTTGACCTGCCTGAGCTGCCAGCACCGCCATCCCCACCCCTGACACCTGAAACACCGGGCGATACCAACCCGCCCCCCATTCCTCCCGAGGAACCTGATCAAGGTGATGAGGACGATGGCGCCGACCAAGATACCGATGATCCAGGCACCGATCCCGGAGATGACCCGGGGAACGAGGAGCCGGGCGGCACTCCCGGTGGCGGCTCCGGCAGTGATCCCGACGACGACCCCGGCGAGGATCCAGGTACGGATCCAGGGCCCAATCCGGACGATGACGAACCCGGTGACGACGATGAGGATCCCTGGTGGCGTTGGGACGGCTTTCCCTGGCTGGACTGGTTGTTTGATGACCTTGATGTCCCGCCATCGATCCCGATTATTTGAGCCGAAGGCAGTGGGTGATTACAAACAAACAACAATGTGTCCATAGGCAGACACCTTGGAGGGCTTGCTAACTAGTGCAATACTCGGATAAAAAGATCTCCTTTCCAATTGGATTATCAACCGATGCACGAGTTAGCAGTGTTACTCGTAATTGAAGACTCCCGGGATGATCGCTTTCATTACCGGCGCCTGCTGTCGGAGATCGCCGGGCGTTTCAGCGAGATTCTCGAGGTTGAATCGGCGGAAGCCGCGCTCGAGTATATTCGGGCCAATAAGCCCGCGTGCTGCCTGCTCGACTACAATCTGCCGGGTATGGATGGTCTTGCCTTTCTCAAGCAACTGCAGGACATCTATCCGGAGGACCTGATTCCAGTCGTGGTGCTGACAGGCCAAGGTGATGAGCGTCTGGTTGTGCAGCTCATGCACAACGGTGCTCAGGATTATCTTAAAAAGGACGCCCTGACCGCCGAAAATCTGACCCGGGCCATCAATCACGCCATGCATACCTGTCAGCTGCAGCGCCAGTTGAATCAGATGGCTTATTACGATGCCCTTACCGGTCTGCTAAGCCGGGCCGCCTTCATGGACCGGCTGCAACAGGCGGTATCCCGTTCCCAGCGGACCGGCCAGGCCTGTGCCCTGTTCTACCTCGACCTGGATCATTTCAAGAACATCAATGACACCCTGGGACACGATGTTGGCGACGCCCTGCTGCAAACCGTGGCACAGCGCCTGAAGTCGCAACTGCGGGCGTCCGACATCGTGGGCCGCCTCGGCGGCGACGAGTTTGTCGTCCTGCTGGAAGATGTGGATATCGATACTAGCGATGTCATCGCCGACAAGGTACTGGTCGAGCTCAACCGGACCGCCACCCTTGGCCATCACCAGGTTCCGGTCAGTGCCTCGCTGGGTATTGCCCACTTTCCGGAAACCGCCATGAACTGGCGCGAACTGTTGAAGTACGCCGATCTGGCCCTCTACGATGCCAAGACTCAGGGCCGGGCCAAATACCACCATTTCTCGCTGGCCCAGAAGAAAGCCTGGCTGCGCCGCCGTGCGCTGGAAGCCGCTCTCCCCTATGCCATCGAGCAGCGGGAGGTGCAGCTGTATTACCAGCCAATTTTCGAAACCCAGAACCGTCAGTTGGTCGGATTTGAGCTGTTGAGCCGCTGGAAATATCTGGATGGCGCCGACATGCAGGCCACCGAATTCCTGGAGATGATCGAGAACCTGCGCCTGCTGGAAGCCCTGAACGATTACCTGATCGAACATGCCTGCATGCAACTCGCCCAATGGGCAGTAGCACACCCGGAATTGACGCTCAGCGTCAACATCGCAGCGGGACGCTGGCAGCATGACAACCTGGCGTGCCAGATCGAACACCATGTGCGCCAATACCAGATCGATCCCGCCAAGCTGCAGATCGAGATCAGCGAGGCTTTGCTGATGCGCTACCCGACGGATTGTTCCGACATGCTGCACCAGCTGGACAAGCTCGGCGTGCGCATCGCCATCGACAATCTGGGCTCGGGCTTTGTGTCACTGCCCCATCTCTCAAGCCTGCCAATCCATAGCCTGAAGATCGACAAACGCTTCTGGGTGGATGACCCTACCACGGAACGCAGTCAGCGCTTTGTGGAAACCGTGATCGCCCTGGGACGCAGCCTCGGTACCCGTATCACCGCTGAAGGAATTCAGGGTGAGGCCCAATGGCTGATCGCGCGGGAGCTGGGCTGTGACTGGGCCCAGGGATTCTGGCTGGGCATGCCGCAACCCTACCAGGCCGACGATCCCCTCCTGGTCGGGCAGTACGCCTCCTCCATGCAGGCCCAATCCTAGCCGGGCACGCTCCCGGCTAGTCCGCCAGAAACTTGGGAATGTCCAGCCCCAAACCCTGTCCGGGTACGATCATCAGCGATGAGGTTCCGTGTGCGACCAGTTGGCCGGATTCATCACGCACATGGGCTTCGGTGTAGCTGAGGCGCCGTCCGGGCCGCAGGCAGCGTCCTTCCGCAATCAACTTACCGCTCTTGACCGCCTTCAGGTAATTCAGCTTGAGGTCCACGTTGACCATGCCGTCTTCCGCCGGGATCCGCTGAAAACCGGCCCAAAAGGTCGCCGTGTCGATCAGAGTCGCCAGCACGCCACCGTGGATAATGCCATAGGGCTGCAGATGACAATGGGCGAGATCCAACTCCACCCGGGCAAAATCCTCCCGGATATCGACGAGGCGGAAACCGATGTGGCTGGGAAAGGGGCTCTGGTTGGTCTGGGCGATGACTTGCTGAATGTAGGCTGGATTGATCTTGGGCACACTGGACTCCAGGCGATGGTGAGAGAGATGGGACCGGGCCAAAGTCTATCCAGAAACGGATTATCGGACAATCGTACCGCTAAAACGCAGCCGGGCGCCGCGTTTCAAGCGCCCGGCTGCGATATCATCGGTGGGCGCCGTAAGGCCGATGGAAGTTGCACTGAAAATATCCTGGACTCTTTGCTTATGTTTCGAAAAATCCCCCTGTTTCCCTTGTGCGGTCTGACGCTGACCGCCCTGCTCCTCTCAGGCTGCGCCGCAACGCCCGTACAGCCGGATGTGTCCCGCGGCCATCCAACCGTTGCGGACGTGCCACTGGGCGAGGTCCGGCTCCGCCAGATCCACCCGGATGTGTGGATTCATGTCTCGACCTGGCAGTTCGAGGATGGGTCGGTGTATCCCATGAACGGGCTCATCGTGCGCGACGGCGATGCCCTCCTGCTGGTCGATACCGCCTGGGGCGAAGCCGCCACGGCCGCGTTGCTCACCGCCATCGAGAAGGAGATCGGACTGCCCGTTCGCCGGGCCGTCGTCACGCATTTTCACGACGACCGCGTGTCAGGCGCGGGGGTGCTAGAAAGCCATGGTGTGGCCGTGCATGCCACACCCTACACGCGGCAGCTGGCCGCCGCCGAAGGCAACGCGGTGCCGTCCCCCACACTGATGGGATTAGCCGACGCCGGTAGCGCGGTGACAATCGGCCCGGTCGAGGTGTTTTACCCGGGCGCGGGTCATGCCCCCGACAATCTGGTGGTCTACGTCCCCGAGGCAGCGGTGCTGTTCGGCGGCTGCGCCATCCACGAGCATGCGCGTGAAACCGCTGGCAACGTCGCCGATGCCGACCTCCCCGCCTGGCCAACCAGTGTCCGTCGGATTCAGGCCCGTTACCCAGACGCCGAGGTCGTTATCCCCGGGCACGGCGTGCCGGGCGGGCGGAACCTGTTGGATCATACCGTCTCGGTCGTCGAGGCCCATGGCGGGCACTGAGATGCTGGAAGGATGAAGAACAGGTCGCCCTGATCACCAGGGCGACCTGTTCCGGCCTGGAGCATTGGAAGATTGTTCTACACCCCGCCCATCCGGGCCTGGATTTTCCGCACCAACTGCGGATCCAGGGTGGGAATCGACGCCGCCCTCTCCACGATTTCCAGGTCGTTGGAGGGGTTGACCACCAGATCAATCACCTCCGCCACGGACAGCGCGCCGTCGAGCCGCCGGATCAGAGTCACCTCATCACCTGCCGCCAGGGTGCCTTCCCGATGAATGCGAAAATAAAAGCCCGGCCGCAGCGCCCGAGTAAACTCCATGACGATATCGGCAATACCGGTGCGCCGGGCCAGCTTAAAGCAGGGCGTACGGGGTTGGGTGACTTCCAGCTCCACGGTGCCGATCCGCAGAATATCGCCAATACAGACATCCTGCTCCAACAGCCCCGCTAAGGTCAGGTTTTCGCCGAACAGTCCCCAGCCGGTTTGGGGCAGGCTCGGATACCGATCCTGCCAATAGGCATAATGCTCCGAGGGATAGGCATACACCGCCTTGAACGGCCCACCATGAACCTTCAGGTCGGATTGGCCATCACCGTCCAGATTGCCGTTGCGAACGGCAACCGGGCCCGTGACCGGCTGCTTGAAAATGGAGGTTCGAACGGTTTCGCCATTCCATTGCACCTCTTGGGGCATTCCCACATTCACGGACAGGACGCGCATCACGCCACTCCACAAATAACGAGCACAGGGTTGTCATCGAATCAACGGGTCGAACAAGTTCGATCGCTGGGGCCAAATTCGCCGACGATTCTAAACGGACATATGCCCCCTGACGAGAGCCTCATCCATTTCCTTGCCCTTGCCGGACAAAATCACCTTACCGCGATCCATCACCGCATAGGTGTCGGCCAGCTCCTTGGCGAAATCGAAGTACTGCTCGACCAGCAGGATCGCCATCTGGCCCTGGTCCCGCAACAGGGAGATCACCCGGCCGATATCCTTGATGATGGAGGGCTGGATGCCTTCGGTGGGCTCGTCCAGCATCAGCAAGCGGGGTCTGGTCACCAGCGCGCGGGCGATGGCCAGCTGTTGCTGCTGACCGCCGGACAAATCGCCGCCACGACGCTTCAGCATTTTCTGCAGCACGGGAAACAGGGAGAAGATCTCGTCGGGGATCTTGCGCTGGTTGCGTGGCAAGGTGCCAAAGCCGGTCTTGAGATTCTCCAGCACCGTGAGCTGGGCGAAGATTTCCCGCCCCTGGGGGACCACGGCGATTCCCTGCTTGGCCCGGTCGTAGGGCGCCAGGCGGGAAATATCCTGACCGTCCCACAGGACGCTGCCATTCTTGATGGGCTGCTGCCCGGCCAACGCCCGCAGCAACGAGGTTTTGCCGACCCCATTGCGCCCCAGCAGGCAGGTCACCTGCCCGCGCGATGCATTGAAATCGACGTTATAAAGCGCCTGGCTGGCGCCATAGAAAAGATCCAGATTCTTCACTTCCAGCATGATCAGCGCCCCAGATA
>JAEZAA010000217.1 GCA_023430625.1 Pseudomonadota bacterium
ACTTGGTCCGGGCGCTGCATACGCTGAAAACCTACTGGTTCGATGTAGCCCTGCTGTCTCAGCGGTCCCGCCGCCACTAGATCGCCTCGGCAGCCCCGGTTTCTCCGCCATCAGAATGCGCAGTCGCGCCCAATCTCGCTAGGGCGAGGTATGCGGCCGCTTGTTCACGGATTACATCCCACCGATCCTGAGCTATCCTTTCCTTATGCCGTACCCGGGCGTAACAATAATTAGGAGATTCGAATGACGCTTCCTCGTGCAAACAATGGCCTTGGATTTCTTGGCCTGGCTCTTGCCGCCGCTATCACCACGTCCTCGCCTGTCATGGCAGCCGACGGCAAAGCTGAAGATTTCGACCATAAAATCTTTGCCTTGGAACACGCACTGATTGGCGTGGGTTATGACATCACCCAAGTGGACGGTCAGATGGATGGCCAGACCCTGAGAGCCCTGAGGGATTATCAGGAGAAGAACTCCAATCTGAGTGCGACCGGGGCACCAGATGATGCCACGTTACGCGCCCTGGGTATTTCCACGGCAGGCGCTCCGATCAGTAACGTCCGTCCCGTAGCGGTCAAGTCAGAACCTGCAGCCGTTAAAGCGGAGCCTGCAACTGTTAAGGCAGAGCCTGCCCCCGTTAAAGCAGCGCCGGCGCCCGCCAAGGCAGAACCTGCCAAGGTAGTTCCCGCCAAGGCAGCACCCGCAAAAGCGGAACCTGCCAAGGTCGAACCAGTCAAAGCCGCGCCCAAGACTGAGCCAGCCAAAGCGGCACCAGTCGCAGCACCGACCAAAGCGGCACCGGCACCGCAGCAAGCGGACGCCGACAGCGTTGAAGCCAAACCTGCACAGCCCAAGCCCGCCGCCAATAAAGCCGCAGCGGAGCAACCGAAGGCTGCCAAGCCCGCGCCCAAGGCTGAGAAAAAAGCAGAGAAAGAAACCGAGAACTCTGACAGCAGTTGGTGGTTCTTCTAAGTCAGGCGGATCAGCCAGTCGAGCCGTGCAGGGACAGAGGGGAGCAAGTCCGCCTCTGTCCTAATGAACGGTCGACATGGCAGTGTGCCGGGCAAACTCCACCGCCCCTGGAACAGCTTGGTAATAAAGCGGCCCCAGCTTGGTGACACGCCCGCGAAACAGGGTGCTCCAAAGTGAGTCCATCTGAGGGGGCTCCTGCCCACCGGCCTCCCAGTCCTGATCACTGAAAATGGCCCGTTCATAACAGGCGTGCAGGTTCCTGATCGCAATTTGTGAAAGTTGGCGCCGGCCCTGCCCCGCCACCGCCTGCTCCGCCGCCGTGGCGGCCACCGCCTGGTCGACCAGATCCATCGCCCGTTGCAGCGACAGGGTCTCCAGCAACGAGCCCACGACTTCGTAGAGATAATCCGTCACATCCAGGCTCCAGCGCTGCTGCTCGAACCGGTGCTGCGCATGCTCCAGCAAATCATGCACCGCCACCTGCCGCCATAAAGCGTTGACCCGGCTCGGATCCGCGTTCAGACGGTCCCAGAGAAGCTCGACGGCGGCCGCCTCGGCGGCCATCTCGGGATAGGTTTCGCTCTGGACGTTGAGCACCCATTCCACGCGTTCGCAGTCATAGTCAAAGACCTCGCCCCGGATCCGGTAGCTTTGCTCCGGGGAATAGCGGTAAATCAGCACCGCGCCCCGCTCCAGCAGCTCCCGCATCACGCTGTCCCGCAGAAACCGGCTCGTGAATATCTTGTGCTCGACGTCGCCGAACGCCCGCAACTGGCCGCTGTCGTCCAGGCGCAAACCCGTGACGAGGGCTGCTAATGCCAGCAGCAGACTGTCGTCGAGGGATTCCAGAATACAAAAAGGCCGCGGCGCACCCTCGGGGTTATGGGTGAGGAAGGGCGAGCGCTGGTGCTGAACATCCAGCCGTCCCGCCACCACCTGCAGGCTGTTCACCAGGGCGCCGTCGCCCGGCTTGTGGCGCAACGCCTTGCTCAGCAGGGCCTGAGCCTCCTGATAGCGGCTGCGGCCCTGATAGAAGGCCGCCAGCTTCTGGATGGCCTCGGTATTGTCTGGCTCCAGCCGCAGGCCTTGCAGGTATCCCCGCTCCACGTGCTGCCACTGCTTGAGACGCGCGCCCAGATCGGCAATGGCGAATTCCAGGGCGGCGTCGGCCTCATCCGCCAGTGCCTCGCGAATCTGCAGCAGCGCCGTGAGACACTCCGCCTGCTCCAGAGAACCCAATTGCGCCTGGTAACGACACAGGAAGTGGCGCCAGAGATGACGCAGAAACCGGCTGGTCGCCAGCGACGGCTTCAAGGTCTGGGCCAGATACGCCAGGCCGTCTTGCAGTGCCACCCGCAGCTCGGTGTCCTCCGCAATGTCCAGCGCTTCATTGCCAAGCCAGGTGAATTCGATCCTGGGTTCCTCGGCAAACTCGCACTCTTGTTGATAAGCACGCCACAGGTGCTCAAAGCCATGGCGAATACCCTGCCTATCCAGGCGCCAGTGCACCAGTTGCTGGCGTCCGAGAAAACTGTGGAAGAACGCCTGATCCCCCGCCAGCTCCTGCAGTTGCAGAAAATCGTCTCGGGTCACCAGTGCCGGAGGGCGCTGGCTCAGCTCGAAGTACAGGCGGGTCGCGGCATAGCGCTGACCGACACGTTCTGCCAGCCCAAGGCTCTGACCCAGTCCCTGCACAACCCGCTCGACGGTCCGCGCCGCCGGTACTTCGACACCGTACAGTAGCCGCACCAGGGCGGGACGATCTCCCATCAGGTACGGCGAAATCTCGCTCAGCCCTTGCTCGAACGCCCACTCCAGATCTTCGTCCGGCGCGATCTGAACCAGTTTGCACAGGTCGTAGAGCGCCTGGATGAAACTGCCACCCTCCTCCCGGTCCTGTTCCGGCAGGGCTGCCCGCTCGACACCGGCCAGGACGCAGGCCAGGAAATGCAGTTGCTGGAAGGTGGCCATCTCGAACGGGTGGCGTGCCTTCATGGCGTCTTCGAGCGCCGTCACCAACTGATACCAGTTGCCCTGGCCCAGATGATCCACGATGGCGGCCTCCTGGCTGCTCCAGGTGGCGCGCTGGCTATTGGTCAGGGCCGCCGACGGCTGCCAGGGTGTCTCGGAGCGGGTGCGCAAACCGCGTCGACGGGCCTGGCGGGCCTCGGCGTCGAAACCGAGCAAGGCAGCGACGCGGCAGGCTTCGTGCCAGTCCCAGTCCTGCTCGCCGGGGCTGGATTCACTACCGGCTGGCGTCAAGGTAGGCGGGGCAAAGGCATCCATGAGGGGAGAATCTAGTACCGGGGTGTCGAACTGTTTCATAAACGCTCCTTGCTCTGGCCGTCCTGTTCTTCCGCAAACCCGCACCTCGCCTGTCCTGGCGCCGAGTTGCGAGAATCCGGTCGCCAGCCTGCTTTCGGCGACGGGAAAAATATGACTAGTTATGAAGTAATTTCGTGACAAGCGAAAGCCCGCCTGCGCGCGTCGCGCCAGTTGGCTTGTGCCTCACAGACGCCGCTCATTATCTTATATGCAAGACACTAAATCCTTCTGGATCTCAGTGAAGACAGCCTGCGCGCGCCGACCCGCCTCGGTTTAGGCGTGGTCGCATCGGATTGTCGCCATCAATCTGGCCGGCGGAGGCATCGCCATGCAGCCAACTCACGGTTTCATTCAAAGCCACTTTATCCAAAGCAACGGCCTGGAATTCTGCGTCGAGGAGCGCGGCGACCCGCAGGGCGTACCGCTGGTCCTGATCATGGGTCTCGGCGGGCAGTTGACGCTCTGGCCGGATGCCTTGGTCGACGCCCTGGCGGCCGAAGGCTATCGGGTCATCCGCTTCGACAACCGCGACATCGGCCTCTCCTCCGAAGTCGAACCCCGCTGCTTCTGCAATGTACCGCTGGCCTACAGCCAGTATGCGTTGGGACTGAGAGCCCGCGCCGATTACAGTCTCTATGACATGGCAGAGGATACACTGGGGGTTCTGGATGCCCTGCAGCTGCCATCCGCGCACATCGTGGGCGCGTCCATGGGGGGCATGATCGCGCAAATTCTGGCGGCCCATCACCCCCATCGGGTCAGCAGCCTCACGCTCCTGATGACCTCCACCAATGACGCCCGCATGACCGCCATCAATCTGGCCGCCGGCTGGCACCTGTGCCGGGGCGCGTTGCAGGGGCATCGCTGGGAGTCTTTCCAATCGGTCGGCCTCGGCTGTTGGCGCGCCATCCAAAGCCCCAAGTACCCGGCGCCGGACGAGGAGATCCTGGAAATCCTGCGCCGCAACTACGAGCGTAGCCACCGCCCCTGGGGCATCCTGCGCCAGGTCATGGCCATTGCCGCCACCGGCTCGTTACGCCCGCTCCTGGCGCGGATCCCGCATCCGACCCAGATCATCCACGGCGACTCGGACCCGCTCCTGCGCCCGATCGGCGCCCAGTTCCTGGCCAAGCACATTCCCGAGTCCCAACTTGCCCTCATTCCGGGTATGGGGCACGACCTGCCGCGCGAGTTATTGCCGCAGATTACCGACCTCATCCAGCAGAATGTCATCCGCGGCGCCAATTTCGATCACAGCATTTATATTCCGGCCTCGGCCCCTATCCCGACACCAATCCGAACGGCCGCCGGCCACTAGAACCCAGCCTATGATGCGGCACCCGGCGCACATCAGGGGCGCCCGGCCAGGGTGTGCGACATCATAGCCGATTCAGCGCCTTTGGTTGTGCCGGCAAAAAGCACATCATTCAGTAGGTTAATGCCATTTCACTCAGCCCTGTGCCGGCCCTTCCGGTACCGGATACGCGCCACCCATGTGTGATCCGGTGGCGACGCCGCAGTGGCCCGTGCCAAATAAGGGACGAATTATGATGACAGGACGAATCTCAGGACTTTTTCTCACGGTCAGCCTCGCCGTCTCGCCCTTGGCTTACAGCCAGACCGAGGGCACCATCGGGTTCAATATCGGCGATTACTCCCTGACCATGCCAGCGGACTCGATCCAGCACCAATCGCTGCAGAACCACAGCCTGACCACGACCTACCAGGACAACAGCTCGATCAGCGTGAGCATTGTGCCGCGAGCCGATTTTCAGGAGCGAACGGCGATTCCAGCCGCCGAATACCTGAAGGACCTGTACGGCGAGCAGGCGCCCAGCAGTAGCATTTCCCAGGTGATCCGCGACCGCAACACCAAGGATCTGGTCAACAAGCAAATTCAGGAAAAGGGCAACCTGACTTACTACATCCTGACCTTTCCCGAGCACCAGATCGTCTATGTGGCCGATAATTACCAGCCCGAATACTACGTGACAATCGAGGCCAAGAACCGCCCGCTGGAGCCGATGATCCAGTCCTTCCAGGGCGGCAAGACCGGCTCGTCGACCATCACCGACGACCTCAGCGGGCGCTGACGCTCGCCCTGCTGGTCAGGGCCTTTACTGTAAGATTTGGGGATCGTCGGCATTCGCAGGTCGGCGCAGTTGGCAGTCCCAACCGACCCGGACCAGGGAGACTCCATCATGCAACGTCTGTACTTTCTGACGCCCAACTCGGGCAGCACCATCAAGATCACCGATGAGCTGCACAGTATCGGTATCGGTCGGGATGCGATTCATGTAGTGTGCCGGGACAACAAGCTGCTGGACGGTCTGGAGCTGCACAAGGCCACCGTGCGCCAGACCTCCGACGTCATGCACGCGGCCAAGCGCGGCGCGCTTTTGGGCGCCATTGCCGGAGCCATTGCGGGCGCCATCGCGGCCTTTGTGCTGCCGGTGGAAACGCCCGGCAGTGTCACCCTGACCATCCTCGGGGTGGCGCTTCTGGGGCTGGTTTTCGGCATCTGGGCGAGCACCCTGATCGGTGTCTCGATCCCGGATGTAAAAGTCGACAAGTTCGAATCCGAGATCCGCGACGGTTCGCTGCTCATGCTGGTGGACATTCCAGCGGAGCGCGAACGGGACATTACACAACTGATTAAGCGACACCATCCGGAAGCCGTGATCGAAACGGTCACTGCGGCCGAACACAAGGAAGCCAAGGGCGTGGGCGCCTGAACCGCCCTGGCGAATACACTGAGACTGGAGGCTCATGCATGAAATCGACATTCGTCCTGACACCCGCCCGCAGCAACCGCCTGACACGGCTCGGCGCGGCCGCCCTGCTACTCACACTGAGCAGTGTCGCCAGCGCCCAGAACGCGCCGGACAAAGCAGAGCCCAAGACCAAGGGGGCACTGCAGGAGCATCAACAAAATCTGTTCGTGAAACTGGATCAGGACAAAGACGGCCGAATCAGCGCCGAGGAAGCCGAGGACAATTCCACCCTGGTCAGTGAGTTCACTGAACTGGACTACAACAACGACGGCCACCTGAGCGCCGAGGAAATCAGTGACTGGGAAGGCATGCGGGAGTTCAGAAACGGTCGCTGATCCCGGCCAGCCGCAGCCCCGGGTCTGGCCGCTCCCTATCGCGAGTGGCCTGCCACTGGCAAATATCCCCGTCTCATCGAAAGGCGATCAAGCCCGAGACGCCCCACGCGAGGAGTTGACCATGCTGCCGCCCACGTCCCGTTTCAGGGAAACCCTTGGCCTCTGGACCGGTGCAATCCTGTCGCCCCTGTTCGGCGTCGCCAGTGCCTTTCGCGAAGCCAGTGCCTTTCACCCCCGAGGCGTTTGTTTCATCGCCCAGGTCACGCCTGCCAGAACCCTGGCTCCGCCCCTGGCGGATGTTGCCAAGCGTCTGTCCGGCCAGGCGCTCCTGCGTCACTCCGCCGGTCTTTGGCGGCAGGATCATCGCCTGGTGCCGGACCTGCTCGGTTGCGCCATCCGCTTTCGCGCGACCCAGCCCTGGGAAACCATCACCGAGGCCAATCAGGACCTGCTGCTGGCCACGGCGCGTTCGCCCTGGACCCTGGCGCTGGATAGCATCAAGACCAACACCCGGGATTTCCTCGCCAACGATTACTTCGCCATGGCCCCGTTTTCCGTGGGCGACTGGTCTGACTGCCGCCTGCGCCTGCGGCCCAAACCCGTCCAGGTTCCGAACGCGCTGGTCAGCGGACGCGATCGCCACGAGCGGCTGCGCGCCGCCGTTGCTCGCAACGAGGCCGCGTTTCTGCTGGAAATCCTCTGCCCCGAGCTGGCGGCCGACTGGCAACCGCTGGTGGAAATCCAGCTCCAGCAGGAAGTCGCGATCGACCGCGAGACGCTTCGCTTTAATCCCTTTCTAAACGGCCAAGGACTCAGGCCCCAGGGCTTTATCCACTACCTGCGTCCGCTCCCCTACCGTGTCAGTCAGTTCAGCCGTTCGCGTATGCGGTCGAAGGATGTCGCCAAATTGGAATCCTTGGCCGCCGAACTGCCAAACGGGCTGCCAGGAGCGCGTCGAAACGGCCCTCAGGATGTGAGAAGACCAAGGG
>JAEZAA010000245.1 GCA_023430625.1 Pseudomonadota bacterium
GATCTGGCGCGGGTCGACGAGTTGGTGCAGGGCAAGATCGACACCTACAGCATAGAAAAACGCTATATCCAGAAAAGCGGCACTGTGGTCTGGGGCAATCTCACGGTGTCCTTGATTCGGGATAAGGAGGGCCGGCCCCGCCATTTCATCACGATCATCGAGGATATCTCACAGCGCCTCTCGGCCGAGGAGCACAACGGCTACCTCTCCAACCACGACACCCTCACCGGTCTGCCCAACCGGGCCTACTTCAGTGACCGCCTGCATGAGGCCATTGCCCGCGCCAAGCGGGAAAGCAGCCAGTTTGCGCTGATGCTGCTGGATCTCGATCGCTTCAAGTCCGTCAACGACACCCTGGGCCACCATGTGGGGGATCTGCTGCTCAAGGAAGTGGCGTCCCGCTTACAGGGCAGCATGCGGGAAACCGACGTGGTGTCCCGCCTCGGGGGCGATGAATTCGCGGTTATCCAAAACCACCTGACCGGGCCGGATGCACCGGAGCGGCTGGCTGCGAAAATCGTGGACGAACTGGGCCGGCCTTATTGGCTGGACGGTGTTGAAGTACACAGCGGTACCAGCGTTGGCATCACGGTGTACCCGCAGGATGCGACCGATCCGGTTTCCCTGTTCAAGAATGCCGACCTGGCCCTGTACCGCACCAAGGAGCGTGGCCGCCATGGCTATAGCTTCTTCACGCAGGATCTTCACAACGAAATCCAGAGCCGCAAGGCCCTGGAAGAAGGGCTGCGCCATGCCCTCCACAATGGCAGCCTGCAGCTCCACTACCAACCGGTGTTCGAACTCCAGAGCGGGCGGCCGGTAGGCGCAGAAGCCTTGCTACGCTGGCGCACCCCTCAAGGTCAACTGTTGACCGCCGCCAATTTCATGGAGATGGCCGACGAGACGGGCCTGATCGTGCAGTTGGGCGAATGGGCCCTGAGGGAAGCCTGCCGCCAGGCCGAACTCTGGCAGAACATGGCGTTTCCCCAGATCCGGATCGGGGTCAACCTGTCCCGCAAACAGCTCAAGAATCCCCAGATCGTCGCCTTTATTCGCGAGCTTTTGGACGAATATCAGCTAGATCCGAATTGCCTGGAAGTGGACGTGACGGAAGGTGAAATCATTCAGGACCAGGAGTACGCGGCGCCAGTTTTGCAGAAGCTGAAAGACATGGGGATCCGCATCTGCGCCGATGATTTCGGCGCCGGCCTCTCAAGTCTGGGGCAACTGGGACGCCTGCCGGTGGATGTGCTCAAAATCGACCGCAGCATTATCCAGAAGGTCCCTCATAACCGGCATGACGCCGCCATCGCCTCCGCCGTTATCAGCCTCGCCCAGGAGCTGAACCTGCAGGTGGTCGGCGAGGGCATCGAAACCCTGGAGCAGCTGGCGTTTCTGGAAGGGCGCGGCTGCACCAACGGCCAAGGGTTCATCTTCAGCCCGCCGGTGTCGGCGCAGGAAATGACGACGCTGTTGGAAGCCAAGGGACGTTCGGCTGTGTAGTGCTCTTTCCCCTCTAAATTACCCCCAATACCCCCTAATCACCCCCGCCATGGTGAGCCCTTGGGGATGTGCGAGTACCTGCGCCCCTTCTAAGATTGCGCCCAGTTGTGATGGTCACCGACTACCGAGACGACCGCTGAGGATTCAGCCGTGTCGTTTCCGATACCGGTGGCGCCAAACCATTCGGGAACTCATTCGCACAGGTACATAAGCATGGGCAACAACATTTTGGCAGTCGCCGCACTCGTGACAGGTCTTCTTCTCACCGGCTGCAGCGGCGGTGGCGGGGATAGCGACAAGGACAAACCCGGCTCCGGTAATCCACCGCCTGCGGGCGGCGGCAACCCGCCTCCTGGTAATCAATCCGGCACCAGCGGCACGGCGTTCTTTCTGCCGACGGCCGATGAGGTGCGCAACACCGTCAATCCGCGCGTGGAGACGGACCGTGCTGGCAACGTGCATACGGTCTTCCCGGCCCATGCCATCGGCGACGCCTTTTACACCTACTGTGGCAGCGACTGTGACCCGGACACCATGGTCAGCATCAAGCTGCCCACCGAGGGCACGGTGGTGAACGCCATGCTCGCCATCGGACCCGACAACAAGCCGCAGATCCTGCTGAGCACCTATTTGCGGCTCTACTACGCCACCTGCGAGACGGACTGCAGCCAGGCCTCCGGCTGGTCCATCAGCCTGATCCTGGAACACAGCGGCAACCTGGAAGTGAGCGGCGAGGCATTCGCCATCACACCGGACGGCAAACTTGGCTTCATCATGCACAGCTCGCGACCGCTGTTCGGCAGCAGCCCAACGCCGGCCACCTGGTATATGACCTGTGAGACCTCTTGCGAGGACCCGGCGGAATGGGTGCAAAGCCAGATCGCCAGCGAGGTGTGGCAGGAAACCAGCCTGCACTACACCGCCGACGGCCAGCCGCGCCTGGCGACCGTGCTCAAGATCGACGGCGTGGATACCGGCGCCTATCTAGAGTGTGACGGCACCTGCTCAACCGAGGACGACTGGGCCGGCGTAACCATCGTCGAGGCCTTCTCCAATCGCTTAACGGAAGATCTCTATCCGGCGATCTCGCTGGATCTGACCACGGCGGATAGGCCGCGGGTGGTGATGCTGGGCAAAGCGGACGGCCAACGCACGCTCGCCTATTACGAATGCGACCTCAACTGTGCCGACGGCAACAACTGGCGCGGCGGCGAGCTGAACCGGAGTGACAAGATCGGCGCCGGCCTGGATCTGGTGCTGGATAGCGCCGACCGCCCACGTTTTGTCTACACGGCGGACTCCAACATCCTGCTCGCCTACTGCGACGAACGCTGCACCGATGCCGACGCGCCCTGGAAACTCACCAAGGTCGAGTTCGGTGGCGACATGAAACCCGATGAAATCATTCCCTATCCCAACTGCACCGTCGGTGCCTGGTTCCTGCGCAGCCCCTCACTGGCGCTGGGAGCGGATGGTCTGCCCCGCGTCGGCTACCGCGCCCTGGACATCAGTGGCGGCACCAGCAACCCGGACCCGACCAAACCGAGCTGTGCCGCCGGTGCCGACATGACCTTCGCTCGCTTCATGCAGATGACAGGCTATTAAAACCGGCTGTCAGCTGCAGGTGGCCGGACTGGCCGGGCTGGGGCTGCGTCGTAATGCAAAGCGCTAAGCACTAAGCGCTGCTGAAGGTTTGAAGGCCGGCGCTCGCCGGCCTCATAGTCGAAGCTAAAGGGATAAGCCCGCAGCGTTCCGTAACCGCTCTGCCAGTCACCAGCACCAGACCAACGGTCATGTGCGCCTAATCACTGTTCTAGAAGTAATAAACGGTTATAAGTCCCTGTTGCTCTTGCCGCATGTCTCGTTGAGGCGGCGGGAGCCAGATCGCGCGCTTGAAGGATCGTCGTTGTTGGGCCACGCCAGATATCCGGAGGAGCCGTCCAATAAAAACAGGGAGAGGAGCGTTATGAGCCTGACATCAAATCATCCATGTGCACGCCAAGCATTGCTCGGCGCGGCCGTGCTCTGTGCATCCAGCGGCGCACTGGCCGTGCCGGTTGCGAAAACCATGCAGTTCGACTGTCCGTTGCCAGTGATTGGCACCCAGACAATGGCAATGAGTGTGAGATCGGATATGCCGGTTTCGGTGCTTGCGGGGCAGCCGACAGAGTCTTTTGCCACACGGGCGACCGCGACCCCTTCAGACACCATCATCGAAGGCTTGATGGCGGCTGGATGGGGCATTACCGGGATATCAAGTGCTGAGTTCAGCCTCCTGGCGTCAGCCATGAATCAGAGCATCTTCGTGCCGATGCAACCGGGCATGGCATTTCCTGGTGGACCGGTTGAGGGCGCTGGCGCTTTTCCCTCCATCACCTTTGGTGCTTCAAACACGGGGGCGGCGAGCATCCATGTGGAGCAGGTGACCCTACAGCTGGTGGCGCCTCCACCGGAAGACGGCACCTATCAGCCTGGCGTGATTCCCACGGTCAACTGTGCTCTGGTGGCTGGTGCGGATTCCACCCTGCATCCCTTTGAAATTCTTCCCGACCCGTCCAGCCCCGCGCATCTCGCGGTGGATACCGAGGCGGTCGACTTTGGCACCCTGCAAGAGGGCATCTACAAGACGCTGAGCGTCAATGCCAAGAACGTCGGCGGCGCGCCGCTTGTCGTCACTGGCGTGAGTATCGAAGGCGAACATGCGGCCGCGTTCTCGGCAACCAACGACTGCGCAACCCTGATGGCCGGTGCCAGCTGTGCCGTGAACGTCACGTACAGGGCATCCGGCGACGGCGTGCAGAACGCCTTGTTGGTGCTGAATACCAGTGATGCCGAGGTGATGCCGGCCTCGGTGAATCTGGTCGGCAAAAGCGAACCCTTACCACGCCCAGACATTGATGTGAGTGCCACAAGCCTCGACTTCGGCCGGGCCCAGTTGGGCATGTCCTTGACGAAGGCACTCAGCCTGAGCAACACAGGGACGGCCGAGCTGCAGATTGAATCGATCTCGCTCAGCGACAGTGCCGAGTTTGCCCTGGGCAACGAGTGCACCAGTCTTGCGCCAGGTAGCACCTGTCAGTTGCAGGTAATCTTCACGCCAGTCGATGGCGGCTTCAAGGACGCGACGCTGACGATCAAGTCCAACGACCCGGACGAGGCGGCGGTTTTGGTCAGCCTCAACGGCTTGGCTGGAGTCACCGAGCCTGCGGCAGATGTGCCTCTGACCGGCTTCCTGCACCTGGCCAAGGCCAAGGCTGAAGCGCCTGTGACCGGTGTGCTGACGCCGCGACTCGATTTGATCACTGGCAACGTCGAAGCCCAGATTGCTCTCAACCCCACGCAGGTCCCGCTCCCGTCGCTCCTCTTGGGTTCATCCCTGGCCGCGGACCTTGAGTTCGAACCGGTTGGTCAGGCACAAGGTACGCTCGCCGATGGCAAGCTGGTGCTGGAATCCAGGATGTACCTCAAGATGCCCGCAATCACCGTCAGACTGTTTGGCCAGCGGGTCTCCGTTGGCGGTGGTGCCAACTGTCGCACCGCCGAACCCGTGACGGTGAAGCTGGAAACGCCGGAAGGTGAGTATTTCAGCCTGGTCAGAGATAACAATCTGGCGGCCACCTTCACCTTGCCTGCGTTCAAGAACTGCGGTCTGATCGGCAGTGTCCTGCAGACCTACCTGCAAGGCTCGGGTAATACGCTGGGCCTGGTTGCGGCCATGACTGACGATACAGTCCTGGAACCTCTGTCAGGCAGGGTACATTTCCCCAACGACCCGCTGTCTTGCAGCGGTAACCTGGCGCTCGAAGTCTCTTTGCTGGATGTTTCCATTGCAGACGGACCTGCCAAAGTGGTTGCGAAGGACCAGCCGCGCCCCGTGCAGGCCAACCCCATGACGTTCCAGTTTGGCTTTGATCCGCACGTTTTCGCCGGCAATCCATACCTGGCACTGCAGGCCGTGGTGCGCGACACCAACACACAGCGGGTGCTGTACCGCACCGTCCAGTCTTATCCCGTTACCGAGGGAAATTATCGCGAACCCCATGAGCTAACGGTGGCTTCCATCGCGGCGTGCAACGCCCGCTAACAAGTCCATAAGGCACCTGTTGCCGAGAGAAGGGGGATCACTTTAGATGTGATCCCCCTATTACTCCAAAACCAGACATACGCGCCAAACCCTCCTGCCACCACGCTGTCAGCAGCCCCCCGTTACAGTATCGCCACAAGCCGGCAACCGCCGCTTGCCCCAAGATGCTCCACTGACAACCTCAAGGAGAAACGAGCATGAGCGATGCAATTGAAATGGTGCAATTCAAACTCAACCCCGGCGTGTCCGACGCCGACTTTCTCGCCGCCGATAAAGCCATCAACGACTGGGTCAGCCAGCAGCCCGGTCTTCGCTACCGCTCCCTGTCCCGCCAGGACGACGGCACCTGGATCGACCTCGTGTATTGGGATTCCATGGCCACCGCCAAGGCCGCCGGCGACGCCTTCATGAAGGACCAGGGCCAAAGCAGTTTCCTGGCCATGATTGACCAAAGCAGCGTTCGCATGAATCATAGCGAGGTTCTGAACTACGCCATGGGTGACTGTTCCGGCACCTGAAAACCGGGCGACCACACAGCCCTAATCAAACAACCAAAAAGCCTGCATGGATGCGTAAAGCCGAGCGCCTGTTTCAAATCATCACCCTGATTCGCGGGCGCCGCACCGCCATCACCGCCGAGCAGTTGGCCGAGGCGTTGGAAGTCTCGGTGCGCACCCTGTATCGAGACATTCAGGCACTCATCATGGCCGGCGTGCCCATCGAAGGCGAAGCCGGGGTCGGCTATCGCCTGCGCCCCGGTTATCAACTGCCGCCCTTGATGTTCGACCCCCAGGAAATCCTCGCCCTGCTGGTGGGCGCCCGCATGGTGCGCGCCTTCACCGACCCGCAACTGGCCCAGGCCTCGCTGCGGGCCGAGCAGAAAATTCGCGCCATCCTCCCGGAAACCCTGCAACACAAAGCGGACCAACAACCCTACTGCATCCCCGTACTGGCACGGGACGAACCCCTGCGCGAGATCCACGGCCGCCTGCGCCTGGCCTGCGAACAGCGCCAGAAAATGCAGATCGATTACTCCGATGAAAAAGGCGCCGCGACCCAACGGATCATCTGGCCGCTCGGCATGCTGGGCTGGGGTGATTGCTGGACGCTACTGGCCTGGTGCGAACTGCGGGACGACTACCGCAACTTCCGGTTTGATCGCATCAACGCCCTGCGGGAAGCGGGGGAGGGCTTTCCGTTACGGGCCGATCGCTGTTTACGGCATTACCTGGAGGTGGTGGTGAAGTGTGAGGATGCGGATGAGGTGGCCTGATCGTTTTAAGTTACTTCAGTGTCCAGACCAAGTCCGAATAGGCAGCGAGTTTCGAATCGGCCGTAATCAGTTTCATTGGCTCCGCCATGGCTTGTGCGACCAGCAGACGTACTAGCGCCCCTCCAACTCTATCAGCACGTCATTATCTAACGGCGCATCAAAATCATCTGGAACCTTTAACTTGCTGGTAAGCACGCCAATCCTTTTCTTGCACTTCGTCTCAGCGGTCGCCGCAACCAGCTTGGCTTCGGCTTGTCCACCGGCGCCGATCAGGATGGTTTCACCATTGGCGGCACGCTTTATCAACTGAGACAAACGGCTCTTGGCCTGATGTACGGGAATCACTTCCATCTCGGCAACCCTCTCTAGGTTAATCAAGCCAGACGTTAGTCCAGTCGTTGCCCGATCACAAGCTGCTCCAAGTTCAGCGCCGAATCGAGATAAATGTAGAGGGCTTGCGGCCCCTTTTCGGTAGAGCTAGAGAAAGGGCTTAATCCGATTTTCAATTCCTTTCCTGAAAGAGATGTTTCGCAGAAGACTTAACGCGACCGACCTTTCCACTTACCCCAAGGATTTGAGTCGTCACTCTCCGCAGTTGATGTCTGCCCCCGCGTTTCTTTCGCCCCCTGACGCGCACCATACCCCTTGCTCGCGCCCGACCCGGAACGAGCACGCTCCTGGCGCCGCTCGGCGGCTTTCTGGGCGCGCTTCTCATGCAACCGCTCGGCATCTTCCAGACTCAATTCCGCCGGCTCGCCGGGCTGTTGATCCTCCGGCACAATACGGTCTCTGGGTGGCAGCTCGAACTGATCGGCAGAGGCTCTGGGGAGGTTCTTGAACTGATAGAGATAGAAGGTCTCAACCTTCTCCCGTGCCCAATCGGTCTTCTTGAGAAACTTCACGCTGGAATCGATGCTGGGCTTGGTCTTAAAGCAATTGATCTGCAAATAGGCGTGAAGAATTTCAAAGCCGTAGTGATCGACGAGTTCAGTCAGCAGCTGCTTCAAGCTGACACCGTGCAGCGGATTGTTCTTGTAATTGATCTCGTCAGTCATGGGATGTGCAACCGCAGCAGGGAAAGTTGCGGCAGTATAGCGGTTGTGGCGCGTACAAAGAATCGGAACATCAGCCGTTGAAAAACAAATCAATCTGACCCCTTTTCTACCGAAACAGGCTGATGAAAGTGCATTAAAGTGGAATATTGTTGAACGAATAACAAATATTTTTCACTTAAGAGTTAATTGTGCGAGCTGGATCCTTTATAGTGCAAGAAAATATTTGCAGAGGCAGGTTATGTCTACTTCATTGGAATTAAAGCGACGTAGAGATCAGGCAGTACTCGAAGACGTAGAGCGAAAAGTATCTGAAATCAGCAGCTTGTTAAAAGAGTTGAGTGCTTCGGAGAAGGAAAACCCGATGATCCCGATTGAAGAACTGCCAGAGGCGCTGAAGCAACGGCGTAAATTCCTTGACATCGGCCAGGACGAAGCGGCAGCGCTGAGCAATGTCTCCAAGAACACCTATCGGGCCGTGGAGCTTGAGGAGGGAAATCCAACGCTGGAAACGCTCAAGGCGGTGGGCGCCGGTATGAACTATCGGATCTGGATTGAGATGCTATGAAGGCGAAGGTCTTTCTTCACGGGGTACTGGCCGGCCAATTGTCCAGAGATCTGGAAGGATTCACCTTCGCCTACGATGAAACCTATATCCGGTCAGGGAGACCGGCAATCAGCCTCAGCTTGCCGATTACTGATAAACCCTATGTGAGCGAAAAACTACAAGCATTCTTCAGTAATCTCGTCAGTGAAGGATGGCTTCGTCGAATTCAATCACGCGAACAGCATATCGATGAGCGGGACGAGTTCATGTTGCTCGTTCAGAACGGGGCCGATCTACCTGGAGCAGTCACCATTGAATTGCAGGATCTGTCTTAAGGAAGTCACTGGCAGCACCAAGCATGAGCATTACCATGACCGGTGCGTGAAGATGTTGTTCGGCTCAGTGAAGGTCAAGCCGGCGCTTCCCTTTACCCGAGCGGAGTTCTTTCAGCGTGCCCCTAAGAAAACCAAAGGCTTCTCCATCAGTGGCGTTCAAACCAAAGCGCAACTTGACCACGAGAACAATGAGCTGACCCTGGTTGATCGCGACGGCCGTTACATCCTGAAGCCAAGCCCGCACGAATATCCCTATGCCGCGGAGAACGAACATCTATCCATGTTGTTCTGCCAACACCTCAAGATTGAGATTCCACCCTGCGGCTTGATCCCCTTCCAGGACGGGGAGCTTGCCTATGTGGTCATGCGCTACGACCGAGACGCCAAGGGTGAGCGCATCCATCAGGAGGATGGCATGCAAATACTCGGCTTTCGCAACGACAGTTCCGCCAGCAAATATGAAAGCGCAACCTATTCAGAGATCCTGCGGAGGTTCTCTGAAATCAGCCGGTATATCGCCATGGAATTGTTCAAACGAATCGTTGCGGCCTACGCCATCGGCAATGAGGATTTCCATCTCAAAAACATCAGTATCCTCCATACCAACCCAATCAAGATGACGCCTAGCTACGACAACCTGAACACGCTGATTCATATTACCAGCGATACGCCAATGGCCCTCAAGTTCTATCCGAATAAGGAACCAAGCTACTTTGCCGAGATGGGCAACGGCTACTATTCCGGGGGCGACTTTATCGAGCTTGCCGTCAACAGTGGCTTACCCAAAGCTCTCGCAACCAAGATCGTGAACGACACCATCGAGAGATGCCACGCCGGCCTGGCGTTGATCGAGAGAAGCCCGCTTCCGGATGACATCAAGCGTCAGTATCAGCATGTGATCCGGGAGCGGTTAGGGTTTCTTGGCGTCCATTGATCGAGGAGGAATAACTCGCTGCCGGCTTTATCGCGGCAGTATTGAGGGTGTGATCTGATCCCTTTTTCCTGGACCCCTTTTTCTCTGGGTTGAATTACGCAAGGTTGCCTGTAGTACGCGTAATTACGCTTTTGATGCGTAATCGCGCGTAATTTCGGCGCTTTCAAAAGCGGGACCAAAAGCGGGACCAAAAGCGGGACCAAAAGCGGGACAGATTTATTTAAATCTCTCCCGGTTTCCCGAAAGCCACGGCGGACTGCGTGTCTCGGACTCACTTTTCCGCAGATATTCGAATTCAGTCACCTCCCGAACTTGGTGGCTTGCTAAAATTCGCTCCCACGATGCAGGGCAACCTGGATCGCCAACCTGGGCAGGCCGAGCTCTGCTCCTCAAACATCCGTAGAGGTCTCCAATGCCTGCCGTCACGAGATTTGTGCTTTTACTTGTCCTTCTCATCAGTGGTGGTTGCACCACCCAACCGACCCTGTCGCCGAATGACGCGGCACAGATTCAGATTATCCGCATTACCCCTAATCTTGGCGTACCCAGCCGCCCAACCTATGAAGGTCCGGAGCAGGCCTGGGGGCAAGCGCTGGGCGGCATTATCGGGGGCATGATTGTGGAGTCGGCATCGGATATGCCCATGTATATCCGAGCCCTCATGGATGCCAAAGACATTGATATGCAGGCCATTCTCCGAGACGCGGTTACCCACGAGGCCCAGGCGCATCCATTTCTGGGACGGCGCCTGGGCGAGCAGGGAGAGACCATGCTGGATTTGAAAATCGAGAATTACGGCATCCAGCACAAGCTCGGCTTCTCTGATGAGTACGGCATCAACATGGCCGTTGAAGCGCAGTTGCGTGGACCGGGATACAAAGTGCTCTGGAAGGATACGGCGGTTGTCGCTCCGATCTTGGGGTTAAAGACCAACACCTTCGACGAGTTTGTGCGGAGTGACGATGCGCTGCGCGAGCGTCTGAAAGAAGCCACTCAGGCCGCTATTGCCGAGGTACTTAGCAGTCTGCCCCGGAACTAAGGGGGCGAAAGCCGGGACAAATTGATTTAAGTCTCTCCAAGGCCTACCTGCTAAAAATAAATCTGTCCCGGTTTTCTTTTGTTTATCGCTCCGGGATCCTTCCAGAGTCTTACCGTGCAGGAAGGTGTCACCCTGTACAAATTATGGTTAACGACTTTGCACCACGAGTCATGGCGACGTATAGGTCCTTAGAATCAAGTGAGTCTGCGTCAAGAATCACTGCATGGTCGTACTCTAGCCCCTTCACGAGCAGCGTAGTCCCAATCAGCTTTCTGTGGCTGATGGGTCTTCCCGTGTGCCTCATTTCGCGCTGGTATATGCACGCCGCCTCTGAGAGAGTTTCCCCTTCACCGTCAATGTGAATTTTAAGGACATTGAGGAATCGATATAGCAAATCTCGCCGGTAGGGTGAGGTTTCTGGATTATCTTTTAGTGACAAGAAAAAGGCTCTGAGGTTATAGGTTGTCGGATCGTTTAGATAGGTATTGGCCGCATGTAAGACCAATGGGTACTTGGTGCTTTTCCTTGATTCCATTACCTCACCCTTTTTTGTACCTGCTGCGAGTACCTTGTAAACACCAGTGAAGCACTTTTTGGCAAAATCCAACGCGAGCAAAAAGCCAGCTTGAACGTTCTTTGCAGCTTCGAACTTCTTGATAAAGGTATGAAGCACTTTGCCTTCTACCTCTTCGATAGACGAGAACTTGCCCGACATGGTTTGCGCCAGAAGATGTGTCTTATTCTTAAACCTCTGATCACCACCGTGCAAAGCAATCACGCTCTCGTTATGTTTCAGGAAGTCGAGGAGCGTAAGGCATTGTCTTCTATCCAGGAATTGAGGGGTGGTGTGGATTCGCTTCACACACGGAGGCAAATTGTTCAACAGATCAATTTTCTTGCCCTGCTCTAGCTTTGCTCTTGCGTTCTTGAGCCAGGCCCCAAGGTCCGAATTGCCGACCTTTTCCCAGCGCCAAGGTGTTTCCAGCTGACCTAGACATTCGAAAGTTGGATAGATGCTTACATCCCAATCCACAGGCTTGCCTTCGTCAAAATCGAAGATGGCCTGCATGGGATCACCCATAATCCGGCAGGGCAGAAAGTCAGCTAAAGCACAAACGAGGCCGTGCTGAAGGTCGGAGCAATCCTGATATTCGTCTACATAGTGTAGTGGTCAAGTGTTTTAGGCCACCGTCTTTTGAGCATTCCAGTATTTCTGCTCTGCCACATT
>JAEZAA010000260.1 GCA_023430625.1 Pseudomonadota bacterium
GATCTGGCGCACGCCGCTGCTGGGCGAGCTCAGCATGCGGCTCATGAACCGCTGGGGGTTTCGCCAGGAGCTCAAGCGCGGCTCCCGCAAGTTGAGCCGGGAGCACATGGACCGGACCTACGACCGCATCACCCCGGAAATGAGCCGCATGGTGTTGCGCTTTTACCGGGCCCTGACGCCGAGCAAGCTCACACACTGGGAAGAGGCGCTGCCGAAGCTGACGGCCCAGGTCCCGGTACTGGTACTCTGGGGCGATCAGGACCCATACCTGCCCAAGCAGTTCGCCGGCCGTTTTGGCGCCAGGAAAGTCATTCGCTTTCCCGACTGCGGACACTGGCTGCCGGTGGAAGCGGCCGCCGACGTGTCCGGCCAGCTGGAGGCCTTCTTCGCCAACCCAAGGGATTGAGCCGCGCGCTCCGTCTCTAGACCCGGTGGCTTTGTCTCTACAATGCAGTAGAGCAGCGAATCTGCAGCGCGACGCTGCTGCAGTGCAGCCGACCAACAGCCGATACCGAGGAGACGGTCATGGGAGAAGAAACCCTCGCCAGCGCCACCAACAACCAGATGATGGCGGAAGAGCTCAACCAACTGATTTACCTGAATTTCGATGCCATCGAGGCCTATCAGATGGCCATCGAGCGGCTGGAGAACGCGGAATACCGCCAGTATCTGGAGGAGTTCAAGGCCGACCATGCGCGCCACATCGACGAACTCAAGGAGCTGGTACTCTGGATGGGCAATGCGCCAGCCAAGACCGCCGATGCCAAGCGCCTGCTGACCAAGGGCAAGGTGTTCCTGGGCAACCTGCGCGGCGACAAAGGCATTCTGCAAGCCATGAAGTCCAACGAGGACCAGACCAACAGCCGCTATGAGCAGAGCCTGCACAACCTGCGCTACAGCCAGGACATGGCGGACGTCCTGCGCCAGCATCTGGACGATGAACGCCGCCACCGCGGCTGGATCGAACGGACCCTGAACAGCCTGGCCTGAACGAGCCGCCGCCCGCGCTACCCGTTAACGCTCCCAGACCAGAGGCCGGTGCAAGCCGCCGATCTCCTGGCTGGGCCAGTCCGAACTCAGGGTCAGGTTTTCCAGGTTCGGCCCGCCGTTGCCCTTGATCAGAAAGGTATCCTCGATTTTGGCGCCGCCCGGCAAGCTGGGATTCCAGGCCACCGCCTCGCATTTATTGAGGATGTGCCCGGTGAGCGGCGTGGCCACGATTTCCCGCGCCAGGTAGCCGGTCAGCCCGCCCTGGTGGTGCTGGGTGATGGCCTCGCCGAAGCCGCGCCGCTGGTAGGCATCCTGTAACACCGCATAGATCTGGTCGAGCCGGGTGCCGGGAATGCAGCACTGCAGCGCCTCCGCCTCGATCTCGCACACCTGGTTATGGCGCCGGCGGGTATCCTCGTCCAACGGACCAAAGGAGACGAAGCGGGTCAGGTTGGCGTACAGGCCGAAACCGCGCGCGCAGAACCCCAGCATGGCGCCCATTTTCAGGGTTGCGGTAGTGGGCTTCGGGTGACGGTAGCGCGCCAGCCGCTCGCTGCCCGCCGCCATGATCGAGGCCGGATCCAATCCACGGCGCATCAGGGCCTGGGCGCCGGCGCCGGCCAGTTCCAGTTCGGTCCAGCCGGGTTGGGCAGCACCCAGCACTTCGGTCATCGCCTCCGCCGCCAGTTGCCCGACGCGACGATAACGGGTGACCTCCGAGGGCGTGAGAATGCGCTTGTACTGGAGCAGATCGGCAAACAGGGGCTTTTCTTCGCTGTTGGGACGATCCGACCAAACCTGGCAGCCGCCGATGGTGTCACGCACGAACTCCTCGCGCTCCTCGGGCGCCGCCCAGCGCCCCTGGAACAGCTGGAAGTTGTCCGGCAACTCCTCCTCGCGCAGGCGCTGGGCTTCGATTTCGTCGGTCAGAATCCAGGCCTCGCTCGGCGTCACCAGCACCTCGGCCACGCCGGTCTCCTGGGCCAGCAGCAAGGCGTTCGAGGCGCCGGCCGTGGCCCAGGAGAACCAGTCCAGGCCCCGCAGGCGCACGGCGCCGGAGGATCCCAATCGATTGCGCAGCAGAGCCAGCTTGGTTGCAACTTCTTCACGACGCTCGTCCATTCTCGGCAAACCTCTTCCTTTCGTTCGATGTTATTGGTCGACTTTTTATAGATACCTTGCTGGCCCTCTCGCCTTTGCCGCCCACTCAGGCGGTCGCAATCCGCTCCCGCCGATAGCCGAGAATCTGCTCGGCAACCCGGCGCCCCGCCAGCAGCGCCCGGTCGGACAGATACGGCTGCCAGTCGTCGTCACGACTGGCACTGAGAATGCCGGCGCCGGTCAGCCATTGATGCAGGATCGGCATACTCTCCGCCGCAGCCCGGTCGGGTACCGGCAGCGCCTGCGGCAGATCCAGCTGATGCGCGGTCCAGATGGGATCGCGGGCACCGACCAGACCGCACTTGATGCAATCCTGCAGGCAGCGCTGGATCAGGGCGTCGCCATCGAGCTCCAGCGGCTGTTCCGGCGAATAGGTGATCTCGCAGGTGAGGCCAAAACCGCCGGGGGCGTTGTTGGCCGGACTGACGGCGCCTTGGGCGAACACCCGGTGGAAGATGGTGCTGGCCTCGGGAAAATGGATCCAGTGCTTATCGGTCAGGTTCTCGCGCCCGATCCCCAGGTTCACGCAGCGCAGGGACACCCGGCGCAGCCGCGCGGCGGCGGCCCGGATCTCGTCCGGCACCTCATGGTCCAGCAAGCGGATGAGCTCCGGCAGCTGCAGAGTACTGACCAGCCGCTGGTATTTGATCTCGGCGCCATCGGCCAGGATCAGGCGCCGCTCCCGGGATAGAATCCGCACCACCCGCGCCCCCAATCGCAATTCGCCGCGCAGATGGGGCAGGAAGCCATCCGCCAGCGCCTGCATGCCGCCGACGCGGGGATAG
>JAEZAA010000007.1 GCA_023430625.1 Pseudomonadota bacterium
TCCCTCCCCTGCCAAGGGGAGGGCGGGGGTGGGGTTTCTGTCAGGCACGAAGCTGCATGTGCCATAAGCGCCGGCCTTTGGCAGGCGACCCCCTTCTATCCCCCCTTGGCAGGGGGGAGGCTATAAAAGGCTTAGCCGTTCACCACATCCGCTTCCAGCGGGTAGACCCCGTTCTCATCATGCACTTCCTTGCCATTGAGTGGTGGGTTGAACACGCAGGCCAGGATCATGTCTTCCTTGCCGCCGCGCAGCAGGTGCTTGTCGTGCTTGTCGAGCACGTACAGGGTGCCGGGGCGGATCTGATAGACCTTGTTGTCGTCCAGGGTTTCGATCTCGCCGTCGCCGCTGATGCAGTACACCGATTCCAGGTGGTTCTGGTAGTGAATCGGCGTCTCGGTGTTGGCGTAGATGGTGGTGATGTGGAACGAGAAGCCCATGTTGTCCTGCTTGAGGAGCATGCGGGTGCTCTCCCAGGTTTCGGTGACGACACGACGGTCGGATTTTTGGGCTTCTTCGAGTGTTCTAACAATCATGTGAATTCCTCGGATACTGCTTGTCGATTCTTTGTTTCTAGCATGAGTCTGCCATGCCCGGGCCTGAGCAGCCCGGGCATGGTGGTTTAGGAGGCCGCTTGTACGTTGCCACCTTCCAGCACGTCGGCGATGGACTCTTCGATGATGGCCAGGCCACGCTTGAGATCGGCTTCCGATGTGGTCAGAGGAGCCAGGATCTTCACCACCTGGCCATCGGCGCCGCTGGTCTCGATCACCAGGCCACGCTCAAAGCATTGGGCGGTAATGGCGCCGGCCAGATCGCCGCTCTTGCATTCCAGACCCCGCATCATGCCGCGGCCCTTGGGGCGCAGTAGGCCGGCGGCATGCTTGCCGGCGATGCGCTTGAGCGCCTGGCCGATCATGTCGCCCTTGGCGCGTACCTCGGCGGCGAAGCTGTCGTCTTTCCAGTAGGTTTCCAGGGCTTTCTTGGCGGTGGTGAAGGCGTGGTTGTTGCCGCGGAAGGTGCCGTTATGCTCGCCCGGCTTCCAGATATCCAGCTCCTTGCGGAACAGGGTCAGGGCGAACGGCAGACCATAGCCGCTCAACGACTTGGACAGGGTAATGATGTCGGGCTGGATGCCCACTTCCTCGAAGCTGAAGAAGCGGCGGGTGCGGCCGCAGCCGGCCTGGTTGTCGTCGACGATCAGCAGCACGCCGTGCTTGCGGCAGACTTTCTCCAGGTTGCGCAACCAATCGGCGCTGGCCACGTTGAGGCCGCCTTCGCCTTGTACCGTTTCAACCAGAACCGCTGCAGGGAAGTCATTGCCGCCGCTGCCGTCGGTGAGGATCTTGTCCAGGTACTTGGTGGTGTCCACGTCCTTGCCCAGGTAGCCGTCGAACGGCACATGGGACACGCCACTGAGGGCAATGCCGGCGCCTTCGCGGTAGTAGCGGTTGGCAGTGGCGGCGACCGCGCCCAGGGTGCAGCCGTGAAAGCCGTTGCTGAATGCGATGATATGGCTGCGGCCGGTGACCTTACGGGCAATCTTCATCGCCGCTTCCACCGCGTTGGTGCCGGTGGGGCCGGTGAACTGGGCTACGTAGTCACCCAGGCCGCGCGGATCCAGGATCAGGTGCTGGAGGCTTTCCAGAAAGCCTTTCTTGGCCTCCGTGTGCATGTCCAGGCCGTGGGTGATGCCGTCTTCCTGGATGTAGGCCAGCAGGGCTTCCTTCAGGATCGGATTGTTATGGCCGTAGTTGAGGGTGCCGGCACCGGCCAGGAAGTCCAGGTACTGCTTGCCTTCGTTGTCATACAGATGAGAACCCTGCGCCTTGTGGAAGACGACGGGGAAGGAGCGGCAATAGCTGCGTACGCTGGATTCGGTTTCCGTAAAAATGGTCATTGGGGTGAACCTCCGTGAGTGATCGGGCCAATGATGAGAAGGGTTTCGTCGGCGTGATGGCCGCCAAAATGGGTGTCTCGCTGGTATTCAACCTGTTCCTCGATGCTGGCGCCGAGATCCCGGGCCAGGGAGCGGAACATGCCCCAGGACGCGTCGTTGTCCGGGGTGATGGTGGTTTTCAGGCGCTGGACGTTACGGCAGTTCGGTCGCGCCAGGATGCTGCGGATCATGCGCTTGGCCAGGCCCAGACCGCGGGCGTCGGTATGCACGGCCACCTGCCAAATAAAGAGCGTGTCGGGCTCGCTGGGGATCAGGTAGCCGGAGACGAAGCCAATCAGCTTGCCGTCGCGCTCCGCCGCCACGCAGGTGTCAGCAAAGTGGTGACACTGCAGCAGGTTGCAGTAAATCGAGTTGGGATCGAGCGGCGGGCAGGCCGCGACCAACTGATGCACGGGAAAGCCATCCGCTTTGGTGGGCGGTCGAAAGTTAATATCTGCTTTCTTGATGGCGCCCGGATTTTGTGCGTTGGAAGAAAGGTCGTCGGCAGTCGAAAGAGCTGGAATATCCATGTACATCGATCATCATTTGTGATTAACGATATTTAGGGTACTAAACAATATTTAGCCTGACAACCGACTGGGTCGCGCCTATAAACCATGATATTCACGAAGAAGTCAGAGTATCCAAGGATTTACTGGTTAAAAAATATTTATTTTTCAATGAAAAAAAATAATCAAAAGAAGTCTCTTGGCAACTCTTGCCGACGGCTTGCCGGGGTGGGACTTGCCGGGGTGGCAGAAGGTGCTGGAGGGGCGCGGAAAGTGATCAGACTTGTTGAGAATGAGTTTAAAGTGCCGGCTGTCTACGCCAAAGGCGATGTCTGAGGGAGCCATCAAGACGACGCGCGCCGATTCGCCTCGGGAAGCGAATCGGCCTGGAATGGGGCTCGCGGCCTAATAGAGCTCTGAGGTTAAGCTATACTTCGGGGACCCAGCCGCTGAGCCACCCGCTCGGTCAGGCGGGAAGAGGTCCAAAACCGTTCGGGTGCCGCTCCTGACCGAGCGGTGCGAATTGATGCAAGTCATTATTTGTCCTAGGGTTATGGGCTATGCTCCGGGCGATTTTGATGTTCTGTGCTCGAAGTGACGCCCGCCGATGGCTGTTCCGCTTTGCCGGTACGTCCGGCGTTCGTTTGCTGAGTTACGGCAGAAAATCGATGTCCGAAGTGCGCCATGATGTACCGCAAGAGGATCTATGAGCAGTATTCCCCTTGAGTTGAGTCGTGCCGAATTGCCGGGGCGACCTTGGAGCCAGACCGGCCTGGCCCTGATGTTGCTGTCACTGCCGCTACTGGTCTGGGTTGCCTGGCCAGGCCCGCAGCGGCAGGTGGAGATCGGGAGTTTCCTGTTCGTCCATACCGCCCTGGAAATCTTCGCAGCCGTCGTGGCCAGTGCCATCTTCATGACCGGCTGGCATATCCATGACCGCAAACGCGCCGGCGCCTCGCTAGTGCTGGCCTGTGCCTTTCTCTCCGTGGCCTTGCTGGAACTGGCCCACCTGTTGTCCTATCCGGGCATGCCGGAATTCCTGACGCCGAATTCCACCAACAAGATGTTGAATTTCTGGCTGGCGTCACGCCTGATCACCGCTGGCGCGCTGCTGGCCTATGTGACCTTGCCGGCCACCGCACTGATTACCAAGCACCTGCGGACGCGGCTGCTCGGCGCCAATCTGCTGTTGGTGGGGTTGGTGATCGCGCTGGTGCTGATGGCACCTGCCTGGTTGCCCCCGGCATTTATCGAGGGTGAGGGGCCAACGGCATTTAAGTACAGCGTACAGGGGGTCTTTATCGGCCTGGGCCTGATTACCCTGCTGCTCTTGTTCCAGAAGCGGCAGGAGGTCTGCGCGTCCGCGTCCATGAGGATGCTGACCCTGGCGGTTCTGTTTGCGCTGCTGAGCGATCTGTTCTTTCTGTTTTATCGGGACGGTAGCGGTCTCGCCAATGCGCTGGGGCACTTCTATAAGATCGCCATGTGCGGCTTTCTCTATCGCGCCATGTTTCTGGAGAGCGTGCGGGCGCCCATCGACCGCCTGAACCAGGCCCAGGCCCAGTTGCAACAAAGCGCGGAACGCTACCGTGCCCTGTTGGAATCCGCGCCGGACGCGATTGTGGTGGCCGATCCGCAGGGGCAGATCAAGATGATCAACCAGCGCCTGGAAAGCCTGTTTGGTTATGAGCGGGAGGAACTGCTGGGGAAGAATCTGGATATGCTGCTGCCGGAGGCGTACCGGGAGCGTCATCAGCAACACAGGACAAAATACTTCAAGGAGCCGGAGCAGCGCACCATGGCGGGCAAGCCCCGCCTGGAAGGGTTGCGCAAGGATGGCTCCACCATCCCGCTCGATATCAGCGTCAGCATGCTGGATGTGGAGGAAGGGCAGCAGGCGGTGGCGTTCATCCGGGACGTCTCGTCCTGGCGCAAGCTGGAGGAAGATCTCCGGCACCTGGCGACCCATGACACCCTCACCGGGCTGCCCAATCGTTCCCTGTTTCGCGACCGGCTCGACCAGGAGCTGGTGCTGGCTCGGCGCCAGAACCAGATGCTGGCGGTGATGCTGCTGGATCTGGATCACTTCAAGGTGGTGAACGACAGTCTTGGCCATGACGTGGGCGACCTGCTGCTCAAGGAAGTGGCGCAACGCCTGGCAGGCTGTCTGCGTGCGGGCGATACGGTGGCGCGTCTGGGGGGCGATGAGTTCGCCATTATTCTGCCGACGGTGAGTCAGGTGCACGATGTCACCACCATTGCCGAAAAGCTGTTCAGCCCGTTCGATGCGCCGCTGATCCTCAACAACCGCGAAGTCCAGGTGGGCTTCAGCCTCGGGGTCAGCCTGTTCCCCGACGACGGCAAGACCGTCGAGGAGCTGCTGGCCGATGCCGACGCCGCCATGTACCACGCCAAGGCCGAGGGCCGGCGTTGTATCCGCTTCTTTACCACCGAACTCAACGATCGCGCTCAGGAGAATCTGTTGCTGCACACCCGGCTGCGGCAAGCGTTGGAGCGCGACGAGCTGGAGCTCTATTACCAGCCCCAGGTTGATATGATCACGGGCGAGGTGAAAGGAGTCGAAGCCCTGCTGCGCTGGAACGATGCAAAACTGGGCAACGTGAGCCCCGTGCGGTTTATTCCCGTGGCGGAAGCCAGCGGCCTGATCGTTCCCTTGGGGGACTGGGTCATAGCCACCGCCTGCCGCCAATTGAAGGCATGGCTGGAGAGCGGACTGGAAGTGCGCATGGCGGTGAACCTGTCGGCCCGTCAGTTCCGCCAGCGCGATCTGGTGGCGCGGGTGTCGGCCCTGCTGGAGGAAACCGGGATCCCGCCCCATCTGCTGGAGCTGGAAGTGACCGAATCGGCGCTGATGGATGAGCCCGATACCGTGGCGGCCATGCTCAACGAGCTCTCGCAGCTTGGCCTGCAACTGGCCATCGATGATTTCGGGACCGGCTATTCATCGCTGAGCTATCTGAAGATGTTCCCGCTCAACAAGCTGAAGATCGACCGCACCTTCGTGCGCGACGTGCCGGCGGATGCCAACGACGTGGTGAT
>JAEZAA010000098.1 GCA_023430625.1 Pseudomonadota bacterium
GACAGAAAGGTGGGCGGGAACGAAAAAAGATGGGCGGGCACGCAGCCCGCCAACCGATTACTCCAGCACCAGCGTTTCGCGGTCACCTTCTTCCAGGGTTACCTCTACCGGACTGGTAAAGCTCAGCGTCTCGTTCGCTTCGGGATCGTCGCCGTCGCAGGTGTAGGCCACGCT
The DNA here is from genome assembly GCA_023430625.1 of Pseudomonadota bacterium. Lineage (GTDB taxonomy): Bacteria > Pseudomonadota > Gammaproteobacteria > Pseudomonadales > Oleiphilaceae > JAEZAA01. Next base: position 175 of record JAEZAA010000098.1, read on the forward strand.
GTAGTCGCCGGGGGGCAGGAAGGCGGCCCGGAAGGAGAAAACTGCGGTCGACGGGTTGTAGGCGATTGTGGTGGTGGCGATGGGCTCGACCGTGTTTTGCACCAGGTCGATGTCGTCCGGCGTTACGTCATGGCCGGGGAACACATAGAGGACGCCGGCGAAGCCGTTGACATAGTCCCCGTCGCAGCTTGGATTCACCAGGCTATCTTCATCCACCGTGCCCACGATCTCTGCCGCTTCCGCGTTGTCCACGATGCGCAGGGTGGGGCGCAGCTTGTAGTTGCCGTTGGGCAGATGCACCAGGGATTTGCGCAGGTCGAAATCGATGGTGAAGGACACCGGCTCATCCTTGTCGATGCTGAAACCACGTACCAGTCTGAGGCCGACCTGGCTGGGGATCAGCAGCGGGAACTGGCTGCCGTCGTCCAGCTCGATGTAGGTCTGGTTGCCGGTCAGCACGCCCAGGCGGATCTGGGTGTAGTCGCCGCGCGGGATGTCCTCGTTCAGCAGCACCACGGAGTTGCCGTTGGTCAGGGTCAGCAGATCCAGGGCACAGGCGTCGTTGGGCGCTACGGCCTCGTCGGTCGCTTCGCAACCGCTGCCAGCTTCGCGCAGACCAAACGTCAGCCGCTCGTTGTCTGCCTTTAGCAGCTCGATTTCATTGAAGGTCACCACCACCTTGGCGGCCGATTCCACCGGCGCGTCGGTCAGGGCAATCGTCAGCTTGCCTTCCTGTTTGCTGGAGCCGAACAGCTCGCCATCTTCGCCGCAGCCCGCCAGTCCGGCGGCCAGGGCCAGGAGCAGTATGCGCTTCTGGAATTGCATGGTTGACCTCGATATATCCTGATAAGTGAACGTCCAATGGGAATCGGTGAATAAGTGATCGACCCTTCCGTCGGCTCATTCTAGTGCGGTGAGAGAAGGGGAGGAAGTGTCACCAGGGAGAATTGCTTCTTTGGACAAATTCCATACAATGCTCGCCTGCTTTCCATCTGACACAGCAATATCTGAAACAACGACATCAACATTGGATACCACAAGGATCAAGGATGACACTGCTCAAGAATACCGGCCTGGCGCTCGCCATCGCTGGCCTGACCGCCTGTGCCGGGCAACCGGTCGATAACAGCCCCGCCTATCCCACCACTGTGCTGAAGGCCAAATACCTGGTCAACGGTCTCTACGCGCCGGATTTCCATGGCGAGCAAACCGTCTATACCCGTGCCGATCGGCGCCGCCTGGATCATAAAACCGAATTCGACAGCTTCCTGATGCGCTGGGCCAACTTTGACAGTTCCGACATCGCGCGTCTGGATCGCAAGCTCTGGTGGGCGGTCGATCACGATGACGAAACCTACCGGGAGTGCCCGATCACGGGTTGTATCGACGGCAGCATCTGGGACCAGTTGAGCAAGTCCGACACCCAGGAAGAAGGCGAAGAGGAATACGAAAGCTACGACGAGCGTGGCTGTCAGGTGAAGCTGGTGACCAACCAGTTCAACGTGACGCCCACCGGCAGCCAGCGCCTGTTTGGCGGCATGAACGCCAACGAGTACAAGGTGGAATGGCGCACGGAAATGGCGGACCCGACCGGCGCCAAGGATCTCAACCTGGTGCAGTTCCTGTTCTGGACCACCACGCCGGATGTGCAGATGCACAAGGCCTGGCAGGTCAACCGCGAGTTCCAGCAGGCCTATCTTGGTGAGAACCCCCACAATCCCCTGATGCGTCTGCTCGGCAAGGACGGCTACATGGCCATTGCCGCCTTCACTGGCGATGTGCAGAAAACCGACGCCGAGCAGTACGGCAGCTTCCTCAGCGAGCTCAACAAGATCGAGGGCTATCCGCTGTCCATCAAGCTGGAGTGGTACCAGAAGAACGACGCCTGCCAGAACCCGGCCACCGCGGGCGGGGCCCAGCCCGTCAATCTGAGCAACGGCCTGGAAGGCGCGGCCATGAACATGGTCAACAACTTCTTCAAGGAGCAGAAGGCCAAGGTGATGGCGGAATGGAACAAGGACGCCCGGGTCCGCTACATCTATGAAGTGGTGTCGGTTAACGAGGAGATGGTGCGAGACAGCCTGTTCGACCTGCCGGCTGGCTACAAGATGATGGACCGGCAGTAATTCCGGCTGGCGTTGTACTGACACCGGGCTAAGTCTTGTGAAAACCGGACGGCGTTCCACATCGGAGTGTGGCGCCGTTCGCATCCTGATAAATTCCGGGGCGGCTAAATATTTCCTTCGTCACAGAGATGGCGTTTGCCGCTAGCCAGCTCTGCGTCCATGACTACACTTGGCCGCCCAAGCCCCGGGAGTCAGGCCGTCTCTTGCGGGGGAACCAAGAGCAGTTGCAGGAACACACGGACCCGGACCTCAAGGAACGCCCATGCCAGGAGCCTATGCCCACATCACGGCTGTTAACCTCGCCAGCGAAATTCACCGGCTGCAAAAAGCCAAAGTCCCCGCCAGTGTTGCCCGTCCTCTAGGACGTTATCGCGGCTTTCTCGAACTGGGCGCGGTCAGCCCCGATTATCCCTATCTGGATGTTAATCCCTTCACTGGCTCCAAGCGCTGGGCCGACCAGATGCACTATGTGCGCACCGGCCAGATGCTGGGCGCCGGCCTGCGCCTGCTGCCGTCCCTGAGCGGCGAGGCGCGGGAGAAAGCCACTGCCTGGCTGCTGGGTTATGCCGCCCATCTGGTGGCGGATCTCACCATTCATCCGGTGGTGGAATGCCGGGTGGGGCCGTATGAAACCAACGCCCGTGACCACCGTACCTGCGAGATGCATCAGGATGCCTATATTTTTCAGCGCCTGAACCTGGGACCCGTGGGAGTGGCGGAACATCTGGACAGCGGCATCGCCCGCTGCGGCGGCGCCATGGGCGGGGGCCTGGACGGCACCATCTCCGAACTCTGGCTGGGCATGTTCCAAGAGGTCTACCCGGACGAGTACGCCAACGATCCGCCCGACGTTCATGCCTGGCACAACAGCTTCCGCTTTGTGGTGGATACGGTGGAGGAGAGCGACAAGCTGTTTCCCATCGCCCGCCATGTGGCCTCCGAGTACGGCTGCGCCTATCCGGCGGTCGATGGCATCGATAAGAGCTACATCGAACGCCTCCAGACGCCCACTGGGCAACCCATGGACTACGACCTGATCATCGATGTCGCCATCGACAACATCCTCGACATCTGGCGCCGCCTGGGCGAAGCGCTGGATGGCACCGACGCCAGC
>JAEZAA010000187.1 GCA_023430625.1 Pseudomonadota bacterium
CAAGGGGAGGGTTAGGGTGGGGTCGTCTTTCAGGCACAGGCTCCCGCCCGCCCCCTTGGCAGGGGGAGGAGTAAGAGTGCGGCACCTACCCAAACTCCTCCATAAAATCAAAACTCCCCTGGTTGTAAATCGTCCGCCGGTGATTCGCCCATAGCGCCTGAATCCGGTCCTGATTCAGCTTCTGCCGATCCACGTGCACCAACGTCTGAAGCTCACCCTGGGGCGTGGGAGCCGGGCACTTGGCGAACACGAACTGGTTGCTGATCAGATCCAGAAACGCTCCCGATTTGCTCGACGGCATCACGAACAGCAATTGCAGCCCTAATGTCTTGGTCAGGTAGTCGATGACTTCGCGGGAGCGGGTTTCGTCCATGCGGGAGAAGGCTTCGTCCACCATCACCATGCGCAGGTGGCTGTTGCCTTCGCGGAAGCGGAATGCCGCGGTAACGGCCGCCGAGCGGATGATGTAGAACGGCGTTTCCGACTGGCCGCCGGAGCCGGTGCCGTATTGGCTGAGCGGAATCGGCGCCTTGCCCTTGGGCTGGCGGTAGATCTCGTAGCGGCGGTAGTTGCGGTAGTCGGAGACCCGCTCCAGCTCGCGCATGGCTTTGACTTCGTCGTCATCCAGCAGCATGGCCATGAGGCGGTCGCGCACCTTGCGGGAGCGTTCCGACAGCTCCAGCTCACTCAGATCGATGGCCTCGCCTAGCAGCGGCTGCTTGACGATTTCTTCGAAGAACTTCCAGTAGTCGTGGAACTCAGGCACCCAATCGCTCTTGAAGCTGTAGGTCTCCTGGTCGGCACCGAATACATGGTTTTCCAGCTCCTCGTTGAGCTCGTCCAGGACGCGACGACCATCGCCGATGGCCTGGTAGATGGCGTGGCAGAGGTTGCTGATAAAGGCGGTGTTGAAGCTGCGCTTGAGCGCCACCAGCTTGTCGTGGTGCTCCACCAGCACGTTGTTCTTGAGCCGGTTGTGGATGTTGTCCAGCTCCTGGCGCTTCTGGCACACGAGCTTGAAGGTCGCCAGCCCATGGTTGTCGTCGTAATTGCGGTCGAACAGCACCGTATCCAGCCGCTCACAGCGCAGGTTGTGCTGCTGGATGGCGCTTTCCAGCTGGGCCAAATCCGCGTTGAGATGGTTGCCCAAATACTGGATATCCTGGTCCAGCAGGGCCAGCTGGCTGGATTGGGCACTCTGGTCCGCCGCCTGTAGCCGCAGCTCGAACGGGTATTCCGGCCACACTGCGGGAATCCGGCGCAGGGCCTCTTCCTCGTCGTCCACCTGGGCCAGGGTCTGGTCGCGGCGGTCCGCCAGCAGACGGATCTGGGCGTCCACCTGGGCCAGCTTTTCCTGGGCTTGGCCGTTGTCCTTGTTGAGCTGGCTGATCCGCTCGTCCAGTTGGCGATAGAGGGACTGGGCTTCAGACAGCTCCTGCTCCAGCGCCTCGAAATCGGACAGGTCGAGCTGGCGCAGGGCCTCCTGCGCCTGGTGCAGCTGGCGCTGGGTGTCGGCCAGGGTGGCCAGCACTTCGGCATAGGCCAAGGGGCGAATCTGGTCCAGGTCGGCCAGTAGTTGGCGCATGTCCTGATAGGCGCCGCTGGCGCTCTGGAGCTGGCCGTAGAGCTGTTCCAGTTCGTCCTGCTTGGCCTTCAGCGCCCGCTCGCGGGCGCCCTGGCCGAAGACCAGTTCGCTGTCGGCGATGTCGCAGCGGTACATGCTGTAGTTGCTGGAGCCCATGCCGTCGCGGGTCACGCCACGGGGGCTGTGGGCGAGTTCGTCGGCGGAGTCGACCCGCTCGACCCGGCCATAGCTGGCGATCAGGTAGCTCTTGACGATGGCATGGGAGCACTTGAGCACCTGCATGATGGAGCTCTTGGGCAGCATGGCGGCGAGCTTGTCGGCATCTTCCCGGGCCTTGCTGCCCTGGATGACGCGGGCGCGGTTCTGGCGGCCCGCCAGCTGGCGCACGATACGGATGGCCTCGGCTTCGTACTGGGGTTCCACCACGATGCCGAAGCGGGCGCCGCCCAGGTAACCTTCAATGGCGGACTGCCAGTTGGGATCGGTCACTTCCACGTAATCACACAGTACCCGGGCGTCCGCCTGGGGGCACTGGGCGCGCAGGGCCTTGAGCGCCACGGCGACGAAGTCCGGGTAATTGACCTGGCGCGCTTCCAGCGCCTCGATCTCCAGCTTCTTGCGCTCGACCTGGTGCTCCAGTTGCGACAGCGCCCGCTCGCGCCGGTCCCGCTCCTGGATCACCTGATCCCGGGTGGAACGCTGGTCGCTGCTATGGCTGGGATCGTGCAGATAGGCCAGCAGCCGGTTGCTGGCCTGTTGCAGAACCTCGATGGCCTCCAGGTTGCCTTGCAGCGGGCTGCTGTCGATCCAGTCCCGGTTCAGCAGGCTCTGGGCGCTGGGCAGGTCCGCCTGGGCCGCCAGGCTCACGGCTTTCAGCCGATCCTGCAGGATGGGCTGGGCCAGGCCGGGCACGGCATCGGCGACGTTGGTGCGGCTGAGTTTCTCGGCCAGGCGGGTGGCGCCGGCCAGGTTCTGGCGCAGGTACTCTTCCTGCTTCAGCAGCGGCGCCGTGGTCTTGGCCAGCGTTTCCTCGGCCTCCTCAATGGTGCGCTCCAGGTCGTCCTTGGTGCGTAGGGCGGTAATGCCCAGGCGCCGGGCCTTGAGATCGGTGATACGTTCGTTGGTCTCGCGCTGGCGCTCGATGCTGGCGTGCAGCTCTGTCTGGTTGCCGTCGAGCTGGCCCTGCAGGTCGGCTTGCTGGCGTTTGACCTCCTGGTAGCGCTTCTGGTCGGCCAGATAGCTGGTGCGGGCCCGGATGTAGTGGGCCTCGTGCAGTTGAATCCAGTGCTCGATGTAGGTCAGCGCCTGCTGGTCGGCCTGACCCAGCAGGCCGATGGCTTCCTTCAGCTTGCGGGCGTCCTCTTCCATGCCGTGGATGCTCTTCATCAGGCTGGAGACCGATTGCACCGCCTCGCCCAGGTCCTTCTTCTCCAGGATCTCGTTGGCGACGAAATGGTGGATGCCTTTTTTCTCGGGCTTGTAGGCCATGAAGCCGGAAAAGGCCCGTGCCGCCGCCATGGCCTCGCGGTCCGTTACCCGCCCCGGCAGGCCGCGCAGGGCGCCATACAGGCGGCCCAGGTACTGTTTCTTGGTGTCGTATTTCTCCACGATGTCGCGGCTGACGTCCAAAACCCGGATCAGATGGCTCTGGATGTCCGGCAGCGGCACCAGGTGCTGGCCATCCAGCTTGGCCTGCATGAAGTCATCCAGGCACAGCTCGCGGTCGTTGATCACCAGATAGGCCGACTCCGCCAGTTTCGGCAGGCGCGACTCGCCCGCCGTCTCCAGATAGGCCCGGCTGCCGATCACGGCGGTAAAGGGAGTGGCGGTCTCGCCCTGGGTGGGGTGGAACACGGCGGCAATGTAGCCGTCGGTGGGGTAGGGGCGGGCATAGCTGCCGTCGTCGCAGCCCAGCACATAGGAGGCCAGGGTGCGGGTCTGCTTGCCGCCGCGCCCGCGCTGGCTGGTTTCTTCCTGGCCCGGGTTATAGGCGAACAGGGTGTCGTGGGCGGCGGTCATGATGGTCTGGATCGCATCCGCCGCCGTGGTCTTGCCGGAGCCGTTGCCACCGGAGAACAGGTTGATGGGGCCGAATTCGAATTCGCGGTTGGGCAGGTTGCCCCAGTTGATGTAGATGAACTTCTTTAGAAACATGAATCTGTGATCGACTAGGTCTCGGGTGGGCGGGGTTGCGGTGCATAATGCCGGATCATCCTAAACCTTTTGGCCCCGGGACAGAAGCGCCAGCCTTGGGTCTTCCCGTCGTGACATTTGTCCTTTCCGTTCCTGCCCCAGGGTGCCAGCGGCTAGACTGTTAAGAGATTGGCCGGTTATGTGCGGGTTATGTGCCGGTTATGTGGTAGCGCCAGGCGCCAGGCGTTCGTGCCTGGCTTGAGGAGTGTTCATGCTAGTTCAGTTCCGCAAGTACCTTGTCGCAACGCTGATGTTGGCCCTGCCCCTGAGCGGGCACGCCCAGAATGGCGAACCCGACGATATCCAGGACCATCCCCTGGTGAAGCGTTTCCCCAACAGCCAGATCATCGGCTTCGATCAGCGCGACAAGGATTCCCTGGAGTTCGTCACCGCCGGCAGTGCCGATGGCAAGGAGCCGGCACCGCGCCAGAACATCAGCGGCCGGGTGACCACCCTGATCTATCAGGCCGCCAGTCATCAGGACTCCGTCGCGGCCATCTTCGAGGGTTTCCAAAAGCAGTTTCAGGCGATTGGCGCGGAGGTCACCTTCAGTTGCGCCAATGCGGATTGCGGCACCAAGTTCGTGCCGGATTTGTTCGGCGCCGCGTCCCGGAAGCGGCTATACCTGCCCCTGGCGCCCTGGAACGTGGTAACGCCCCACAGTAACTTCCGCTACTGGAATGGCGCCCTGAGTCAGGGTGGTAGCCGTTACCACTTCCGCCTGTTGGTGGCGACGCCCAGCTATGCGGATTACCCACCCAAGATTGCCCTGGACGTGGTGGAGTCGCAGATGTCCGTCGAGGAGCTGCCGGGGATGTCCATGGAGACGCTGTCCGAAGCCTTACGCGAAGCGGGGCGGGTGGCATTGGAGTATGTGAATTTCCAGACCGACAGCGTCAAGCTGCCATTCGAGGCCAGCAAGACGCTGCTGACGGTGGCCGAATACCTGCGCCAGCACCCGAGCCAGCAGGTGTTTCTGGTGGGACATACCGCCTTGGGCAAGGATTACGGCAAGAGCCTGGAAATATCCGAGGCCCGTGCCCAGGCCGTGGTGGACGATCTGGTGCAGCGCCTGGGTGTGGCACCGGAGCAGCTGAAGGCGGTGGGCGTGGGCCCGGTGAGCCCGGTGGTGAACAATGCCGATCAGTTGGGACGCCTGCGCAACAACCGGGTGGAATTGGTGTTGGGGACGGCGTTGCGGAAAGAGTAGTGGCTAGCTCCCCTCTCCCGCTTTGCGGGAGAGGGGCGGGGGGGTGAGGGTCTGGCCGGCGCGGAATAAACCTAGCCACGGACGCGCCTGAATCACCCTTCACCCCAACCCTCTCCCAGAGGGAGAGGGAGTAAAAACAGCGGCTTGCGAGTTGTGTACATTGATTAGTCTTTGACGGAAGAGGGGGCTTCTTCGTCTGATTCCTCCGCCACCAGCCCCGCCAACGACTCCAGTACCTCATCGTTCACCAGGCTGACAATCGTCGGCCGAATCCGGATCCAGGCCTCTCCCGTATCCAGCGACTCATCATCGGTGAACTGAATCAGCCGCAGCTGACGCAGCTTGCGAAACAGCGCCCGTACCTCGGTGCGCGCACTGGGCAGGGCGCGATGCAGCAGGTTGCGATGGGCGATGCTGAGGGCTTCGAAGGAGAGCGCCGCATAGCCGCTTTCGTCGATCTGGCCTTCCCGCAGGATCTTGTCGTACTGGCTGCGCAGCACCAGGATCAGCGCCACTTCGGCCTGGTTCAGACGGTTGCGCAGGCCTGAGTTGAACGGCGGGTCGTTCTCATCCACCAGGCCCGGCACCGAGCTGCCCGGCGGAAACAGCCGCACGAACTGGAAATGGTTGTCGTGCTGGACCCGGATGTGGAGCAGCCCCAGATAGTCGCTCACCAAGGCCTTGATCCGCACGTAGCGGTCGTACAGCTGTTGCTCGCGCTGAGATTCGTCGCGGCAGAGGATGCCGTAATCCATGAGGCGGATCAGCAGCTCGGAGAACTCCTCCAGGCTGATGCCTTCCTGTTCCAGTTCCTGCTCAATGTGCGGTGTCAGCACGGGGATTCTCCGGGGGCTGCGTCTCTTGGGGCTCGTTGCGGGCGATCAGCTCGATCTCGAATTCGTCGGCCTGCTCAAAGTAGTCGGTGCTGATGCGGTCACCGGCGACCGCGGTGATCCGGAACTGATATTCCGAGGACAGCCCGCCGTCGCTGCCGATGGCAATGGCGTGGGCGGCGGTCAGCAGCTCGCGCACCGAAGTCACTGGGAAATGGCGGGTGCTGATCCGGCGGCCGTTGCCCAGCGCTTCCACCATGGTGCGGCGCATCTGTTGGTCGGTGACGGTGAAGGCCCGGTCCAGCAACTGCTGGATGTAGAGCTCCTTGCGCGCCTGGGGATCGATATCCTCGCCAAGATCCAGCGCAGTATGCACCGCACGCGCGCGCCGCCCCTCCTGCAGGCGCACCTGGGCCGGGTCGATAAAGCCCGCCCGCGCCCCGGCCATACGCTCGCCTGCCTGCAGCAACCACTGGTCCTGCGTCTCGGCCGGCAACTTCGCCAGCGCCTGGCACAGGGCCAGGGTGTTGTTGTGACGCTGGCTGGTGAGATAGCTCATCTGGCGGATGATGATGTCGGCGCGCTGGGTGAAGCTCTGCATGGCCCGGCGCAGGGCCGGCAGCATGATGTCGCAGGCGTTGCGCAGGCGGTTTTCGATGCTTTCCAGTACAAAGAACAGGTAGGACTGCTGGGGTGCCAGCAGGCCGTCCGGCATCACCCGGCGCAGGGCGCGTTCGGCGTCGGCCTTGAACTCTTTCGGCTTGTGCTTGATGTCTTTCACCAGCGTCAGGATGTCTTCTCGGTATTTCTCCACGCTGTCGGCGGACAGGCGGATGGCGATATCCGGCTGGAAACGCTTCTCCATGAACTCGAAGAATTCCTCAGTGGCTTTACGCACCAGGATCTGGGCTTCCACTTCCTGCACCAGCTGGCGCTTGCGTTCGTCCAGCTCGGCGATGACATCGGTGAAATCGCTGATGATGCGCTCGGAATACTCGTAGGCGTCCAGCAGGTCATGGATTTCGCCCTGCTGGGCAAAGGCGTCCAGGGCGTTGCGAGTGTTACGGGTGTTGCGATGCCGGGTCCGCAGGCGCGAGGCGTCGGTGTCCACAAAGGGCTGGGTGAACAGCCGGCCGTGGCGGCTGAAACCATAGGCGCTCTGCAGGGTGGCTTCGTCCAGTTGGCGTTCCAACCAGCCATGCTCCAGCAACTGATTGAGAATCCAGGCCGCCAGTTCCCGGTCGGAGCGAAACCGGCCCAGGGCCTCGTCGTCCTGGCTGTCCAGCACCGGGGCCCGGGCCAGCGCCTCCTGAAAGGTATCGATGACCTGGTCCCGGTCCAGCGCATGGCCGTAATCGGCCAGGGCGGAATAGAGGCGCAGGTACAACAGGCGCAGGCATTCCACCATGACTTCACGGTACTTGCTGGTCAGGGGCTTGAAGAATTGGGCGCGGGAATCGCTAAAGAACATGCGGACCGTGACAGCTTGTAAAGATCGGGATTGGGAGGAAATTCGGCGCCTAGTATGACAGCCCCGCCAGGTCTGTCCAAGCCTGGCAAGAGCAGGGCCTCAGGCGGAAACCCCGAGCAGATGCGCGGAGGGGCCTTTGGGCGGCTGCACCTTGAGGGTGACCCGGTTGCGACCCTGATTCTTCGACTGATACAGCGCGGTGTCCGCCTCGGCCAGGAAGCGGGGCGCGTCATCCTCCTGAATCGGAATCCCGTTGAACACGCCCAGGCTGACGGTCAGGTGAAGGGGGCCAATCTGGGTGGCGACCGGGGCGGCCTCCACCTGCTGGCGAATGCGTTCCGCCACGATGCGCGCGCCTTCGGCATCGGTTTCCGGCAACACCATGCAGAATTCCTCGCCGCCGTAGCGGGCCGCCAAATCCGACGGCCAGCGGGATTCCGCCGCAATGCGGCGGGCCACTTCGCGCAGGCAGTCGTCGCCCACCAGATGGCCATGGGTATCGTTGATGGGCTTGAACAGATCCACGTCGATCAGGATCACCGTGAGCGGGTGCTGGTAGCGCAGAGCGCGGGAGACTTCCTGTTGCAGATAGCGATCCAGATGGCCGCGGTTCTTGATGCCGGTGAGGGCGTCGGTGGCACTCAGCTCGTGCAACTTGCGGTTAGCGATTTCCAGCTCGCGGGTGCGCTCGGCCACGCGCCGCTCCAGTGCCTCGGTAGCCCGGAACTGGGTATCAAGCGCTTGTTGCTGGGCCTTATAGCGCATGGCGCGCTCCTGGTTAATACGCTCCGCCAGGGCGAAGGACAGCAGCGAGACCTCCAGCAGCGAACCGATCTGGGTGGCGGAATCCGTGAACAGATTGCGGGGCAGGATGTGGAACTTGGTGAGGGCCAGCACGAATCCGCCCACCATCAGCATGGCCCAGGCCAGGGTGTAGTAGCGGGCGGCGGGATAGCCCTTGAGCCAGGCATAGATGCCCAAGGCCAGGTCAAAGGCACAGATCAGGGCCGCCAGGGGAACCAGCAGCTTGATCATCACGCTGTAGGGGAAATAGAAGCTGGCAATGGCAATGGCGGTACAGAGGACGATCCAGAGCTTCTGCCCGGCGTCCGCAAGCCAGGAAATACTCGGCGTGTCGAGGAACAGGCGGGAGAAGGCCGAGGCGAAGAACAGCAGGCCCGCGAGGAAGAACAGGATGGACTGGTCGTTCCAGTGGGTCTGGTCAGGCCAGAGATACTGGAACGCCCAGCCGTCGAGGCCGGCGGTGAAAATCCCCAGACAGATCACATATGCCACGTAGTAGACATAGGCATGATCCCGTAACACCAAATACAGGAGCAGGTTGTAGACCGCGATGATGATCAGGGCACCGTAGTAAATCCCCTGGAGCGCGGCGCGATCCGTTTCCGTGGCGGAAAAATAGGACTTCTCCCAGAGCAGGATGGGGACCTGCACCGAACTGCTGGAGCGCACGCGCATCAGGATCTGCACGTCGGCATCCAGCTCCAGGGGCACGACGAACGAGCGGTGATCGATGGGGCGTTTCGCAAAGGGCTGCTTGTCTCCCAAGCGGAAATGCTGGGTCAGGGTGTTGTTTCGAACCAGGTAGATATCCAGATGATCCAGCACCGGATAGGTCACTTCCAGCAGCCAGTCCCGCTGGCGGGTCTGGTTGCGGAGGTCAAACCGCAGCCACCAGGTGGCGTCGTTGTAGCCCTGGTTGAAGATTCGGTCCTGGTTGAGAGCCCAGTTCTGGGGTTGGTTGAGGACTTCTTTCACAGTCAGGTGCCCATCCGGATCTTTCAGATAGGCAATCCCCAATCCCACGGGTTGTTCCACCAGCGGATGATCGAGAACGACGAGTGGCGCCCGCACTGGTTCCGCCTGGGCAGGCATCCATCCTGCCAGGCCGACGCAGAGCCAGGTCATCCACCAAAGAAGCCGTTTCCAATCCATTACACCCAAGGTCCTACCTCTTCTTTTTTTTAGTACGGTGACAGCCGCGGTTACCATTCTATTCGAGTCAGGCCCATCTAGATTCAGCCAGACAAATAAATTTCTTTCAGGCCGGTATGCCGTCCAGGTCCGCGGGCGGATCCTGCCAGCCCGCTTGCTGGACGGTGACCCGGTTGCGGCCCTGTTCCTTGGACTGGTACAACGCCAGATCTGCCCGCGCCAGGAAGTCCGGTGCGTTATCGGCGTTGCTGGGGACCATGCAGAATACACCGAGACTGATGGTCAGGTTGAGTGGTCCCTGGCGGGTTTGAATCGCCGTAGCTTCCACCTGCTGGCGAACGCGCTCCGCCACGATGCGCGCCCCTTCGGCATCGGTTTCCGGCAGCACCACGCAGAACTCCTCGCCGCCGTAACGGGCGGCCAGATCCGACGGCCAGCGCGACTGAGCACCGATGCGGCGGGCGATTTCCTGCAGGCAGTCATCCCCCACCAGGTGGCCATGGGTGTCGTTGACCGGCTTGAAATGGTCGACGTCGAGCAGAATCACCGCCAGCGGATGGCGGTAGCGGGCCGCCCGCGCGATTTCCTGCTGCAGATACTTATCGAGGTAGCGCCGATTCTTGATGCCGGTGAGCTGGTCGGTGTCGCTGATTTCCTGGAGTTTCTGGTTCGCCACTTCCAGTTCCCGGGTGCGCTCGTTGACGCGCTGCTCCAAGACCTCGGTGGCGCGCCGTTGGGTATCCAGGGCCTGTTGCTGGGCGGTGTAGCGCATGGCGCGCTCATGGTTGATGCGCTCGGCCAGGGCGAACGACAGCAGCACCACTTCCAGCAGGGTGCCCGCCTGCAGGTTGTAATCGGTGAAAAAGTTGCGTGGCAGCAGGTGGAACTTGCTGAGCGCCAGGGTAATGCCGCCGATCAGCAGCAACGTCCAGGCCAGGGTGTAATAGCGCGCGGTCAGGCTGCCCTTGTTCAGGGCATAGATGCCCATGCACAGGCAGTGCAGACAGATGATGGTGGCCAGCGGCACTAGGATCCGGATCATGATGCTGTAAGGCACCGCGAAGGCGGCGCAGGCGATCAGGCCGCAGAGCAGGATCCAGGCGTTCTGGACCAGGCGCTGGGTGTTGGAGAGCCGGCCGATGTCCAGGAAGCGCTGGGTGAAGACCACCCCGAAGGCCAGGCCCAGTGCCAGCGAGACAATGATCGCCTCGTCGTTCCATTGGGTCTGGCTGGGCCAGAGGTACTGGAAGGTCCAGCCATCCAGACTGGCAATGAACAGAGCAATGAAGGAGACATAGGCCACGTAGTACAGGTAGGTGCGTTCGCCGAGCGCCAGGTACAGCAACACGTTGTAGATGGCGATGATGAGCATGGCCCCGTAGTAGAGGCCCTGCACCATGGTGCGGGAGGCATCTTCACTGTAGAACAGGATTTTGTCCCAGATAACGATGGGAACCTGAATGGAACTGGTGGAGCGCACCCGAATGAGCACGTCGGTTGGAGTGTCGGCGGGTAACTGCAAGGGGGCGATAAAGTGCCGATGTTCGACCGGCCGCTCCGGATAAGGCAACTTGTCGCCCAGGGCCAGGTGCTTGAGGATGCTGTTGTCGCGCACCAGGTAGATGTCCAGGTAATCCAGTACCGGGTAGGCGATTTCCATGAGCCAGTCGGCCTGGCTGCTGTCATTGCGGAGTTGAAAGCGCAGCCACCAGACGGAGCCGTTGTAGCCCTGGTTGAAGATCTCGGCCGAGTTGCGCTGCCAGGCGTGGTTGCCGGTCAGGAGTTCGCGTGCGGTGAGGGAGCCGGTGGGATCTTCCAGGTACTCGATGCCGGCGCCAACGGTCTGCTTGTGCAGATGGCTTTCCAGCAGGATTACGTTGGATTGGCTGGCCTGGCTACCGGTGCTGCCCAGTAGGGCGACCAGGAGGGCACAGAGCACCTGAAGGCAATGCTTCCATTGGGTCACAGCGGTGTCTCGTTTAAATCGGCTCTGGTTTCAGCATAGACGAAAACCTGGTCATGCACCGTTCGACACCTTGCCGCAGACGTCACGCAGCAGCGCGATACGGTGGCAAAACAGGACTGGAGAATCGGATGGATTCGGTTAAGTGGCGGTTCCATGGCCGCCTGAACGATTTTTTGTCCCGCGAGCGCCGGGGACGGGACTTTCATCAGGAGCTGAAACCTGCCCAAGGCGTCACGGCTCAGGGCAGTTGCTTCGGCCAAACCATCAAGGACGCCTTCGAAGCGCTCGGGGTGCCCCATCCGGAAGTGGCGGTCATGTGCGTCAACGATCAGCCGGTGGATTTTTCCTACCAGTTGCAGCCGTGCGACGAGGTTGTGGTGTTTCCCCATGGCGAGGCGCCCGGGGTGGAGGCGTACTGGCGAATGCCGTTTCTCCCGCCCGGCAAACCGCGCTTCATCCTGGATGTACATCTGGGAGCGCTGGTACGTTACATGCGCCTGGCGGGATTCGACTGCCTGTACCAGGCCACCGATCCCGGCGACGCCCGCATTGCGGAACTGGCCAGCGAGCAGCAGCGGGTTGTGCTGACACGCGATGTGGGGTTGCTCAAGCGCAACCAGGTCACCTGGGGTTATCGCCTGCGCACCGTGCAGCCCGGGCTGCAGTTTCGCGAAGTGGTAAGCTATTTCGAGCTCAAGCCCTGGTTTGACCCCTTCAACCGCTGCTCTCTCTGCAACAGCGAGCAACTGTTGCCGCTCAGCCGGGCGGACGCCCTGCGCCAGATGCCAGAGGGCGTGCCCCAGGCGATCGAAGAACTCTGGAGCTGCCGCTGTTGCGGCAAGGTGTACTGGCAAGGCTCCCATTACGACGGCATCCAGAACTTTATGCAGTCGGTCTAGGCGAGTTTTGGTGGCCTTGGCCTTCGGCAGACACCAAGCGAGCGGCATACGCATAAGCCGCAACTTCCAAAAAGGACGACTCGCTGTCGCTTTTGTCGGCATTGGGCTACTATCGCCGTGCCTTGGCAGAAGCGGTCCGCGCCTGAGCCCAAGCAGCACGTGCACACCCCCTCCTCTCTGTCGTTCGTATAAGGGAGCGCTATGCCAGACGTTATCCATTACCTGTTGATCGGGCTGGCGATCGCCGCCCTGCTGGGAGTGGTTTTCGAAGAGAAGACCCATGTTAGTAAGGCCAAGGTGACGCTGTTTTTCGGCACCCTGTCCTGGGTCCTGTTGTTCGTCTTTTCCGGACAGGGCGAAGAGCATGAGGCGGTGATCCATGGCCTCAACGAGAACATCGCCGACATCGCCAGTCTCTGGATCTTCCTGGTGGCGGCCATGACCTTTGTCGCCTACCTCAACAAGAAGGGCATGATCGAGAACCTGATCTACCTGGTTCTGCCCAAGCAGATCAGCGAGCGGGCCCTGCTGTTTCTGACCGGTACCTTCTGTTTCCTGTTCTCATCGCTGGCCGACAACATTACCGCCACCCTGGTGTCGATTACCCTGATCCTGTCGCTGCAGTTGGATCGTGCCAAGACCATCAAGTTTGCAGCCCTGGTGGTATTCGCGGTGAACTCCGGTGGCGTGGCGCTGATTACCGGTGACGTGACCACTCTGATGATCTTCCTGGCCGGCAAGGTGCAGATTCTTCAACTGCTGACCCTGGCGGTACCGGCCTTCATTGCGGTGATGCTGCTGGCGGCCATGCTGTCCATCGGCATGTCGGGCCAGGTGGCCATCAGCTCCCATCGCAGGAACGTGCGGGGCGTGGATCTGGCGATTGCCCTGATTTTCCTGTGCACCATTCTCTGCACCATTGTGGGCAATGTCCTGTTCCAAATTCCGCCCGTGCTGACGTTTCTGACGGGCTTGTCCGTCATGTTCCTGGTCGCGCGCTTTTTCAATGAGGACAACGATCAGGACCCGGTGCTGGAATACGTGCGCCAGGTGGAGTTCGAAACGCTGCTGTTCTTCCTGGGCATTCTGCTACTGGTCGGCATGCTGAAGGAGATTCAGGTGCTGGAAGGGCTGGTGCGGATCTATGACCAGATTCCCGCCGTGGCGGCGAATTACCTGATGGGCGTTCTGTCGGCGGCCATCGATAACGTACCGCTGACGGCGGCCCTGCTGAAATCGGGACTGCGCATGGGTGTAGCGGAATGGATGGTACTGACCTATGCCGTGGGTGTGGGCGGCTCGCTGCTGGTGATCGGGTCCGCCGCGGGCATCGTCGCCATGAGTAAGGTGCCGGGACTGACTTTCGGCTCCTACCTCAGGTTCTTCCTGTATCTGTTCGTGGCGTTCAACGTGGGGTTTGCCGGGGTGTATCTGGTGGGCTCGTTTTTGGGTGGAGCGGCGATCTAGACAGGGACGCGGACATCGATCGGGATGTCCGCGCACTGGCGGCCGCTGGGCCTTGCCTAAGCGGTCGGCTTAGGCAGGGTTGCCCGGAGGGTTAGGCGATTTCGCCCAGATAATGCTCAAGGAAGGTGAATTCCTGCTTCACGGTCTGCTTGACTGTGAAGGAGACGAATTCCGCCAGCTTGGAGCCCACCAGGGGAACCTTGCTGTCGATATCGATCAATACCAGGACTTTGGTGCCCTCGCCATCGGGACGCAGGGTCATGTTGCCCTTCATTTTCACCGGCACGCCCTTGATCTCGATGCTCATGTCGCATTGATAGCCGGCGGCGATGGTGCCGCGCCAGCGCTCGATCTGGGTGACCTGGTTCCACTCCCCGAGGAACTTCTTCAGCATGCCGGGTACTTCGGCAGGTACTTCCCGTTGGACGTCCAGGTCCAAAATCTCGTCGGTCTGTTCACAGCGCAGAATTTTTACATTACGAGCGCCTTGGGCATCGTACTTGGCGCGTACATATTCCGGATCGCCGAAGGTCAGGCGAACCTTGTTGATGTCGGCGTCGTAGCGGTACTCTCGTCGAACTTCCATGGCCTCTCCCGATGGTCTGAGTTGTCTTGTCGGTCAGTAAGGAGTTGCCATTTTTCAGGCTGAGGCCGGTTGCGTCAACAGGATTTGCCGCCGTTTCATGTCGATGTCCGCGACCGTGACCTGAATCGCCTGTTCCAGGTGAAAACGCTCACGCTCGTTGCGATGTTCCATGTAAACCGGATCGAAGCTGAGCTTGTCCTTGCGCTCGGCCAGGTTGAGGAAGCCTTCCAGGCCATTGTCGTTGAGCCGGACCTGCACACCTGCGCCGTTGACATGAACGATGGTGCCGCTGAAGGTCTGTCCCTTGAACTGTTGGGCATACTGGCACTTGAGCCACTGCTCCATCTCGTTGCTGGCCTGGCGCCCCTGGCGCAGTGCGTCCTGCAGCTGTTCGACCTGGGCGGGCGTTGGTGCCTGCGGCCGTTGCCCCTGGAGGTGGCTCTTGATCAGACGGTGCACGAGCAGGTCGTTGTACTTGCGGATGGGCGAGGTGAACGTGGTGTAGCGGGGCACGCCCATGCCGAAGTGGGGCGCGGGCTCGCTGGCCAGGGCGCTGCGGGTTAGCAGGCGCACCACGATGGCCTTGAGCGGATAGGACGATTCCAAGGTATCGAGTCTCTGCATGAAATCCTTGAAGCCTTCCCAGTCGGTCAGCCGTTCGGGTTCGATGCCGGGAACCTGCTCACGGGCAATCTGCCTGACCTGTTCCAGGCGGTCCGGGCGAAATCCCGGGTGGACCACGAACAGGCCGGTCTTGACCTGGGTCGCCAGGAAATCCGCCGCGCAGCGGTTGGCGGCAACCATGCACTCTTCCACCAGATTATGGGCACGGGTGGTGTCGCTGCGGTCGATCCGCTCGATTTTGAACTGGTCGTTCAGCCGCAGGTAATAATCCGGGCGATCGCCGGTCAATAAAGCATTTTCGAGCCGGTGTTGGCGCAGGGCGTTCTGGATGGCGTGCAGTTGATCCACCAGTCCGTGCAGATCCGGCCCGGCATTGCGCAGCGCCCGGGTATCGCTGGTATCGCCCAGAAACGCGGCCACTTCGTGGTAGCTCAGCTTGGCCTTGGAATGGATCAGGGCCTCACGCAGCTCATAGCCACGAATGGTGCCATCCTTGCCGATGTCCATGCTGCACACCAGCGCCAGCCGGTCCTGGCCCGGCTTCAGCGAGCAGAGATCGGTCGCCAGCCGCGGCGGCAACATGGGAATCACCCGGTCCGGCAGATAATAGGAGCTGCCGCGCCGGCCGGCTTCCCGATCCAGCGCCGAGTCGACAGGAATCAGGCTGGCGGGGTCGGCAATGGCCACGTGCAGGCGCCAGCCGTCATCGCCGGATTCGGCACAGAGTGCGTCATCCATGTCCTGGGTCGATTCCGAGTCGATGGTGACAAAGGGCCAGTCGCGCAGATCCTGACGCTGGCGACCCGCCTCGGCAATCTGCTGCTCGTCGAGCGCCTGGGCTTGCTGTTCCACGGCCTCAGGCCAGGTTTGCGGCAGGTTGAATTTCTCAAGGGTATAGCGGCCCTCGATGCCAATATCCTGCTCACTGCCAAGCACCTTGAGGACATGAACCTGCCCCTTACCGCTCTTGGCCGGGTGCTGGGCAATCCGCGCCCGCACCAGATCGCCGGCCTTGGCACCCTGGCGTTTATCCGGTGGCACATACAGCCAACGCGAGAGCATGGGCAGGTCGGGTTCGACGAAATGGGCTGTTCCTTTTTCCACATAGCGGCCGGTGAATTCCTTGAGCTCGGATTTCAGGCACTTCTCAATGGTCGCCGTCTCCCGCTCTTTCTCGTCCTTGCTCAGCTCCACCTGCACCCGGTCACCTGGAAAGACCTTCTGCATTTCATCCGGAGACAGGAAACACTCCCGGCCATCATCCAGCACGGCGAAACCAAACCGGCCAGGGGTGCCTTTGACCGTGGCTTCGAACACCTGTTTGGTGGCACGGATTTCCTGCTTGAGCTGTTTAAGCTGATTAAGAGCGTCTGAATTGAGCATGGGGATCGACTTGGATGGAGGGATTGGGGCCGGGTGGCGTCAGGGACTGACATTGTAACGAGCTGGGAGAGGGGACAAAAGCAAAGAAACGCGCATCTGTGGCCGAGGTCCGGTCGGGGCGGCGTGATTGGATAGAAACTAGCCAACTTGTCGCTATCTGGCAAAATATAGGCTTTTACGTATTGATCGCATAGAATCGCGAGGCCGCCGCTACCCTGTGCCAGCCCATCCGATGGGCCAGCACATCGGGATGCCGGGCGGACGGCTTCTTTTCAATTCTTTGGTCGACTGTATGGAACGCTCGCGCCTTCTCTCGCTGCTTGCCATTGTGCTCCTGTTCCAGGGTTGCGCCACAGCGGTTCCGCGTCAGGAAAAATCCTGGGTGGTCGAGACCGAGCGTCCGTCGGCGGCGGAAACCGGATCCTGGTATTCGCCGCTCTCCTGGTTCGAGGCCGAGTCCGGCGAGGAAGACTTGGCGGCGGGCGATGACTTCGCGCTCGACTCCGCAACCCTGCCGGACGACGCGTCTGACGCCTTCGACATCAAGAGCCTGCTGTATTCCCAGCTACGGGAGTGGCGCTCGGTGCGCTATAAACTGGGTGGGATGTCCAAGCGCGGGGTGGATTGCTCCGCCTATGTCTATCTGACCTACCGCGACAAGTTGGGCATCAAGCTGCCCCGGGTGGTGCGTGACCAGTCCGGCGCGGGACGCACCATCACCCAGGCCGAACTGGCACCGGGCGATCTGGTGTTTTTCCAGATCGACCGACGTACGCGCCATGTGGGCATCTACCTGGAAGACCGCAAGTTCATGCACGCCTCCCTCAGTAAGGGCGTCACCGTTTCCAGCCTGGATAACCGCTATTGGTCCAAACGCTACTGGAAGGCGGTGCGGGTGCCGGAAGCGCTGCTGGCCATGCGCTCCAACTAACGGGGCTGGGCACGGGCCGGCAGCGTTTCGGAATTAATCTTCCTGATCTCTATTTGGAGACGGCCTGCTTTTTCGGCGCAGGCTTGGTCTTCGCGGTCGGTTTTTTCGCGGCGGGCTTTTTGGCCGCCGGCTTCTTGGCCTGTGTTTTCGCGGGCTGCGGCTTTGTTGCCTGTGGTGCGGGCTCCTCTTTCACCGGTTCTCCCGGTAACTGAAAACCCTCTTCGACGCGCTTGACCACAAACCGCAGCTGGGTATCCACATGGCGGTAGACCCAGGCAACCGGCGTGAGCTGGGTGATTTCATAGGCATCGTAATAATAGGGATCGGTCGGGTCGGCGGCGCGGAAGTTGGAGCCCTGTTGCCAGCCTTTCATGATGGTGAAGTAGATCGGGCCGGACACGCCCCAATTGCCCACTTCCACCTGTTGCAGATAAGTGGCATCCAGGTTGTAGTCGCGGATGGTGAGCTTGTAGGTGCCTTCCGCGTAGTTTTGCCGCAGCCAGCGCCGGGTTTGTCCCTCATTGGTGGTGGCTTCGCCATACCAGGTGCCGACCAGCATCTGGCGCCGGTTCTTTAGCTCTTCCTGGGCTGCGGGTTTCAGGCGGTCGACGGCACGGTTGGTCACCGGTGCCGAGGTACAGCCAGCCAACAGCAGACTGCAGAGGGTCAGGGCCCAGAATCCTTGGAATTTCATTGCGCATACTCCTACTTCGAGTCTGGTCGGGCTCGGCCAGGAGCCCGGATTAAGCTGGGACGTGGGAAATTCGACGAACGCCACGGAGTGGGGCGCCATGATAATGGAAACGGAGGGAATCTGCTGTGCGCTGGGTCTAGCCCTCTCCCATGGGACAAGCGACCATGGGAGAGGGCGGCAGGGCGTGGTTAGCGTTTAAACAACGTATTAACGCTTGAACAACTTCTCCAAGCCCTTTTGCAGTTTTTCGTCCACTTTCTTCTGCACTTCTTCGCGCTTCTCTTGCACCTTGGTGTCGATCTTCTCTTGCACCTGGGCCGTAATGGCGTTCTTGAGGTCGACGGAGCCCAGTTTCGGATCGGTCAGGGTGCCGCCCAGCTTGATGGGGATCTGTTGGCCCGCCAGGCGGCTCAGCAGGTCGTTCTTGCTTTTGAAGCTCTCCGGCACGGTGATCTTGAGGAGTGTATCCAGCTCCTGGGTGAACAGGTTGAAGCCGCCATCCGCACTGAGGGCCACATCGCCCAGCTTACTGTTCATCTCCCGCCAGTTCAGGCTGCCGCCGTCGATCTGGAATTTCGCCAGGAAATTCTTGAGCTCGGTCTCGGCCTTGGTTTCCTGGGCGGGTTTGCCGGATAGCGCGGCCAGGTTGTTGCGCAGGGAGCTGAGGATGCTGACCCCGTTGAAGGCACCGTCATTGATTCGCAGCTCGCCGCCGCCCTGCAGGCTGCGCTGGATCTGGTCGAGGCTCAGGCCGGTCAGGTTCAGGTTGAGGTCCAGGCTGCCGGTACCTTCCAGCGGGGCCTGGGACATGATCGAATTCAACAGGGTGCCGACGTTGACCGTCTGTACCGCCGTGTGGACCTGCGTCTTGGGTTCGGGACCGGTGGTATCCACCCGCACCGTGGTGGACTGGCGCCCGCCATAGAGCGAGGCGACCAGCGGGTCGACGGTCAGAATCTGGTCGCGGGCGACCACATTGAGCTGAATATCGGTGATCTTGGCGCCTTTGACCTGCACCTGACCGACTTTGATGTTGCCATCCAGATTGATCTGATCCATCCAGGCAAAGGGATCGGCAGCCGGCTCCTGACTTGCGGTTGTGGGCGTTTTGCTGGCCGGCGGTGCCTTCTTGTCACTGCCCTTACTGCCTTCCGGCGCGCTGGTTTCCGCAGCGGCCGGCGGCAGGTAACGGTCGAGATTGATCTTGTCCAGGGCGAGCTTAAAGCCAAGGTCGGTCTTCTCACCCAATCCGGCCTGGGCGGTCCCCGTGAGGTTGCTCTCGTCCAGCACCACTTTGAGCTTGGACAGGCTGGCCAGTTTCGGCGTGGCGTTGAACTGGGTGCTGAGTGACAAGGATTGCAGCGCGGTTTCGTCGCTCATGGCAGGAAGTTCGACGCCCAGACGCTGCAGCAAAGGCTTGGGCGCAAACTGCGCGACATTCAAGGTGCCCTGCAGTTGCGGGTCGTCCAGGATCTGCTTGCCCGTCACCGTGGCATTGAGCTTGATCCCAAGCGCGTTGGCCACCACTGCCGGCAGGCTCAGAGTCTGCTGTTTCAGGTCCAGGGTCACCGGCGTTTGCAGGCTGATCTCAGCCTTGCCGCCAGGCAGATCCTTGCCTGTGACCAATGCATCCAGGGTCACCGCCTGGCTGGAAAAGGTCTGGGTTTCCAGGTTGCCCTGCAGGGCCAGGCTCAGCTCGCCCTCGGCGTTCATGGTTTTATTGAGGCCCGGCACCTGGAACTTCAGCGTGGTTTGCTGCAGGTTCAGGGTTTGTTCCTGCAGATACAGGCGACCGCTGCTGCTCAGGTCCGCCTTGGCCAGTTCCGCCGGGATGGCCTCGCCCTTGGCTTCCAGGCGCAGGATCAGGTCTTGCCACTCGACCCAGCTGAAGTCCTCGGCGCTGGCGACACGCGTCTGCAGGTTGAGGGTGGCGTCCACTTGGGGGTTCTGGTTGGCAACCGCCAGTTGCAGCTGAATGTCGGTAGGCTTGCCGGGCTCAATAGGGCCGGTGATCAGGGTCAGGGGCGCGATGCGCACCGATTGCTGGTTCTGTTCGTCATGCCATTCGATCTGGGCATCGGTCAGGCGAACGCCTTCAATGGCGATCTGCAGGGGTTGGCTTTCCTCGGCCGGTTGCTCCGGTGTGGGTTCGGGCTCGGTCTTGCTCTTCTGGATCAGGTCGTCCCAGTTGGTGGTGCCGTCAGCCTTGCGTGCCAGGTAGATTTCCGGGGCTTCCAGTACCAGTTCGGAAACCCCGAGATTGCCTTTCAGCAGGGGCAGCAGGGCCACGCCCACCGAGACCTGCTTGATCGAGGCCATGGGTTTGTCGTCGAATCCGGGAGCGTTGCTGAGCTGGGTTTGACCCAGTTCGATCCCCAGTACGGGGTAGAGCGACCAGCCAAGATCGCCCTCGATGCGCAGGGTGCGACCGGTCTGTTGCTGGACGGCCTGTTCGATCTGCGGCTTAAACCGGTTCAAGTCGACCAGTAAAACCACCAGCACCACGGCGATGATAAGCAGGACGACCAGTCCAAGCAGGCCGCCCAGCGCAAGTTTGATTCCCCGATTCATGGCACTCCTAGTGCATTTCTTCTCAGTGTTATGGCTGTGGCAGTCCTCTGCCGTTGGTCAGACCGGAACCGTCCGGGATCATTGATGATGGCTGAACCGTTCGGTTTGTCCCTGCTCGCGAAACAGAACTACATCATAGGGATCATTGGGCCGGCCTGCCACTTCCATGCCCGGGGAGCCAATGGGCATGCCGGGTACCGCGAGACCCTTGGCGTCGGGCTTTTCCTGCAGCAGGCGGCGAATGTCACTGGCCGGCACATGGCCCTCGATGGCATAGCCGCCGACAAAGGCGGTATGACAGGAGGCCAATGCCGGGGTGAGACCTGCCTTCTCCTTGATGGGGTTCAGGTTCTGAACGTCATGGACCATCACTTTGAAGCCGTTCTCTTCCATATGCTTCACCCAATCGCCGCAGCAGCCACAGGTGGGTGATTTATAGACAGTGACTTCCTCGGCCTGGGCCTGTTGCGCCGTCAGCGGCAGAAAGGTGTAGGCGGCACCGGCGCCGATGGCGAGAGCGGCGGACAGGACCAGGGACTTCAGTAGGTTGCGCTTCATTCAGCGTACTCCGGGCAATAGTTGCGGCAGCCTAGCGGGCAATGAGCTCACCCCGATACATCCGCATCTGGCAGGTGAAGGCGTAGTGGCCGGGCTTGGCGGGTTTGACCACCAGATCCCGGGTTTTGTTCAGCGGCAGTTCCGCGCTGAGATCAAGGTCGTCGATCAGCACCATCTCCGCGCAGGGGCTGGGATCCCGGCGCCGGAAGCGCAGGGTGGTGGCCTGACCCGCTGGAATCTCGATGCGAGCCGGCGTGTAGACGCCCTCATCCACCAAAATCTCCACCAGGCCCTGGCGGGCCTGGGCCGCCTGCTTGGGCTGCCATAGCCAGAACCACCAGACGATCAGCGCCATCAGTGCAAGGCCGATAAAATTGATCAGGATGGCCATGTCACACCTCCTGCGTTTGGCTGGGTTTGAACAGGCGGAGCCGGTTGGCATTGGTCACCACCGTCACCGAGGACAAGGACATGGCGGCTCCCGCGAACATGGGGTTCATCAGGATGCCGGCCACCGGATACAGCAGCCCCGCCGCCAGCGGAATGCCCAGCACGTTATAGATAAAGGCGCCGAACAGGTTCTGCTTGATGTTGCGCAGGGTGGCTGCCGACACCTCGATGGCATCGGCCACCCCGTGCAGCGAACCGCGCATCAGGGTGATGTCGGCGCTCTCGATGGCCACGTCGGTCCCGGTGCCAATGGCGAAGCCCACATGGGCCTCGGCCAGGGCCGGGGCGTCGTTGATGCCGTCGCCCACCATGCCGACCCGATGGCCGCGCTCCTGCAGCTCGCGCACGATGCGCGCCTTGTCGGCGGGCAACACCTCTGCTCGCACCTCGTCCACGCCCACCTGGCGGGCGATGGCCTGGGCCGAGGCCTGGACATCGCCGGTCAGCATCATGATCCGCAGACCCCGCCGGTGCAGGCGCTTGATGGCGGCGGCGGAGTCGGGCTTGATGGGGTCGGCCACCGCGATCAGTCCCACGAGCACCCCGTTCTCCACAAGATACAGCGGAGTACTGGCTTGTTTGGCCAAGCGGTCCGCCACCGCATCCAGCGGACCGGTATCGATGCCCTGAGACTTCAGCCAGCGGCGGTTGCCGAGTTTCAGTAGGCGGCCGTCCACCTGTCCCTGCACGCCATGGCCGGACAGGGTCTCGAAATCCCGCGTCTCGATCAACGTCAGGTTACGTGCCTGCGCCGTGGTGAGGATGGCGTGGGCCAGCGGGTGCTCGGAACCCCGCTCCAGGCTTGCGGCCAGCCGCAGCACTTCGTCTTCCGAGCGCCCCGCCAACGGGTGAATCTCGGTCACCGACGGCTTGCCCTGGGTGATGGTACCGGTCTTGTCCAGCACCAGCACATCCAACTGGCTGGCTTGTTGCAAGGCCTCGCCCTGGCGAATCAAGACACCCACTTCGGCCGCCTTGCCCACGCCCACCATCACCGACATGGGCGTGGCCAGGCCCAGGGCGCAGGGGCAGGCGATGATTAGAACCGTAGTGGCCGCCACCAGCATAAAGGACGCCTGTGGTGCCGGGCCGACGTTGTACCAGACCAGTGCCGCCGCCACCGCAATCAACATCACGGTCGGCACGAAGATGGCGGACACCCGGTCGGCCAGCCGCCCAATGGCGGGCTTGGTGTTCTGGGCGCGCTTCACCAGTTGGATGATTTGGGCCAAGGCCGTGTCCTTGCCGACGCGAACCGCTTCGTACACTAAGGAGCCGCTCTGGTTGAGGGTGCCGGCCGCCACCTCGTCGCCGATTTCCTTGCGCACCGGCACCGGCTCGCCGGTCAGCATGGATTCGTCCAGCAGGCTGTGGCCTTCCACCACCCGGCCGTCCACGGCGATCTTCTCGCCGGGCCGCACACGCAGGCGGTCGCCCAGGCGCACGCGCTCGATGGGCAGGTCGATTTCCTGGCCATCGCGGATCACCCGCGCGGTTTTCGCCTGCAGATCCAGCAGGCGCTGAATCGCCGCCGAAGTGCGTCCGCGGGCCCGAATCTCCAGCGCCTGGCCCAGGTTGATCAGACCGATGATGATGGCGGAAGCCTCGAAGTAGACATGGCGCGCGGCCATCGGCACTGCCTCGGGCCAGACTGAGATGAACATGGAGTAGAGCCAGGCGGAACCAGTGCCCAGGGCGATCAGGGTATCCATGTTGGCGCTGTGGGCGCGGAGGGATTTCCAGGCGCCGGTGAAGAAATGGCCGCCCGCGCGGTACATGACGAACAGCGTGACAACGCCGACGCCGAGCCAGGCCAACTGGCTCCCGCCGCTGTGTACCATCATGTCGCCGCCTAGCACGCCCCACAGCATCAGGGGGATACCGAGCCCCAAGGCCAGCCACATCTTGCGCAGCAGATTGCGGTAATGGGCCTGTTCCGCCGCTTCCTTCTCGGCCCGCGCCTGGACTTCGTCCTCGATCACTGAGGCGCCGTAGCCAGCGGCCGTGACTGCCTGGACCAGGGCATCCGGCTCGACCGGTCCCACCACCTCGGCGGTGCGGTCGGCAAAGTTCATGTTGGCCTCGATTACCCCCGGCACTTGGCGCAACGCTCCTTCGATCCGGCGTACACAAGCGGCGCAGGTGGCACCGGTAATGGCCAGATTCACCAGAGGCGCATCAGCGGCGGTTGCCACTGCTGGCTCTGTCTCATGGCTCATGGGTTCACGGGTGTCGGTGGGGCTGGCGGCTGGCGCTTCGCCCACAGCCGGTGCTGGCTTCGGCGCCTCAGGCGCCACCGACGCGAGCAATTCGGCGCCATAGCCGTTGGCGCGGATTGCCTCCAGCATGGCCTCGGGCTCGGCCGTCCCTTCGACCTTGACCTGCTGGTCGGCCAGATTCACGGTGATGCGGCTAACGCCCGGTACCTCTTCCAGCGACAGCCGGATCTTGCGGGCACAGCCGCCGCAGGTCGCGCCGCTGATGCCAATGGTGGTCAGGGTTTCGGAAATTGCGGCCTGCTCATTCATGACGGCTGTCTCCGCAGCAGCCGGGCACCGGCTCGACCTGGTTCCAGTGTTCGATCAGGCGGCACAGGGTTTGCCCGTCCGGACTGCCATCCGGCATGTGCTGCCAGGCATGCATGGCATCGGTCATGCGGTCGCGCAGTTGGGTCAGCTCCGCAATCTGCTGCTCCACCAGCGCCAGCTTGCGGGAGAACAGGTCCCGCACTAGGGGGCAGGGGGACTGGTCTTCGTCGGCCTCGGCCAGAATGTCGCTGATCTCTTTCAGGGTAAAACCGAGCTGGCGGGCTTTTTTGGCGAAGGTCAGGCGCTGCAGATCGCGCGCCTGGTACAACTGGTAGCCGTTATCGGGGTCGCGGGCGGGCGTCAGCAGCCCCTGACGGGTATAGAAGCGCACGGTGTCCGGGGTTACCCCGGCCCGCTTGGCCAATTCACTCACTTTCAACATGGCGCTCACTTTCAACATGGCACAGGTCCTAATGGGACGATGGGGCGAGCATCGTAGGATTCATTGTGCACTAGTCTAAAACCTGTGAGTATGACCCAGGTCAAGAGTTGCGGTGATCTGGATGAAGATAGGCCCGCCGGAGCATACGGCAAGGACAGCGAGAGGAGATGGTGAAGGCCGTCCTAGCCTTGACGCAATAGCAGAAACTTAGCAAGCGCACGCCAAGCCCAGCTCTTCCAGGGGGCTTGCACGAGGGCATTTCCATAGCAGCGCCAGGCGCGTTGGTATTTGCCTCGCCCCACGCAGTTTCGACCCTGACGGGTGTAAAAGAAACTCCAGATTTCCCGTTGTTCCCTGGCCGTCACCCGGTCGGGGAAGCGGACGAAGAAGTTGCGTAGGATCGTCTCATTGGCGGCGAAGCGGGCATCCAGGTTGGCCGATATCTGATTGGGGCGTTTGCGGTAGCACGTCAGATAATCCGGCAAGTAAAAGAAATAGTAGCGAGTCGCAAAACGCAGCCACATATCCCAATCCGGGGCAAAATGCAGATTTTCATCCTGCCCGCCCATTTCTTCAAAGCAGCGGCGCCGCACCATGGTGGTGTTGAAGCTGATAAAGTTGTCCCGCAGCAGCAGCTTGAGTACATCGCCGCTGTGCCGGCGCATGTTATGGCGGCTGGTTTCCCGTCCCTGATCGTCGATGTTGATGTAGTCGCCGTAGAGTACGTCGATATGGGGGTGTTGTGCGAACGCCGCTAGCGACTTTTCCAGCTTGTCCGGCAGGAACAGATCATCGGCGTCCAGGAAACAGATGAATTCACCCCGCGCCAGTCGTAAGCCGTGATTGCGCGTATAGCTCTGGCCAACCTTGCCCTGGTCGACATAACGGATGCGTGGGTCGTCCTGGTAGGCCTGGAACAAGGCCGAGGTGCCATCGGTCGAGCCGTCGTCGATGATAATGTGCTCCCAGTTTGAATAGGTCTGGGCGCGAACACTGTCGACGGTGGCCTGGATGTAATCGGCGCAGTTGTAAGTCGGGGTGATGATGCTGATTAGTGGACCTGAGGCGCTGGATGCTGGTTTGTCCATAAACGTGCTGCGATTCCTGACTGTCAGCCGATGCGATTAGTGCCGAGCGATGCGTGGCATAGAGTTGGCGGAACAGGATTGTGGAGAATCGTCACAAAAAATGCCAGTGGCAACCCGTCGCAAGCACCGACTCGCTGGCTATAGAGCGTGGAAAACTACGCAGGCCCGCCGGAGCGGGCCTGGAGAACGCCGGCTAATTAATGGTTCATCGCACTTTACCGGGAAATGCCGCTTTGATCTTCAGAAAGAAGTAGTCGTTGTCCCGGTAGCCATAGGCCATCCGCTTGATGACCTTGATCTTGTTGTTCATGCCCTCCAGCACACTG
>JAEZAA010000084.1 GCA_023430625.1 Pseudomonadota bacterium
GCCACCTCCGCCGCCTGGGCCGCCTGCGGCCGTTCGGTTTCGACCCGGGCCACCGCCACCGCGGCGTCATCCAGCGCTGTCAGCGCCGCTTCATTGCGGGCCATCAGCTCCCGCAGACGCCGCTCGGTATCTTCCACCAATTGCATCCGCTGGCTCAGGGCATCGCGTTCCTGCTCTGGCAGGCGATGACCTTCCTGGGCGAGACGTCGACGCACATACTCCACATCGATGCCGGCGACACCTTCCGCCAGCGATGCCATGCTATTCAAATTGTCCACGGCGCCACGACAAACCTCACCCACCACACCATGCCAACGCTCATAGGTCACCTCACGAAGATCGAACTTGGCGCGCAGCACCTCCAGGGCGCGACGGTAACGGGTGTACAAGCGATCCGCCTGTACCGCGTGAGTAGGCCGACGGGCTTGCACCAGGCGCTGCTTGCCGGCACAGAGCGCCAGCACCACCTGGTCGGCATCCACTGGCGGCTGATCCGGGTTCAGCACAAAGATACCAGCCTCGCGCTGCTCCTGCTCAAGCGCAGCCCGGCGTGCGGTTGCCTCTGCTTCCAGTCGCGCCAGCCGCCGACGCTCATGACCGCGGGCACGCCACTGGCGCCAGCGCCGCTCCAGTGGCACTTCCACCGCAATGGCGAGCAGTCCCGCCAGCCAACCTTCCAGCGAGGGCGAAAAGCCACCCCACAGGGAGGTCAACCACAACAAAAACGCCAGGAAGGGAAACCCAAACCAATAGCGCAAAAACACCTGGCGCCGCTGCGGAGGCTCCGTCGGCAGCGCCCGCCGGGGATTCACCAGCCCCAGGAAAAACCAGGGCAGACAGGACAGAAACAGCCCATAGGCGAACCCTTGTAAAAAACCGAACATGGTCATGACTCCCGCCGTGCAACGGCTATTTGAAACCAAGTGCCTAACACCGACCTTCGCAGCCGCTCTCCATCCGATTCGTACTTTTAATGGCTCAATCCGGATAGTCTAGAGATGAGGCCGCCGGCCGCGTTTTAAAACGGCAAGCGCCCTTGTAAGACAATGCACCCGCGCGCTTCGTTCATACCGACAGCTCTGGAATCTCACGTAGCTCGCGCCCGTGCCGGCCGCTTGCCGGCGCGACCGGCCGCCTTCCTGCCGCCAGCCTTGCGCCGATATCCGGGCTTGGTCGCCTTCACGCCCACCAAGCCCTCCGGCACGCTGGTCCGGCTCTGGGCGATCAGTCGCTCCAGGGTTTGCTCCAGCGGCTTCATAAAGCCCTCATAGCTGAACTGGCGCTGGCTGATGCCGTTCAGGGCTACTTCCCACTGGGCGGTCATATCCGGTGTCACGGCGGATTCCGGCAGGCTTTCGATAAGCCCGATGCCTGCGGGCGTGGCGCGGATCGATTTACCTTCGCGCCGCAGAAATCCGCGCTTGAACAGGAGCTCGATAATGCCGGCACGGGTAGCCTCCGTCCCCAACCCGTCGGTTTCCTTAAGCACCTTGCGAATGTCCGGGTCCTGCACAAAACGGGCAATGCCGGTCATGGCCGCCAGCAGGGTGGCGTCATTGAAGGGTTGCGGTGGCCGGGTCTGCTTCTCCAGCAATTCGCCGCGCTCGCAGAGTAACTGCTGTCCTTCCCGGAGCCTGGGCAATTCAACGCTTGTTGCCGGTTCATCATCCTGCAGCTTGGAAGAGTCAGCCGCACCGCGCCCTGTCCCTGCCGAGTCATCATCGCCCTTACCGAACAGCACCTTCCAGCCCCAGACCTTGGTCTGACGCGCACTGGTGGTGAACAGGCCGCCAGCGATCCGCAGCTCCACCTGGGTTTCCAGATACTCATACGGTGGATAGAACTGGCACAGGTACTGGCGTGCAATCAGCTCGTAGATCTGGCGTTCAGCCTGGCTCAAACCCTGCAGCGAGGCCTTGCGTTCGGTTGGAATGATGGCGTGATGAGCCTCCACCTTGGCGTCGTCCCACACTTTGCTCCGCAACGTCAGATCGGCGTCGGTGCATGCCCTGGCCAGGACGTTGCTGTTGTTCTGGATGGCTCCGACCACCGCGTGCCGTCGCGCCCAGTGATCGGTGGGTAGATGCCGGCTATCGGAACGGGGATAGGTAATCAGCTTGTGCCGCTCATACAGTTGCTGGCACAGGTCGAGCACCTGCTGCGCGCTTAAGCCAAAGCGGCGTGCGGCGTCGATCTGCAGGCTCGACAGGTTGTAAGCCAATGGCGGCGCCTGTTTCCGGGGTTTCTGCTTAAGGGAGGTGACGACGGCGGGCTGCTGCGTGATCCGGCGTACCACGTTCTCCGCCAGCGCCTTGTTAAGCACCCGCCCCTCCTCGTCCATGTAGGGCTGGCAGGCTTCGCTGGGCTGCCACTGCGCGGTAAAACCGGCACCTTCATCCGTAAGCAGATGGGCGAGAACTTCGTAATAAGGCTTGCTGACGAACGATTCGATCGTCTGGTCCCGGCGCACCACCAACCCCAGCACGGGCGTCTGAACCCGCCCGACCGACAGCACGCCTTCATAACCCACCTTACGCCCTTGCAAGGTGTAGGCGCGGGTCATGTTGATGCCATACAGCCAGTCCGCCCGGCTGCGCGCCAATGCCGAGGTGGACAGCGGGACGAATTCCTGATTGCTGCGCAATTGCGCCAGGGCTCGCGCCACTGCCGCCGGATTGAGATCGCTGATGAGGCAACGCTGAACGTTGGCACGTTTGACGGCTCCGACCTTCAAGTAGTCGATGACCTGATCCACCAGCAGTTGCCCTTCCCGATCTGGGTCGCCCGCGTGCACCAATTGGTCCGCCGTTTTCACCAGTTGCCGCAGCACACTGAGCTGCTTGCGCGTCTGGGCTTTGGGCTTCAGCTCCCATTGTTGGGGAATGATCGGCAGATGCTCCAGCCGCCATTGCTTGAACGCCGGATCATAAGCGTCGGGCTCGGCCTGCTCTAACAGATGGCCGATACACCAGCTCACGCAATCGCCATTCCCGGCGCGGATGAAGCCGTCCTGCTTGCTCAGTGGTTTGGGCAACGCGTCGGCAATGGCGCGACCGAGACTGGGCTTTTCGGCGATGTAGAGAATCACGGCAGGCCTTATCTGTATGAATATACAGCGAGCTAGCCTACCTGATTCAGGGGTTCGCTGCCACCCTGCACTTGCGGCTCATCCAAGATCTCATCCACCACGTCACAGATCAGCTTACGCAGCCAGCGATGCCCCGCGTTGTGGTGCAGCAGGGGACTCCAGGCCATCTTCAACTCGATGGGCTCAATAGGAAATGGTGGCTCCTTAAGCACAAAATGAGCACTGTCGGCCTTCAAGCGCGCCACGCGGCTGGGCAATGTCGCGATGAGATCATGTTGTTTGGCCAGCAGCATGGCGACCTGATAATGACGGGTAAAGACGCTGATATTACGCTTGGCCCCAAGCGCCACCAGGGCCTCATCCACCCAACCCAGACGCTGCACATCCTCGGGGTTGACGCCCACACCGACGCCAAAGCCGGTTTTGCTCACCCAGATGTGGCTGGCCTGCAGGTAGGTTTCCAGGGTGAAGTTGTCGACCAACTGATTGTCGGCGCTCATCAGGCAGGAAAAGCCGTCTTTCCAGAGCGTCTTCTGGTGAAAGGATTGGGGAATGGTGTCGAAGCGGTTGATCGCCATGTCCACCCGCCCCTGCTCAACGTCCTCAAAGGTCACGTCGCTGGGTGTGAGCACGTCGAGCGTGACATTCGGCGCAACCTTGCGTACCACCGCCAGCACATTGGGAATCAAGGTGGATTCGGCATAGTCACTGGCCATGATGCGAAAGACCCGGCGACTGCTGAGATCGAAGTCGCGGTCCGGCTTCATGACTTTTTCGATGTTAAACAGGATCTGGCGAATGGCCGGCTTGATCTCCAGGGCCAGCTCGGTCGGCGCCATGCCTTCACTGGTGCGCACCAGCAAGGGATCGTCAAACACGACCCGAAGCCGCTTGAGGCTGTTGCTCATGGCGGGCTGGGTAATGCCCAGATGATTGGCGGCCTTGGTGACATTCAGTTCACGCAGCAGTACATCCAGATGGACCAGCTGATTGAGATCGACCTTACCAAGATCCATTGTCCGTACCTCACTAAACAGGAGGTTTGGATTCTACCATTCACCGAAAAAATAGTAACAGCCGTTTCGGCAACGCCAATGAATATATCGAGCGGGACTGCTTGCTCCGACCTGTATGACAGGTACAAAAAAGGGGCGGATTTCTCCGCCCCTTTTCTCACCAAGGACAGGCCGGAGCCTGTCTTGACCAGTATTAGATGTTCGCGAACTGGTTCATGGTGTTGTCTTTACCGGAAGCCTTCAGAGCAGCTTCACCAGCAAAGTATTCCTTGTGGTTGTCACCGATGTCGGAGCCAGCCATGTTCTGGTGCTTCACGCAAGCGATGCCTTGACGGATCTCTTGACGCTGAACGCCTTTCACGTAAGCCAGCATGCCTTGGTCGGCGAAGTAGCCTTTTGCCAGGTTGTCGGTAGACAGCGCAGCAGTGTGGTACGTCGGCAGAGTGATCAGGTGGTGGAAGATACCAGCCTGAGCAGAACCGTCGCGTTGGAAGGTACGGATCTTCTCGTCGGCTTCTTTCGCCAGGTCGCTGTCGTCGTAGTCCGCGCTCATCAGGCGGGCACGATCGTAGGCAGAAACGTCCTTGCCTGCTTCCTGCCACGCATCGAACACCTGCTGACGGAAGTTCAGAGTCCAGTTGAAGGACGGGCTGTTGTTGTAAACCAGCTTGGCGTTCGGCACCACTTCACGGATGCGGTTAACCATGGCCGCGATCTGGCCAACGTGGGGCTTCTCGGTTTCGATCCACAGCAGGTCGGCACCGTTTTGCAGGCTGGTGATACAGTCGAGAACGACGCGGTCTTCGCCGGAGCCTTTCTTGAACTGGAACAGACCAGAAGCCAGACGCTTCGGCTTGAGCAGCTTGCCGTTTGCCTTAACAACCACGTCGCCGTTGGCGATGTCGGCAGCAGACTCGATGTAGTCGCCGTCCAGGAAGCTGTTGTACTTGTCGCCCAGGTCGCCTGGCTCTTTGGTGACCGCGATTTGCTTGGTCAGGCCAGCGCCCAGGGAGTCGGTACGAGCAACGATTACGCCGTCGTCAACGCCCAGTTCCAGGAACGCGTAACGAACTGCGTTGATCTTGGCCAGGAAGTCTTCATGGGGAACGGTTACTTTACCGTCCTGGTGACCACACTGCTTCTCGTCGGAAACCTGGTTTTCGATCTGGATGCAGCAAGCACCGGCTTCGATCATCTTCTTGGCCAGCAGGTAGGTGGCTTCCGCGTTACCGAAACCAGCGTCGATGTCAGCAATGATGGGTACAACGTGAGTTTCGAAGTTGTCGATCTGGCTCAGGAGTTCTTTTTCCTTCGCGGAATCGCCAGCAGCGCGTGCGTTGTCCAGAGCAGTGAACAGCAGGTCCAGTTCACGTGCGTCAGCTTGACGCAGGAAGGTGTACAGCTCTTCGATCAGGCTGGAAACTGCAGTCTTCTCGTGCATGGACTGGTCAGGCAGCGGACCGAAGTCGGAACGCAGTGCGGCAACCATCCAGCCGGACAGGTACAGGTAGCGCTTGTTGGTGGTCTTCAGGTGCTTCTTGATGGAGATCAGCTTCTGTTGACCGATGAAACCGTGCCAGCAGCCCAGGGATTGGGTGTAGACAGAGGAGTCGGCGTCGTATTCAGCCATGTCCTTGCGCATGATAGCGGCAGTGTACTTGGCCACGTCCAGACCGGTTTTGAAACGGTTCTGCAGACGCATGCGAGCTGCGTATTCGGGGTTAATGGCGTTCCAGCCGCTGCCGTTTTTTTCTTTCAGAGCGGCAACCGCCTGAATCTCTTGTTGGTACTGAGACATGATGCTGATTCCTATGAGAAGAGCACTGGGGACATTTTCCACCCGGCGTCTAACGACAATCCTGGCAGGTAATGTGTTGAACAGGGGGCATTCTAAGGGATCGGGCACAATAAATAAAATTTATACGCTGCATGTTCAGTATCATTTCGATGAATGCCAAGACCGGCATTCCCGGCCATCCATACGAATGTCACCCTTTCACGCCTCGACGACCTGGCGCTTGCCCCGCCGATTGTTCGTTCTGCGTTAGAACAACATCATTAAGTCACCACATCCATAGCGTTCGCAGGGAGCTCAGACAGCCAGATGCGCGCTACCCGTTCATCCCTCCGGTTCGCCTACGCGCGCCTGGCCGTGGCAAGCCTCCTCGGGATACTCCTCATCCCGAACTGGACGCCCTTGCAGGCCGCGCCGTTGCCGGTGGCGGCCGCCAGAGTGGAATCCGCGCCCATCGTTGAGGAAATTCCGTTAACCGGTTCCGTAACTTCTTCCCGAACCGCCCTGCTCTCACCGGCGGTAAGCGGCCAAGTTCTGCAGATTCACGCCGAAATTGGCGACCGGGTCGAAGCCGGAGCGCCTCTATTGTCGCTGGATCCTGAACTGGCCACGCTGGAACTGGAAAGCGCCGCGGCCGAAGCCCGCGAAGCGGCAACAGCGCTGACGGACGCCCGCCGGCGCCGGGATGAGGCCCGGCGCCTGGAAGCCAGTCAGGGCATCGC
>JAEZAA010000250.1 GCA_023430625.1 Pseudomonadota bacterium
TGGGTCGGCGGCAAGGGCAAGGAGCGTTATATCGTGACGCTGCTGTCGCGTTGTGTGACCGCCGAGCAGATCGCCCGGGTTTCCGGCGTGACCGCTGAGCACGGACTGAACATCGACAACATTACGCGCCTCTCCAGCCGGATGCCGCTCAATCAGGATCTGGACCGCAACCAGGCCTGTATCGAATTTTCCGTGCGTGGCACGCCGCCGGATCTGGAAAAGTTGCGGGCGGATTTCCTCCACATCTCGGGCGAGCTCAACGTGGATATCGCCTTCCAGCGCGACAGCATTTACCGTCGTAACCGGCGGCTGGTGGTGTTCGACATGGACTCGACTCTGATCGAGGCGGAGGTGATCGACGAGCTGGCCAAGGAGGCGGGCGTGGGTGACCAGGTTGCCGCCATTACCGAAGCCGCCATGCGCGGCGAGCTGGACTTTGCCCAGAGCTTCCGCCGTCGGGTATCGCTGCTCAAGGGGCTGGACGCGTCCGTGCTGTCGCGGGTGGCGGATCGTCTGCGGATGACCGAAGGGGCCGAACGCTTGATCAGCACCTTGAAGATGCTGGGCTACAAGACGGCGATCCTGTCCGGCGGTTTCACCTACTTTGCCCATATCCTGCGGGACAAGCTTGGCATCGATTATGTGTTCGCCAATGAGCTGGAAATCATTGATGGCCAAGTCACCGGTGAAGTTACCGGGGTGATCGTCGATGGCGCCCGCAAAGCAGAGCTCCTGAAGGAAATAGCCGAGCGCGAGCAGATTCGGTTGGAGCAGGTGATTGCCGTGGGCGATGGTGCCAACGACCTGCCCATGCTCAGCGTGGCGGGCCTGGGGATCGCGTTCCGCGCCAAGCCCCTGGTCAAGCGCTCCGCCAAGCACTCCATCTCAACGCTGGGTCTGGACGGGATTCTGTACCTGATCGGGTATCGCGACAGCGAAGGTGAAGACCTGCGCACAGAGCGGGGCTGATCCAGACGAGAGCAGGGCCGGTGAACCGGCCCTGTTTTTTCCTGCGAATACTTTTCCCTGCGATTACTTTTTCCTGAAAATACTTTTCCGGTTAGGTTCTATGCCGGTTAGTCTTCATTGAAGTCGTAGCTCATTTCCGCCACCGGTGCCTGCAGATAGTAACCCTGGATGTAGTTCACACCCGCCTGCCACAGTGTCGACAGCACGCTGGCATTTTCCACCAGCGGCACCACCACCAGCTTGCCCGCGCCCTGCAGTGACTTGATCATTTCCTTGACCTTCTCGCGGCCTTGCTCGCTCTTCTGCAATTCTTCGGTGAAGGAGCCGTCGATTTTGACGTAGTCCACGTCCACATGCTTGAGCGTGTTGAACGGGTTGATGGCACAGCCGAAGCGGTTCAGGGAGACCTTGCAATGCAGCTCTTTCAGCCCCTTGGCAAACTCCTTGGCCTGCTTCAGGTGGGTGATGGCGTGTTCTTCATGCATCTGGAAAATCAGCGAGTCGCCGGGCAGGCGGGCCGCCTTCAGGGCGACGCTCAGCCAGGGCAGGAAGGTCTTGTCCTGGATGGTGAAGGGCGTCACATTGAGCATCAGGCGCGTATTATGGCCACGTGAACGGTGTGAACTCAGGCTCTTGATGTTCTGCAGGATCACCCAGCGGTCAAGCCGGA
The DNA here is from genome assembly GCA_023430625.1 of Pseudomonadota bacterium. Lineage (GTDB taxonomy): Bacteria > Pseudomonadota > Gammaproteobacteria > Pseudomonadales > Oleiphilaceae > JAEZAA01. The sequence goes on from JAEZAA010000250.1 coordinate 1,640, forward strand.
TTGCCAGCTGCGGCTGCTTGTTGATGGGCAGGAACTCGTTGGGGCTGATTTCCTTGTCATCCTGCAACAGGCGCAGGAAAGCCTCGTAATGCTCGTCGCTGTCGCCACGCAGACTGATGATGGGCTGGAACAGAAGCTTGAAGCGGTTGGTATCGAGCGCCTCTTCCAGCATCTTGACCATTTCGTGTTCGGTGACACTGGCCTGGTTGGGGTCGTGGGGCTTGAACAGGTACACCCCGTTGCTGGCTTCGCCATGGGTTGTACGATGGGCTTGCGTGGTCGCCTCGTGGGCCCGGCTCAACAGATCCGGAGCCTGCGGCGCGCTGTCATTGACCAGGGCGATACCGATGGTGCAGGTGGTCTGGATCGTGCGCCCACCCACTTCAAACAGGTGGCTTTCCACCGCCTTGCGCATTTGGCTCGCCTGTTCCATCGCCTGGTGATCATCCTTGCCCAGCAACAGGCAGGCGAAGGAATCGTCACCCAGGCGGGCGAGGGTGTCGGCTTCGCCACTGTGCTGCTTCAGGATGCCGGCGATGTCGCTCAGGACCAGGTCGGCACCGGCGATCCCGGCATCCGTTTTCACCTTGGCAAAGTTGTCGAGCGCCACATACAGCAGGGCGCCATGCTGGTCGCCTTTCAGTGCACGTTCGGCCGTGGTCTGCAGGCGCTCCATGAAATACTGTTTGTTGTAGAGCCCGGTCAGGAGATCCTGACTGCTGATGATCTTGAGCTTCTCCTCCATTTCGGAGTTGTCCTGTTCGGGACGAACCACGATCTGGATGCAGGGCTCGCCATCGTAGGTCGCCGACAGGAGCGTGAACACCACGTTCATCTCCGATTCGTCGCTGCGTTTGGCAAGGCTGGTGAACTCGTTGTGTGGTGCCACGCCATCGGCGAACTGCTTCAGGAAGTGCTTGAAGTCGTCCTGGGATTGCTCGCCAATGATATCGAGCAGGGGGACGCACATGAGCTCGTCGATATCTTCGTAGTCGAACAGTTCCAGATAGGCCTGGTTGGAGTAAATGTGCATGCCGTCGCTGACGTAAGCAATAGCATCGACGGAACTGTCGAGCAGGAGCTGGCAGCGCTTCTCCGCTTCGCGCAGGTAAATATCCAACGAGCGGCGGCGGCGGCGCTCTTCCAGGTTGCGAAGCTCCCGGTCGATCACCAGGCTCAATCGCTCCTGTTCTTCCCAGGGTACGATGTCGGCGGCGCCCAGCAGCATGACCTCGGTCATCTGGTCCGCGTCGTATTTATTGGAGAGTAGGAGAAAAGGAATGTCCTTGTCGAGCCGCCGGATATGGGCCAGCGCCTCCTGATATCCCAATTCGTCCGACTCCTCGCGTGCGACGCACAGATCCCAAACCTGTTCCCTAAGCGCTTCGAGCAGCGTGCTTTCGGCCACGACGCGGTGGGCGCGTACCGCTTTACCGCCATTTCGGAGCAGGCTTACGATGGTTTCCGCATCATTTTGCGAGGGGTCGAGGATAAGCAGTCGAACTGTCTGGGTCTTTGGTGCCATGAGACTCAAGTCGATCAGTGAGGAAGGAAAATACAGCGGCCAGGACGGCTAGGCGTCGCGACCTTTTGCCTCAGTTTAGTCCATTTGACAAGAGTTTACCTATTTGTCGCCATTCTCCGGGTGAACCTGAGGATTGGTCGCGTTACTGCGAGGCGCTGTATCGTTGGAAAATGCCTGCGACGGAGACCCGTGAGGGGCGAACCAGCCTGGCCAAATCGGCAGTAAAAGATTGGCGCGGCCCCATGAGGGGAAGCCGCGCCATCCAGTGGTTACCAGGAACTACAGGCTGGGCCAGAGGGAGTCGAACTCATCGTCCAGCGATTTGATGCTGAGCGAGGCGGACGTCTCGGGCGCCGTCAGGCTGGCTGGATTGCGCAGCTCAAAGCGGCTGAAGCTGTTGGTTGCCGCCGTCCGTACCGTCAGTTGGGTCTTGGTTTCCTCACCCATGCGGTTGATGGACACACGATGCCCGGTCTGGAAGGGCAGGCGCGGCGTGATCAGCGTCGTGGGCTGGCCGATCGCGGGCAGTTCCGGCAGCAGAAGGCCGCGTAGATACTCGCTGTTTTCGCCGGTCTTGCCGATCAGCTGTACACCGCAGGGCTGAGCAGACGGAGCCAGCAGTTCGATCCCGATCTGCGTGCCTTGCTGTTTCACCTGTCGAATCCAGCGGATCACCGCGATGCTCCAGGCATGGTTGGCAGCTTCCCGGACTCCCAGGATTTCACCGGCCTGGACGTTGGTGGGAATCTCACCTTCCCATTGCAGGCAGTAACCGCCCGGGCTGGTGTTGACCAGCGGCACCTGGTACTGCTTGTACAGCTGGGACTGCTGACCGGTGGCCGTCTTATTGCTGATCCCGGTATAGTTGATCGGCGACAGGTCGGCCTTGGGGTTGCCGGCGTGGCTGTTGTTGAATTCGTTGGCTGCCCAGGTATCCAGGTGCTTCATGCGGCGAGCGAAAAGGCTGGCCTCGTCCTCTCCGCCACCGTCACTGACCTGGGTTGGGTTGGCTATCAGTTGCAGATTGAAGTCCATGCCGTCCGAGCAGAAATGGTGGGTCGCGCTTAACCCAACACAGATGGACAGCTGGCCATTGCTGTTGATGCGCTTGAAGCTGCGTTTGGCCAATACGCCGAGCGCCTGGCTAACATGGATCAGCAGGTTCTCCGAAACCCGTGGCGGCACGTTGAGTTCGCCGGCATCGAATTTCTTCCTGTTTAGCTGGTCCAGGTAATCCGACAGGAGTTGCACCAGTCTGGACGGATCCAGCCCCCATAACTCCGGCGTGACCTGACCCTGGTGCAGGCTGCGATAAATGGGCGGCGCGTCATGCACCGTGCTGAACACGAATAGCGCCGTATCCGCCGCCGACGGGCTGATCTGCACGTGGCGGGACCAGTCTTCAAAGGCTTCATACAGATGGGCAACGTCCACCTGGCGCAGCTGGTTGGGCTTGCTGCAGCCCAGCAGCAGGACGCGCTTATAAGCGTCGGCAATCGAGGTGGTTCGAATATGACGGCACTGGTCGTCCGCAACGGCGGACGTCACGAATCGTTGCTGCTCGGCCAAGGCGTAGATCTGATGGATGTCCAGCCACACCTGGGGCGGGCTGTTGCAATACAGCTGGGCTGAGCGCAGGACGGTCTGGGCCAGATCGCTGATGGCACGATGGCAGGCAATGGGCAGGATCTTGCGAACCTTGTCCGATTGCGCCTGACCCAGGCCATCTAGCAGGACGACCTTATAGCCGTTGGCCAGATGCAGTTGCAGCGCCTGGGCAAGGTTCGCGATCTTGCGCTGTTTCTCTGGCAGTACCACGCCCTGGTTTAGAAAATGCTTGGCCAGCTCCTGGCAGACGAAATAAACCGGCGGCCGGATGGTCTCCAGCATCTGGAACCGGGTGCCTGGTGAGATGATGAGCTGGTTGAGTTCGGACGCGGCATGGTAGAGGCGTTTGGCCGTCTCGCCAATATTGGCCATGGGAAGACCCTTGACCCAGGCCTCGATGCCGCGTGCGGTCGCCTCACAGAACGACAGCGCTGTAAGCTTCTGTTCAGGAACGGTTAGCAATTGACTCAAGCTGTTGTCTTCCATGCAGTGCTGCCCCCGTTGCGATAACGGAAACGCATAGTGGACGTTAGGTGAAAGAATACGCGAATACTCTTCATACAGAATAGCAGATGCTCAATATTCGGTAAGCGGTGCGCGGAATTTTTCGTGATTTTGCGAATCATGACGGATTGTTACCGAATGAATGTGACGTTGTAGCGCTTCTTGTCTAGAGCTGGCACTCATTCAGGTTTTCCGGGCGTTGCTGGTTATTCAAAATCAGAAGGCGATTGGGGTCTTGGATGGCTCGCCGGCCTCTTCCCGGACCAGCCGTGGCACCAGATAACCGGACAGGGAGGCGCGCAATTCCTGCAGGATTTTCTGGGCCCGATTTTCGTCGACATCAAAATGGGCCGTGCCGGCAACCGGATCCAGCAGGTGCAGATAGTAAGGCAATACGCCGGCGGCAAATAGCGCCTTACTGAGTTCGGCCAAGGTGTCTGCCGAGTCGTTGATGTCTCGCAACAGCACCGCCTGGTTCAGGAGCAGGATGCCGCTGGCGCGTAGCGACTGGAGTGCATCGCGCACCGCCTGGTCCAGTTCCCGGGGATGATTGGCGTGAATCACCATTAGCGTTTGCAGGCGGGTATTTTGTAGCAACGTTAGCAGGGCCGGGGTGATGCGCTGCGGAATGACGATGGGCAGGCGGGTATGAATCCGGAGCCGTTGCACGTGGGGGATGGCTTCGATTTCGCTCAACAGCCACGCCAGACGCTTGTCGCTGGTGACCAGCGGATCGCCACCGCTGAGGATTACTTCTTCGATATCCGGATTGGCGGCAATGTAACTGAGTGACTGCTGCCATTCGTCCCGGCCGAGGTTGTTGTCCTGGTACGGGAAATGGCGGCGAAAGCAGTAGCGACAGTTGATGGCGCAGGCGCCGCTGACGATCAGCAGCACTCTTCCCTGGTATTTGTGCAAGACGCCGGGTTGGCGTAAGGAAACATGCTCCTGCAGCGGGTCCGGGACAAAGCCAGGCACCTCCAGTTGTTCGGCATGTAATGGCAGTACTTGCAGCAGCAGAGGATCTCTCGCATTTCCTGGCTCGATGCGGGCCAGATAGGGGCGAGGCACCCGCAGGGGGAACAGGCGTGCAGCCGCTTCCGCCGCAGGCAATAAATCGTCGGACAACTGGAGCGAACGCAACAGGGTCTGCGGTACGCGTATCACCCCGGATAGCTCCTCCTGCCAGCTTAATGGCTGATTTTGCAGCAACGGTTCTTCAACTGGGCCGGGGCTTTGAGCTATCATTAGCGGCTTCCCATTCAGGGGTATTGGTTTACATTGGGCGAGGATTTATGGCGACGTATTCTACCAACGAATTTAAGGCCGGTCTCAAAGTTATGTTGGAGGGTGACCCCTGCTCCATTCTGGAGAACGAATTCGTCAAACCGGGCAAGGGACAGGCATTTAACCGCGTAAGACTTCGCAACCTGAAGACAGGCCGCGTTTGGGAGCGCACGTTCAAGTCGGGTGAAAACCTGGAAGGCGCCGATGTGATGGACAAGGACATGGAGTACTTGTACACCGACGGCGAATTCTGGCATTTCATGGCCACCGATGGTTCTTTCGAGCAGTTCGCGGCCGATGAGAAGACGGTCGGAGAATGCGCCAAATGGCTGTAGGAGCAGGCGCTCTACACCGTTACCCTGTATAACGGCGCGCCTTTGTCGGTCGCTCCGCCGAACTTCATTGAGCTGGAAATCGTGGAAACCGATCCGGGCGTTCGTGGCGATACGGCACAGGGTGGCAGCAAGCCCGCCAAATTGTCCACTGGCGCCGTGGTCAGCGTGCCGCTGTTCATCGTCACCGGCGAAGTGATCAAAGTCGACACCCGTACCGGCGAATACGTGAGCCGCGCCAAGGGCTAACGGCCTTTGACGATTCCGTTGCCCGTCTCGTTCGAGGCGGGCTTCATCCTTTCGAGTCTTTCCCGTGAATAATCCAGAATGGCGCCCTAGTGCATCGCTTGCCATGTTGCGCCGTCGTGCCCAGTTCATCGAGGCGATACGCGCCTTCTTTCGCGAGCGCGAGGTCCTGGAAGTGGACACGCCGCTGCTTGCCTCCTGTGGAGCCACCGATCCCCATCTGGACAGTATCACCGCCAATTATCACGCCGCGCCCGGCCAATCATCCCGACCGTTGTATCTGCAGACCTCGCCTGAATTTGCCATGAAGCGCCTGCTGGCGCTGGGCTCCGGGCCGATCTTTCAGTTGGGGCACTGCTTTCGTGATGGCGAGCGGGGGCGACGTCATAATCCCGAGTTCACCATGCTCGAGTGGTATCGCCCCGGCTTTGATCTGGCCGACTTGATGGCGGAAGTGGCCGAGCTGGTGCATTGCGTCGCTGCTGTGAGTCTGGGGGAGCGGCTGACATACCGGGAGGCATTTTACCGCCATGCGGCCATCGATCCCTTTAGCGCCACCGATATGGAGCTGGCGGCGCGGGCATCGACACTGAGTGGTTTGCCGGCTGAGGGAATGGAACGGGATGATGCTCTGGATATCATCCTGTCGCATCAGGTTGAGCCTCGGCTCGGATTTAATGGTGCGACCTTTATCTATCATTACCCGCCGTCTCAGGCCGCCCTGGCGCGAGTATGCGAAGAAGAGGACGGAACGCGCGTCGCGCAGCGCTTCGAGCTTTATATCCAGGGGCTGGAAATTGCGAATGGTTATTTCGAGCTGACGGATGCGGCGGAACAGGCCCGTCGTTTTGCTGCGGATAATGAACGTCGTCGGGTATTGGGTAAACCGGAGGTTCCGGTGGATACCCGCTTGTTGGCGGCTCTGGCGTCTGGTCTGCCGTCCTGTGCCGGCGTGGCGCTGGGGGTGGATCGCTTATTGATGATTGCAACCGGCGCCGAGACCATCGACGCCGTGTTGCCGTTTCCGTTAGATCGCGCCTAGGGCGCGATCTTCTGTCCCAGCAACTGGCCCAGACGTACGCCGCCGCCCGCGGTGAGGTCGTCAGCCCAGTTCATGCTGCCCTTGGGGAACAGCATGACGACGGTGGAGCCCAGTTTGAACCGGCCCATTTCCGCACCCTGTTCAAGCCGCACCTGTTGGGTGGCCCGCTCCCCATAGTGGGTCGTGCTCACCTGACGCCGACGCGGCGCAATCTGGCCGGCCCACACGGTTTCGATGCTGGCGACGATCATGGCGCCTACCAGCACCATGGCCATGGGGCCCAGTTCCGTATCGAATATGGCAACCACCCGCTCGTTGCGGGCAAACAGGTTGGGCACGTTCTCAGCAGTCACCGGATTCACGGAAAACAGGTCGCCCGGTACATGCACCATGGTTCTCAGGGTACCGCTGACCGGCATGTGGATGCGGTGATAATCCTTGGGCGATAAATAAATCGTAGCGAACTGGCCGCCTTCGAACAGGGCGGCATTGGCCGGATCGCCGCCAAGCAATTCCTGCAGGTCGAAGTGGTGTCCCTTGGCCTGGAAAATGCGCCCCTGTTCAATTTGTCCCAGCTGACTGATGGCCCCGTCCACCGGGCATGCCAGCTCATTCGGACCACTGACGAAGGTGCGGGCGTCGGGTTTTAGCGCGCGCGTGAAGAAGTGATTGAAGGTCGGGTAATCTTCGGCGTTGGGGAGCAGCGCCTCGTCCATGTTGACCTGATAACGCTGGATAAACCAGCGAATGAACGCATTCTTCAGCGGTTCGTAGCGGCTGTCGGCGATCAGACCCGCTACACGGGACAGGGCGTGCTGCGGGGTCAGGTACTGACTGAGGATAAAGAGGTCGTCAAACGCCGGCCAGCGGCGCTTTTTTTCAAGTTGTTCTGAAATCATTCGATGGGAGTCTCGGGATGATTACCCCATTCGGCCCAGGATCCCGCGTATGCCTTGACTCGCGGGTAGCCAAGGTGTTTCGCGATGAGATAGGTCAGGCCGGAACGGTGGTGGGTTTGGCAATGGGTGATAACTTCTTTCTCAGGCGTGATACCGAGCGCCGTGAGAACGCGCTTGAGAGACTCGTCCGATTTGAGTCGATAGCCCCGAGCCGGGTCCATGGCCTGCGTCCATTCCAGATTGACCGCGCCAGGAATGTGGCCGGCACGGCGTGCACCTACCTTGGTGCCTTCGTATTCGCCGGGTGAGCGGGCATCCCAGATCGCCAGATCCGGGGCCTGCAGGCGGCTCAGAATATAGTCCAGGGTCGCCGTGGGCTCCGGGCGGATCTGGATCGGGAACGACGAGGATTGGGGCGATGCTGGCATCTGGTCGGTGAGGGGACGTCCCTCCTGATGCCAGGCGATCAAACCGCCATTCAGGTAGGAGTAGCGCTGAAAGCCAATGCTGTCGAGGAGCCAGATCAGGCGTCCGGCCCAGCCACCGCCTTCATCGTCATACACCACCAGCCACTTGTCCTCCGCCAGCCCCAGCTTGTCAGCGAGCTGCTGCAGGCGCGCCCGATCCGGCAGGAATCCAGGTGCCGGCGCCAGGCCTTCCTGGGTTTCGGCCGGAGAGAGATGAATGGCGCCGGGCAGGTGGGCGACCTGATAGTTATCCGGCCGGCACAAATCCGCAATAATCAGCTGGGGGTGGCCCAGCAGCGGCTCCAGTTCTGCGGGTTCAAGCAGCAATGGCAGGTTGATCGGCGCGGTGGAAGACATGGCGTTCCTGATCCTGGAATGTCGAAGTGAGCCGAATAATAACAGAAGCGACGCGCCGGCAGCCAGACAGCGGCGGCGCCTGCTTGGCGGACTGGCGAATATCGACATTCCGACTATATTACGACACAGGCTATTTATTCTCGGTTCGCGTGCCTGCGATATGCGCAGGCGACGGCTTTGCGCCAGCCGGGCGTCTATTGATTGATCGCGCCCTGGCTCCTCCGTTCCCATCAAAAAGGCAGTAGAGCATCGCATCATGCTGTTTGTTATCGGTTTCATTGTCGTTGTCGGAAGTGTGCTGGGCGGCTACGTTCTCTCCCATGGACACATTGCTGCGCTCTGGCAGCCCTACGAGATCCTGATCATCGGTGGTGCGGCGCTGGGCGCTTATATCATCTCCAACCCCATGCACATCCATAAGGCGGTGTTTGCGACCTTGCCGAAGGTGATTCTGGGCGGCAAGTTCCACAAGCACCTGTATATGGATTTGTTGAGTCTGCTTTATGGCTTGTTCGATAAAGCCCGCAAATCCGGCGTGATGTCGATTGAAGGGGATGTGGATGAGCCCGAGAACAGTCCGATCTTCACCAAATACCCAGCCGTCATGCGCGAGCAGCCGCTGCTGGAGTTCATCACCGATTATTTGCGAATCGTCAGTTCCGGCAACATGGCACCTCATGAGCTGGAAGGACTGATGGACCTGGAAATTGAAACGCGCCTGAAAGAACTGGAAGAACCTGGCCATGCGGTTCAAAAGGTGGCGGACGCGCTTCCTGGATTCGGAATTGTGGCGGCGGTTCTGGGGATTGTCATCACCATGGGCATGCTGGGCGGACCTGCCGATCAGGTGGGTATGCATGTTGCGGCGGCTCTGGTAGGTACCTTTCTCGGTATTCTGTTGGCCTATGGGTTTGTAGGGCCGGCCTCGACCGCCATGGAGCATTTAGCGCTGGAGGAAATCAAGGCCTACGAGTGCGTCAAGGTCAGTATCCTGGCGACCATGAGCGGCCTGCCGCCGCAGATTGCGGTTGAATTCGGCCGTAAGGCGTTGTTCTACAACCACCGACCCAAGTTCCAGGAACTGAACGATTACGTAAAGGCAAACTAAGCCTGAAACGCTCCGGTGTAGCGTTTCAGGCGATGCCTGTGAAAGTGCCGATCAAGTTGTCATAGACCTCACGTTGTCAGAAACCTAGAGAATCCACGTGGAAGACCAGCGCCCCATTATCGTCAAACGCATCAAGAAAGGCGGCGCCAGTCATCATGGCGGCGCCTGGAAGGTGGCCTTTGCCGACTTCGCGACCGCCATGATGGCGTTCTTCCTGGTGTTGTGGCTGATGGCGACGGCATCGCCGGAGCAGAAGCTGGCGATCGAGGGTTACTTCAAGGACCCGGTGGGCTTTACCAACGGTGGCACGCCGACCCCGATTGATCTGGGTGGCAGCCCGGAAGTGGCAATTGCGGAAAACAATCCCGTTGGCGAAACCCTGGAGGTGCCGCCAGAGCGGATCGCCGACCTGGCCGAGGAGCTTGACCGGCAGCAACTGGAATCTCTGCTGCACGAGTTGCAGGAGCGCATCGAGGAAAGCCCACGGCTGCGCGAGTTCAAGGATCAGCTGAAGCTGGATATCACCGATGAAGGCCTGCGGATTCAGATCGTGGATAAATCCCAGCGCCCCATGTTCGACATCGGAAAATCCCGGCTGAAAGTCTACTCCGAAGAAATCCTGTTTGAGCTGGCCGGCCCCATCTCCAGCGTGCCCAATAAAATCAGCATTTCCGGTCATACGGATGCCCTGCCGTACAGCGGGCGCGAACCGGCCTATAGCAACTGGGAGTTGTCTGCGGACCGTGCCAATGCGGCGCGGCGCGCCCTGGTGCTTGGCGGCCTGGCGCAGGAGCGGGTGGCACGGGTTGTCGGATTGTCTTCTTCGGTCCTGTTCGATCAGACGGATCCGGCGAGTCCCGTCAACCGGCGAATTTCCATCATCGTGCTGAACAAACGCACGGAGCTGGAAATGCAGGCGGCGGAGGCACAACCTGCAGATCCCAAGAAAGTCTCGCCCAAGTTGCCACCGAGAGTGGACAAAGCCATCGAGCGGATAGAGCCGGTCAATCCCCGCGAGCTACGCTGGTAGGCGCGAGCCGTACCAGCATTCCTCTGCAAGCGATTTCTTTGCGGGGTTATTCCCGTTCGTAACGTGGTTCCTGTGCTTCCAGTGTCTGGCGAATCAGGAAGTAACTTTCCAGGCGGCGCGGGTCGATCTTGCCGGCTTCAGCCGCGTTCTTGATGGCGCACCCCGGCTCTTCCAGATGGCGGCAGTCCCGGAACTTGCAGTAGCCACGGAAGGGGCGAAACTCCACAAAGCCTTCTTCCAACTCCGTCTTGTCGATATGCCAGAGGCCAAACTCGCGCACACCTGGCGAGTCGATCAGATCCCCGCCGCTCGGTAGGTGAAACAGGCGTGCCGTCGTCGTGGTGTGGGTGCCTTTACGGGTCTGCTCCGACAGTTCCTGAATCCGGATGTTTTCATCCGGCAGCAGCATTTTGATCAGAGATGACTTGCCCACGCCGGATTGTCCAACCAGCACACTCGTACTGTCCCGCAAGGTGGCTTCAAGCTCGTCCAGGCCATGCTGGTCGGCGGTGGAGGCGTGAATGATCCGGTAGCCCAAGCCTTCGTACAGTCGCCGTAGGGAGTCTGTCTTGCTCCGGTTTTCGCTGTTGAGCAGGTCGGTCTTGTTGAGCAGGAGGATCGGCGTAATGCCAATGGTTTCGGCCGCGATCAGATAGCGGTCGATGAGGTTCTGGTGGGGCTCCGGCTCGACCGCGAACACCATCAGGATATGGTCGATGTTGGCGGCAATGGGTTTGAGCTGGCCGAAATTGTCCGGTCTGAGCAGGGCGCTGCGCCGTGGCTGGCGAGCCTCGATAACCCCCGTGCGATCAGGGCCGGCACGCCAGACGACGCGGTCGCCGGTGACGAGCGACTCAATGTTGGCGCGTGCAAAGCAGCGGTGGATATGGCCCCGGTCTTCACCTTCCAGCGCTTCCACATCGAGCTGCTGGCCATAATGGGCAATGACCAAGCCAGTTTGTTCGCTGCTTAGATTGCCGGCTTGCAGCTGGCGTCCGACGTCGCGTTCGTGTTTCTCCGAGCGCGCGGTCCGTTCCTGCTGAATCTTTTCGATGCGCCAGATCTGGCGGCGATTAAGCTTTCGTTTCGACATGAGCCTTGCTTAATTGGAGGCATAAATGATCAGGGTTTCCGGGGCCATCAAAAGCCACGAATGTCTGTTAAAAGCCACTATAATAGCGATCAGTATGAAATAGCGAACATATCGTAGCCGTAACAACCCTGCGTGACGGCTGCCGACCAAAGCATAGAAGGAACCCCCATGGCCCGCCAAGACAACCTGATCTGGATCGACCTGGAAATGACCGGGCTTGAGCCGGAGACCGACCGCATCATCGAGATTGCCACCATCGTCACCGATTCTGACCTGAACATCCTGGCGGAAGGGCCGGTGTTGGCGATCCATCAGCCGGACGCGGTGCTGGACCTGATGGACGAGTGGTGCGTGCGCACCCACGGTCAATCCGGGCTGACCCAGCGGGTGCGTGACAGCCGGATCAGTGAGGCTGAGGCGGAGCAGCAGACATTGGAGTTTTTGCGCCAATATCTGGAGGCGGGGGCGTCGCCCATGTGTGGCAACAGCATTGGCCAGGATCGTCGCTTTCTGGTGCGCTACATGCCGGAGCTGGAACGCTTCTTCCACTACCGCAACCTGGATGTGAGCACGCTCAAGGAATTGGCCAAGCGCTGGCGGCCGGATGTGTATAAGAGCCTGAACAAGCGCAGCACCCATCTGGCACTGGAGGATATTCAGGATTCCATCGCTGAGCTGCGCCACTACCGGGAGCACTTCCTCAAGCTGGAAGGCTAGTATGAGGCGGGGCCATTGCCCGATTTTTGATCAGGGTAGCGATCCCGCGACAGGTTTGGGATGTTGACGCAGCGCCCAGGCGACGTGTTCGCGGACCAGTTCTGACGGATGCGCCTGGCGTTGGCGCAGGGCCTCGACCACCGTGTCGCTGGTGGGTGCATTACCGAGCCCCACCGCCAGGTTGCGCAGCCAGCCCTCGTAGCCGGTCCGGCGGATGGCGGACCCTTCCGTGTTGCGCAGAAACTCCGCCTCCTCCCACAGAAACAGCCGCGCCAGCTCGGCGCTGTCGAGGCCATGACGGGGCACGAAGTCTGATTCTTCGGTTATGTGCGCAAAGCGATTCCAGGGACAGATCAGCTGACAGTCGTCGCAACCAAAGACCCGGTTGCCCATGAGCGGACGCAGCTCTTCCGGAATGCTGCCTTTCAGCTCGATTGTCAGGTAGGAGATACAGCGGCGCGCGTCCAGCACATGGGGGCCGACAAAGGCTTGGGTGGGGCAGATGTCGAGGCAGGCGGTGCAACTGCCACAGTGGTTTTTGCTGAAAGGCGTGTCAGTCGGCAAGGGCAGATCGGTATAGATTTCGCCCAGAAAGAAGTAAGACCCGGCCTTGGGGTTGATCAGCATGGTGTTCTTGCCGATCCAGCCCAGGCCCGCGGTGGTGGCCAGGGCCCGTTCCAGCACGGGCGCACTGTCGACAAAGGCGCGGTACTGGTAGCCCGCAATCCGCTGTTGGATACGTTCGGCCAGTTGTGTCAGGCGCTTGCGGACCAGCTTGTGGTAATCCCGTCCCAGGGTGTAGCGGGAAATATAGGCCCGTTCACTGCTATTGAGGGCAAGTCGCTGTTGGCTTGGGGCTTCCGTCAGGTAATCCATGCGCAGGGAAATGACCCGCCGCGTCCCCTCAATCAGTTCCTGGGGGCGGCTGCGCTTGCTGCCATGGCGTTCCATGTACTCCATGTCGCCGTGATAGCCTGCTTCCAGCCAGCGGTTCAGGCGTTGCTCATGCTCATCCAGCGCGACATCGGCGATTCCTGCTTGCTGGAACCCGAGCTCGGCCGCCCACTGTTTAATGTCCTTGGCGAGTTGTGCCAGTTGCTCCGAAGAAGGTGGCTGATCAAGTGGCTGTATTGGCAGCTGTATCGGCATAGAGGGCGTGCTGGACGGGGTGAGTTGGTCAATCTTTGTGCGGTGGTCGGCCATTGTGCCACAGATCGGCACCATTGTTTAGAAATCTCGGCTGTGGGACACTTTTGGCGCTGGCAAACTGTTCCGTTTCTGTAACAGCAATGAATACGAAAAGCGGTCAGCGACGACTTCTTCAGGACTCTTGGCAGAATGGTCACGACTTTCAATGCCGGCCCGGCCGGAGCCTTCCTGTACACCGTTGAGCAGGTTCGTCAGCTTGATCGTCTGGCGACCCAGCATCTGGGAATCAGCGGTTTTGATCTCATGCGGCGCGCCGGACAGGCGAGCTGGAATCTGCTGCGGCAGCGTTGGCCGCACGCGCGCTCACTGACCGTCTTGTGCGGCGGCGGCAACAACGGTGGCGATGGCTATGTCATTGCAGGCCTGGCATATCAGCAGGGGTTGTCGGTTCAGCTGTATTCTCTGGCGGATCCTGTCGGACTCAAGGGCGAGGCCGCCGAGGCATTTCGCTGGGCGCACAGTCTGGGGCTGGAGGCAAAGCCCTGGCAGGCCGGCGCCGACCTGTCCGGCGAAGTTCTGGTCGACGCCATGCTTGGCATTGGCGGCAGCGGACCCGTGCGCGGGAACTATCGGGAGGCCATTGACGCCATCAACCGTTCCCAGCGGCCAGTGTTGGCGGTGGACATACCTTCGGGACTGGCGGGCGATACGGGCATGCCGCTCGGTGTCGCGGTACGGGCCACGCTGACGCTGACATTCATTGGCCTGAAACAGGGCTTGCTGACCGGGCAGGCACCGGATTTTACCGGCGAACTCCGCTTCGACGGGCTGGATGTGCCAGCCTCCGTCTACCAGGCCGTGCCGGCTGCCGGGCGGCGGTTGGATTGGCCGGCCGTGCGCGGATGCATCCGGCCCCGACCGCCCTGTGCTCACAAAGGCCAGTTTGGCCGGGTTTTGATTGTGGGCGGCGATGAAGGCATGGGCGGGGCGGCCCTGCTGGCGGCGGAAGCGGCGGCGCGCTGTGGCGCCGGCCTGGTGCAGGTGGCGACGCGGGCGATCCATGTGCCGGCGGTGCTGGCCCGTTGCCCGGAAGTCATGGCGCAGGCCGTGCGCGGGCGTCATGATCTGGCTCCACTGCTGGAGCGTGCGGACGTGGTTGTGATCGGACCTGGGCTTGGACGCGGTGCCTGGTCGCAGCAGTTGCTACAGGCGATCCTGGAAAGCGACCGCCCACTGGTGCTCGATGCCGACGCGCTCAACCTGATTGCCGCGCAGGATCTGCTTGGAACACTTCGCGACCGGCCCCATTTGATGACGCCGCATCCAGGCGAAGCTGCGCGACTTCTGAACACAGCTGTTGCCGCCATTCAGGCCGATCGCTTTGCTGCCATCAGCGAGTTGCAGCGGCAATGCGGCGGCGTGGTACTGCTGAAAGGGGCGGGCACCCTGATCCAGGGCGGAAACGAACGCTTGCCGTCACTGGCGCATACCGGCAACCCGGGCATGGCCACGGGCGGCATGGGTGATGTGCTCAGCGGCATGCTGGGCGCGCTCTGGGCGCAAGGGCTGGATCCGCGCACTGCTACCGAGGTAGGCGCTTGCCTCCATGGCGAGGCGGCGGACCGGGCGGCCGTCGAGCAGGGCTACATCAGCCTGCTGCCACAGGATCTTTTGAATTTCTTACCCCAGGTGCTGCGCGCTTGCGACCCGCGCAGCCAGAACCATCAATCCAGCTGAAAGACCGATTCCCGACCATGACCACTGTAACGAACTATGCGCAAGACGAAGCTGCCCTGGTGACGCTGGGCGAACGCCTGGGGCTGATCACCGGTGGGCGCGGGATCATCTTCTTGCGAGGGGAGCTGGGAGCCGGCAAAACGACCTTCTGCCGGGGTGTATTGCGGGCATTTGGGCACCGGGGAGCGGTGAAAAGCCCGACCTATACGCTGGTGGAGCCTTACGGGTTTCCAGACAAAACGGTTTATCACTTTGATTTGTATCGGCTTGGGCATCCCGAAGAGTTGGAATACCTCGGAATCCGCGACTATCTTGATGAGGACTCCCTCTGTCTAATTGAATGGCCTGAACGTGGTATGACGGCGCTGGTCGCGCCGGATATCGAGGTCGCCATTGTTGTTGCCGGCCTGGGGCGCGAATTGCGCCTGAGCGCGGGAAGCGCGCGCGGCGAGGATCTTCTGCGGCGGTGGTCGGCAGAGGATGACAACATGCATCAAAGAGAGCAAAAACAATGATCCGTCTATTCGCCCTTCTTCCTTGGGCATTGGTCGTGACACTCCTGCTAGCCGGTCAGTTGCACGCGGCGACTGTGGGTAGTGTGCGGTTGTGGCCCGCCCCCGATCATGTCCGATTGGTGTTCGATGTCAGCGGCCCGATCGAGCATGACGTATTCCCCCTGGATAACCCGCACCGGTTGGTTATCGACCTCCAGAACAGCAGTCTGGAGACTGATCTGAGCAAGCTGGATCTCGCCAATAGCCCGATCAGCAAGGTACGCACGGGTGTTCGTAACGGCAAGGACTTGCGGGTTGTGCTGGATCTGCCAAAGGCCATTAAAACCCGCAGCTTCCTGCTCAAGCCCAATGGTCAGTATGGCAATCGCCTGGTGGTCGATCTGCTTACCGGCGGCGATGAGAGTGAGTCCCAGACTGAGACCGCGCGACCGGCGGGACCGGCGCAACCAGCGGCGCCCGTCAAACATGCTGCCGAGGCCGGTCGTCGGGATATCGTCGTGGTCATTGATGCCGGGCACGGTGGTGAGGATCCCGGCGCGATCGGACCTGGCCGCGTGCGTGAGAAAGACGTGGTGTTGTCCATCGCCCGGGAACTGCAGGCGCTGCTACGGGAAGAAAAAGGTTTCGTAAGTCATCTAACCCGTACGGGCGACTACTACATCGGTTTGCGGCAACGTACCCAGTTGGCGCGCAAGCACAATGCGGATTTGTTTGTGTCGATTCATGCCGATGCCTTCCACCGGCCGGAGGCATCGGGCGCCTCGGTTTTTGCCATTTCCCAGCGGGGTGCGACCAGTGAAACCGCCCGCTGGCTGGCGGAGCGGGAAAACAGCTCGGATTTGATCGGCGGTGTGGGTGGTGTGAGCCTGGACGACAAGGACAACGTGTTGGCGGGCGTGTTGCTGGATCTGTCCATGACCGCGAGCCTGAATGCGAGTCTGGCTATTGGCGATCAGGTCCTGCAATCCATGGGTGCGATTGCCAAGCTGCATAAGTCTCGGGTGGAACAGGCGGCGTTCGTGGTGCTGAAATCGCCGGATATTCCATCGCTTCTGGTTGAAACCGGCTTTATCTCCAACCCGGTTGAGGCCAAACGCCTGAACGATAAAAGCTACCAGCGCAAAATCGCCCAGGCCATTCACAAAGGCATCAAAGCCTATTTTGCCGACACGCCACCGCCAGGTACTTATCTCGCCTGGAAAAAATATGGCGGCTCGTCGCTGGTGGCTGCCGCCGAGACCCCGGGCGCAAGCGCGGCATCGCCTCTGACGCGTTATGTGATCAGTCGCGGTGACACCTTGAGCGGCATCGCCCA
Source organism: Pseudomonadota bacterium (assembly GCA_023430625.1). Taxonomy (GTDB): domain Bacteria; phylum Pseudomonadota; class Gammaproteobacteria; order Pseudomonadales; family Oleiphilaceae; genus JAEZAA01. Next base: position 18,571 of record JAEZAA010000250.1, read on the forward strand.
GCGTAATAACGTCAGCCTGGCCCGCCTGCGCGAGGTAAACGGGCTGAGCAGTGATCAGGTCCGGGTCGGACAGGTCATTCATATCCCCGGATCCTGAATCCGGGGCTCCTTTCGGGCTGGAAAATTCCAGTCATCAGGCTTCTGTCATGGGCAGGCTGCATAGGGCGCGACGATAGACATTGAGGCCCCGCCGGCTGCTTGTTAGTATCCTTGGCTGAATTTCAGAGCCGGCAGGTCGCCGGCTCCCTGTCGTCTTCTGCCGAGGTCCCATGAGCCGTATCCGATTACTCTCGCCCCGCTTGGCCAACCAGATTGCCGCTGGCGAAGTGGTTGAGCGTCCGGCTTCGGTGGTTAAGGAGCTGGTGGAAAACGCCCTGGATGCTGGCGCACGGCGTATTGACGTCGATATCGAAGCGGGTGGCGTCAAATTGATTCGGGTGCGGGATGACGGCGTCGGCATCGCGCAGGACGACCTGGCATTGGCGCTCAGCCGGCATGCAACCAGCAAGATCGTCGAGCTTGAAGATCTGGAGGCGGTGGCAACGCTCGGTTTTCGGGGCGAGGCGCTGGCCAGTATCAGTTCCGTCTCGCGCCTGGCGCTGACCTCCCGGCCGCGGGATCAGGAACAGGGTTGCTGTGTGTCCGCGGAAGGCCGGGACATGGCTGCGACCTTGAGTCCCGCCGCCCATCCGGTGGGTACCACGGTTGAGGTACGGGATCTGTTCTATAACACGCCCGCCCGCCGTAAATTTCTGCGCACCGAGAAAACCGAATTCGGCCATGTCGAGGAAGTCGTGAAGCGCCAGGCGCTGGCGCGCTTCTCGGTCGCCTTTCAATTGCGGCATAACCAGCGTGTCGTGCACCAGTTGCGGCCCGCCGAGGGACTGCAGGACCGGGAACGCCGGATCTCCGCGCTGCTGGGGCAGGAGTTTATGGCCAATGCCGTGCATGTGGATGCGGACGCGGCCGGTCTGCGGCTGTGGGGCTGGGTGGCACTGCCGACCTTTTCCCGCAGCCAGCCTGATTTACAGTATTTCTTCGTGAATGGCCGCGTGGTGCGGGACAAACTGGTGGCTCACGCCATCCGCCAGGCCTATCGGGACGTTCTGTACAACGGGCGTCATCCGGCGTTCGTGCTGTATTTTGAAGTGGATCCCGCCAACGTGGACGTCAACGTGCATCCCACCAAGCATGAGGTTCGGTTCCGGGATTCGCGGCTGGTTCACGACTTTCTGTTCAAGACGCTGCATCGCGCCCTGGCCGAGATTCGCCCGGAGCAACGGCTGGGCGCGGTCGGGGAAGCGGCGATAACGGCGGAGGCTCACAGCCCCGTCTCCGCGGGCATCGCGGCCACGACTTTTCAGCAAACCAGCATGGAATTGACGGCGAGGCCATCGGCGCAGGAAATTCGGGATCAGGTGGGCCTTTACGGAGCATTGCATATGCCCGTGACGCAGCCCGAGCCCTGGGAGCGGCGTGCAGAGTCCGTGGCGCCACTCAGCCTGGTGCGCACACAGCCGCAGCCCCTGCCACATGCCGCCGAAGAACAGGGCGAACCGCCATTGGGCTTTGCCGTCGCGCAACTGCATGGCATCTATATCCTGGCACAGAATCGCCATGGTCTGATTGTGGTGGACATGCACGCCGCCCATGAGCGCATTACCTACGAGCGTATGAAGAACGCCTATCACGGGCAGGGCGTGCGTGCGCAGCCCTTGCTGGTGCCTCTGAGTTTGGCGCTGAGCATGCGCGAAACCGCTGTGGTGGAAGAGCATCAGGCGGCCTTGGCGCGTCTTGGCCTGGAGTTGTCGGTGCTGGGGCCGGAAACAGTGGTGGTGCGTCAGGTGCCGGTGCTGCTGCGCGATGCGGACGTGGAACAACTGGTGCGCGACTTGGTCAGTGATCTGGTGGAGCAGGGCAGTAGCGATCGGCTGGAAGCTCAGGTCAACGAATTGCTCGCTACCATGGCCTGTCACGGTGCGGTCCGTGCCAATCGCACTTTGACCATTGCGGAGATGAACGCATTGCTGCGGGACATGGAAGAGACCGAGCGAAGTGGCCAGTGCAACCACGGCCGTCCCACCTGGACACAGATGACCCTGGCGGAACTGGACAAACTGTTCCTGCGCGGCCGTTGAGCCTGGTGTGAGTTGCGGGGCGACGGTCGGATGGCAGCCGCAGCCGATTTCTTTTGCGCTGGTAAATGATCGAGACGAGCGAAGTATCAATGGTTGATTCAATGCATCCTGGCCGGCCACCGGCGGTCTTCCTGATGGGGCCGACGGCTGCGGGCAAGACCGATCTGGCGGTGGCGCTACGGGAGCGGTTCCCGTTTGAGATCATCAGCGTCGATTCGGCTTTGATCTACCGCGGAATGGATATTGGCACGGCGAAACCGGAGCCCGAGCTGCTGGCCCGGGCGCCACACCGCCTCATCGACATTCGTGACCCGGCGGAGGCTTACTCGGTCGGGGAATTCTACGCCGATGCCATGCGCGAGATGCGCGAAATCACGGAGTCTGGGCGAATTCCGCTGCTGGTTGGCGGAACCATGATGTATTTCAAGGCTCTAAGAGATGGTCTGGCGGATTTGCCGCGCGCCAATCCCGAGGTGCGAGCCCGGCTGGAAGCGGAGTTTTCGGAATTAGGGGCGGAGGCGCTGCATCGGCGGCTGGCCTCGGTTGATCCTGAAGCCGCGCGGCGCATTCATTGCCAAAACAGACAGCGATTGATCCGCGCATTGGAAGTCTTTGAAGTGTCCGGGCAGCCCATTTCAAGCTTTTGGCAGCTTGAACCGGATGCGTCTGAAGGAGACTCCGAGCTGGAGGCGCCAACTGGCAGCACCCCTGGAACGGCAGGGCAGTCGACGCAATGGGAGCGGGAATCTTTTGCGGCCATGCCGTACAATATTATAAACTTAGCCGTTGCTCCGCCTGATCGGCAGGAACTGCACCGGCGAATCGCGCTGCGCTTCCAGTTAATGCTGGATGCGGGCTTTGTCGATGAAGTCCGCGCCTTGTATCAACGAGGTGATCTCGACCCCATGTTGCCGGCAATCCGGTGTGTTGGGTATCGCCAGGCCTGGGACTATCTGGCCGGGCAAACCGATTATCAGACCATGGTAGAGCGCGGCGTTGCGGCGACCCGGCAATTGGCCAAGCGGCAGCTGACTTGGTTGCGCCGGTGGCCGAGTCTAACATGGTTGGAATCTGGAGATGACGCACTTCTGGAACGGGCGTGCGGGCATCTTTCACACGCGTTAGGGTCTGAGTAACAGGTAGTTGTCCGTTGCAGGGCGTCAGTGCGTGGCGCCAGGAAGCGTGGCTTGAAGTTTGCTTCAAAGTTTACTGAGTGCTCTTAACGGATGGCTGCGGCTGAGCGCTTTATCTCGTTCCATGGCTTAAGCCAGGGTGTGTTCCAGGCACATGATGTCGGAAACTAGTCGGCTCATGGTACGGAGGCGGCAGAATTGAAGAAAAAAACACAACTAGGAGAAAGCAGATGTCAAAAGGGCATTCGCTACAAGACCCTTATCTGAACGCGTTACGTAAGGAGCGCATTCCGGTGTCTATCTTTTTGGTAAACGGCATCAAGCTGCAAGGTCAGATTGAGTCTTTTGACCAGTTCGTTATCCTGCTGAAGAACACGGTCAGCCAGATGGTGTACAAGCACGCGATTTCGACGGTCGTGCCTGCTCGTAATGTCCGGATTCCTCAGCCCGGACAGGGCGAAGGTGACGCCGAGCCGGGTAACGCCTAAGCGGAGGTCTCTTCTTTGTTCGAGCGCCCCAGTACCGGTGAGCGTGCAGTCCTGGTTCACTTGGAATTGTCGAGTGAGGCCGAGAGAGAGGACTCGCAGGAGTTTCAGGAATTAGTGGTCTCTGCGGGTGTCACGCCAGTGTCGCTGGTGGGGGGCTCGAGGGCGCATCCAAGCCCGCGATATTTCGTGGGCGAGGGCAAGCTGGAAGAAATCAAGGCGGCCGTGGCGCTTCACGAAGCCGACGTCGTATTGTTCAATCACTCCCTTTCTCCCAGCCAGGAACGTAACCTGGAACGGGAGCTTCAATGCCGCGTGCTGGATCGTACCGGTGTTATCCTCGATATCTTCGCGCAACGTGCCCGTACCTACGAGGGTAAATTGCAGGTCGAGCTGGCTCAGTTGGAGCATATGTCTACCCGGCTGGTGAGGGGATGGACCCACCTGGAGCGGCAAAAGGGCGGGATTGGCTTGCGCGGGCCCGGTGAGACTCAGCTGGAAACCGACCGGCGGTTATTGCGGGCACGCGTTAAATCGATCAGCAAGCGTCTGGAAAAGGTCCGGACCCAGCGGGAGCAGGGGCGGCGGGCTCGTGAGCGTGCCGATATTCCAACCGTTTCGCTGGTCGGTTATACCAACGCCGGTAAATCGACCTTGTTCAACAAGGTTACCGAAGCCGGCGTCTATGCCGCCAATCAGCTGTTTGCCACCCTCGATCCGACTCTGCGCCGCATTACCTTGCCAGATATCGGGCCGGTGGTGCTTGCCGATACCGTAGGCTTTATCCGACATCTTCCGCATAAATTGGTGGAGGCGTTTCGGGCGACTTTGGAAGAGACCCAGAACGCCGATCTTTTGCTGCACGTTGTCGATAGTCATGCGCCGGAACGGGCTGATAACATTCGGCAGGTTGAAAACGTGCTGGTAGAAATCGGTGCTCATGAGATTCCGATTCTGTTCGTCTACAACAAGATCGACCTGCTGGATCAGCGGGGGGCTGGCATCGACCGGGACGCTGACGGCAAACCCGTGGCGGTGTGGCTTTCCGCCCAGACCGGCGAAGGCCTGGCGATGCTGTTCGGGGCGATCGGCGAACTGCTGGGCCACAACATGGTGCACAAGACCATCCGTGTGCCGCACGATCAGGGTCGGCTTCGGGCCATGCTGTATAAGAACGGCAGTGTATTGCATGAGGCAGAGAGCGAGGATGGCGTGCCGGTGTTGGAAATTCGCCTGCCACGCAGTGACTGGATGCAGATGCTGAGTCGCGCCGGGGTGGATGAAGAGGCGCTTGCCTGAACCTCCGGCCTGCCACTCGAATCGAAGATTTGATTTTCGGATTGTAAAAATTGTTCGAAATTCATACGATTAGCGCGTAATGAGTGGGTGAACTTGTGCGCGTTCTTGTTGTCATTGGTACGTCGGGTTGTGCCGGCATTAACCCTTAATTGTTGGAGAAGAGCATGGCCTGGAATGAACCGGGTGGAAATCGTAATAATCAAGACCCCTGGGGGGGTGGAAACAGAGGCCGCAAGGATGGCCCACCCGATCTGGATGAGGCGATCAAAAAGGGTTTGGATAAATTAAACCGTTTGTTCGGCGGCAAAGCCTCTGGTGGAAGCGGATCCTCATCAGGCGGTGGCGGTGTTTTCGCGTTGATTGCGATCGTCCTGTTGCTCTTCCTCGGCTTTAATTCCGTCTATACCGTGGACGAGCGGGAGCAGGCGCTGGTCTTGCGGTTTGGCAAATATCTCGAAACCAACGGGCCGGGTCTTCACTTCAAGATTCCGCTGGTGGATCGCACCGAAATTCGGGAAGTCACCAACGTCCGGACCAAAGTGACCTCAGGGAAAATGTTGACTGAGGACGAGAACATCGTCGAGATCGACCTGACCGTGCAGTATGTCATCAACGATCTGCACAACTTTCTGATGGATGTGCGTGATCCCGAGACGCTGCTGGACTATGCCATCGACAGTACATTGCGGCATGAGGTGGGTGGATCGGAGATGGACCAAGTCCTGACTGAGGGCCGTTCCGTGCTGGCGGTCAAGGTCCAGGAGCGCTTGCAGCGTTACCTGGATGACTACGATGCCGGTTTGATGGTCCAGCAGGTCAACATCAACGAAGCCCAGCCTCCGCGTGAAGTTCGTGCGGCGTTCGATGACGTGCAACGGGCGAAGGAAGATGAACGTCGCGTGGTGGAAGGTGCAGAGGCGTACCGCAATAAAGTACTGCCGGAGGCACGCGGTCGTGCGCAACGGATGATTGAAGAATCCAGCGCGTATAAGGAAGAAGTGGTGGCCAGAGCCGAGGGTGAAACCTCGCGTTTCCTTGCCCAATTGGCTGCATTTGAAAAAGCGCCGGATGTCACCCGGGAGCGGATCTATATTTCTACCATGGAAAATGTATTGTCCAAGACCAACAAGGTGCTGGTGGATGTGAGTCAGGGCAACAACATGATGCTGTTGCCGCTGGATCGCATGGCTGCCGCCGGCGCGGCGCTGGCTCGTGATCCGGCGCCCGAAACGGGCATGACATCACAGGACCTCGATAGCCGGATCAGCCAGCTAATCGAGGAGTCCTTGAGTCGTCAAGCCAACAGCCAGAATCGTCGGGGGCGCTAATTCATGAGCACTAAGTCAGTCTTTGGAATTGCCGCCATCCTGCTCATTCTGCTGGTGGCGTCTAAATCGATTTATATTGTGAGCGAGTGGGAGCGTGCTGTCCTGTTGCGCTTCGGCGAGCAAATCGAAACCGATATCGGCGCCGGTATGCACGTCAAGGTGCCGTTCATGGACAAGGTGAAGAAGTTCGATGTTCGCGTCCTGACCCTGGATTCACCGACCCGCCGTTACCTCACGGTGGATAAGAAGCCTCTGGAAGTGGATTCCTACGCTGCCTGGCGCATTGCCGATGTGGGCCGTTTCTATCGTGCGACCTCCGGTGATGAGGCGCGGGCTATTTCGCTTCTGAGCGCCCGGATCGACAATGGCCTGCGCGATCAGTTCGGTCAGCGCACCCAGCACGAGGTGATTTCCGGTGAGCGGGACACCCTGATGCATGAACTGACCGAGCGGCTGGACAAGCGTACCCTGAGCGAATTCGGTATCCATCTGCTGGATATCCGGGTGAAAGCGATTGAGCTGCCGGTGGATGTGAGCTCTTCGGTGTTCGAGCGGATGAAGGCGGAGCGCGCCAAGGAAGCCCAGGACCACCGTTCCCGCGGTAACGAATTGGCGGAAGGTATTCGTGCCGACGCCGACCGGCAGAAGTCTGTCATCGTGGCCGAAGCATTCCGGGAGGCTGAGCGGACCCGCGGTGAGGGTGATGCCATTGCCTCCCAGATCTATGCGGACGCCTATACCAGAAACGCCGGCTTTTACGAGTTTTATCGCAGTATGCAGGCGTACGAAAGCACCTTCTCCAGCAAGGGTGACATGATGGTGATCGACGCCGAAAGCCAGTTCCTGCGCTATATGAAGGACCCTCAACAGCCGCAGGCGCGGCGTGGAGCCCAAGCTCCCCGCTAACTCCTCGGGACAAAGCCGGACTTCGGCGCTGTGCAGGCGCCGGAAGTCTGGTAGAATGTGCGAACCGGGCCAGATCCCGGTTTTTTTGCGGCGTCTAACTGGGTAGAATTGCGTCTTTCGCCCCGACCTGTGCCGCCTTTGGTGTGATCGGCGAGATCCCGGCGACTGGGATACTGCGATTCCCCTGTAGAGGGGATGTTGGCGGCGCCGGAATGTGGCCTGGGCAGATCCGGGTCCCCTGACTGACAGGAAAGAACATGTCCGTTTCTGATCGCTGGCTTCTGCCCGATGGTGTCGAAGAGTTACTGCCGCCACAGGCTGCTGTCATTGAAAATGGCCGGCGGCAATTGATTGATCTGTATCAGCGTTGGGGCTACGAGTTGGTCATGCCGCCGCTGATCGAGTATTTGGACTCGCTGCTGACCGGGGCAGGCAACGATCTGGATTTGCAGACGTTCAAGATCACCGATCAACTGACCGGTCGGCTGATGGGCGTGCGTGCCGACATGACTCCCCAGGCCGCGCGTATCGATGCGCGAGCAGCCAAGGGCCAGGGCGTGCGCCGTCTCTGTTATATCGGCAGCGTGCTCCATACGGTGCCCGCGAATATGTTGACCTCGCGCAGCCCGATCCAGGCTGGCTGTGAGCTGTTCGGACAGGCTGATGTCTCCGCGGATATCGAAGTCATTTCGCTGATGCTGGAGTCTCTGCAGGCTGCGGGCCTGACCAGGCTCCATGTGGATCTGGCCCATGTCACGATTTATCGCGAGTTAATCCGCCGTGCGAATCTTTCGGCCGAAGCCGAGCGTCGCTTGTTCGACGCGCTGAAGCGCAAATCCATTCCCGATATCGACGATCTGATCGCCACCCATGTGGCGGATCCGGACATGGCGGCAATGCTGCGGCAGTTGCCACGCCTGGCGGGCGGGCGAGACACGCTGCAGAAGGCCCGCGTTGCATTCGGCGCGGCCGGTGCAGCCTTGTTGGCGGGATTGGACACGATGGAACACGTCGCACAAGCGCTGGCACAGCGGTTCCCTCAGGTGGAGTTCAATTTCGATTTCTGTGAGCTGCGTGGGTATAACTATCACACGGGCCTGGTGTTTGCTGCCTACGTGGCGGGTTACGGGCAGGCTGTGGCGCAGGGCGGACGTTACGATGGTGCCGGTGCTGTATTCGGCGAGTCGCGCCCGGCGACGGGCTTCAGTCTGGACGTGAAGGCGTTGTACCGGGTGGGGCAAATGGCGGCGCCAGCGGCACCTAAGGCGATACTGGCGCCTGCGGATAACGATGCAGGGCTCTGGCAACAGGTTCGCGAGCTTCGGCTGGCGGAAACCGTGATTCAATTACTTCCGGGACAAACCCGGGATGAGCTGCGTGATCGCTGCGATCGCGAGCTGGTAAAAGTGGACGGTGCCTGGCGCGTACAGGCCATGAGTTAAAATGCTGGTTCCCTGGTGGGCCAGTGAGTGGATTATCTTTCAGAACAGGCACTAGAGCATAAAGATGGGCAAGAACGTCGTCGTTTTGGGCACCCAATGGGGTGACGAGGGAAAGGGCAAGATCGTTGATCTGCTGACCGAGCAGGTTGGTATGGTCGTGCGCTTCCAGGGAGGACACAACGCAGGTCATACGCTGGTCATCGACGGCCAGAAGACGGTGCTGCACCTGATTCCTTCAGGCATCCTGCGGAACAACGTCACCTGCGTCATCGGGAATGGCGTGGTGTTGGCGCCCGATGCGTTGCTGAAAGAAATTCGTCAGCTTGAAGAGAAGGGTGTTCCCGTGCGGGACCGCCTGCTTCTGAGCGGCGCCTGTCCATTGATTCTGCCTTACCACCAGGCGCTGGATCTGGCCCGTGAGGCTGCCCGGGGCGAAGCCAAGATCGGGACGACCGGTCGTGGCATCGGGCCGGCCTATGAAGACAAGGTGGCGCGTCGTGGCTTGCGCCTGATCGATTTGGCAAGTCCGCGTGAGTTTGCCG
>JAEZAA010000276.1 GCA_023430625.1 Pseudomonadota bacterium
TTACTCTCTCCAAGCCAGTGGCGATGCTTGCGCACCGCGCCCAGCCGCTTTTCCATGTCCGCCAGGCCCAGCTTCTTCACTTTGGTGGTGATGCTCTCGTGGCTGCCGCGCCGATACAAAAATAGTGGGCGCGCCACGTACCGCAGCGGCGCCTGCTGGGCAAGCCTCACAAAAATATCCCAGTCCTGGCCGTTACTCAGGGCTTCGTCGAACGGATGCTGCAGCAGCCACTCCCGTTCGCAGATCAGGCCGCTCATGCCGCAATAGGGGTTGCCGCGCTTGAGCATTTTCTCGCTCACCTGCTGGATCGGTTTCACGAAGGGCTGATGGGTGTCCATGTATTCGTAGCCACCGATACAGGCCGTCGCCTCCTGCACCTGGGGCAGTTGCCATTCGAGCTTGCGCGGCAGCCAGGCGTCGTCATCGTCCAGAAAGGCCACATAGCAGCCTTGTGCCAGCCGAACGCCTTCATTGCGGGCCTTGTTGGCCCCACTGTTCTGGGCCAGACGGTGATAACGGACAGGGAAGGCGATATCCTGCAGAACCGTCTCAAGCGAGACCGGCGAGCAATCATCGACCACGATAATTTCATAATCGCCGAAGGTCTGGCTCAAGACGCTGGCGATCGCACTCTGCAAATAGTCGGGCCGGTTGTACGCGCTGATGACCACGCTCACCAGAGGTGTTGTATTCGCCGCCGACACATCAGTGTCCTTCATTGTCATCCTCCTTAACTCGTCCGCGCTTCCGGAATCAGGACAGCGCCTGACGGGGCTCCGTTCCCAGCGTTCGGGTGATTAACTGCAAATAGCTTGCCGCCGTCATATCCCAGCAATAATGCTCATCCACCAGCGCCATCATCTTGCGCCCACAGGCCTCCCGTTGCTCAGGCGAGGCGCAATACTCCGCCAGCTTGCGGGCAAGCTCCTCCACATCGTCGGCGGCAAACAGGGCAGACTCATCCCCCAGCACCACGTCCCGGTTCGCATCCACGTCGGCACAGAGCACGCAACGGCCACTGCGCATCGCCGCCAGCAGGCTGTTGGACATGCCTTCCAGGATCGACGGCAGCACAAACACCCCGCAGTTGCGGGTGAGCGGATCGAGGATCTCGCGGGTCACATGCCCGACGAAGATCACGCCCGGCCCCGCCAACTCCTCCAGCTGCCGCTGATAGGCCGGCGACTTGCAGTTGCCCCCCGCCACCACCAGCGGCAGGCGTCCGGCTTCAGGCAGGCGACCGTAGGCCTGCAACAGCAGATGAAGGCGCTTGACGGGATCGAAGCGGGCCGCGAACAGCAAATAGCCGTCCTTGCGCAAGCCAAACCGCTCCAGGACCTCATCACTGCCGGACTGACAATCCGTCGCACCATTGGGTATGTAATGCAACCCCCAGGTCTCGCCATCGTAATGGCGGAACATTTCCAGGCTGTTGACCGTGCAGGCATGGGCCACGTGCAGTGCACTGAGCTCGCCCAGGCGCAGCACCATGGCGCTGACCGGCCCCCATTTATCCCGCTGGCTGTCGATGGCGCGCAGGGCCGCAATCACCCGCACCCGAAACAGCCTGGCGATCACGGCCAGCAGGCTTGGACCCGACGCAAACAGCAGGATCACATCGGGCCGCCGCACCACCAGCGCATACAGGCAGCACACCAGGGCCAGCAAGGCATTGCCGCCGGAGCGCGAAGCCAGGCGCGGCGCCTCCACCTGCACCAGACCAGGCTCCGGGTTGTGGGCACGGAACCAGCGGCCCTCCCCTTGACCGTAGACCTCTACCGTCAGTCCGCGCGTGCGCGCCAGGCGAGTGGAAATTTCCCGAATCGCGTTCTCGACCCCTCCATAATTCGAGTGGTAACCCCGACCACCCACAAACGCGACCTTCACATTCGATCCCCTTCTCCCTGGCTTGGTCATGCCCGCTCATGATGTGTGGCGAGCACAACGCCTGAATCCTTCATTGCATGACCGGCCCTTCGCCGCGTCTGGCCCATGCCCCGTCCCCATCGGCACTCGTCTCATCCTGATCGGCAGGCTGTTCAGCCGCAGCGGCCTCCTGCAACAGCGGCTCCCACTGAAGTGTCCAGGCAAAGGCGCTGAGCATGGCGAACAGAGCAACCCCCTCGATCTGCCACAAGGGCATGGTGCCCAGGTTCATGATGAGGAACGCCCCGAACGCCAGAAACAGAAACAGCCCGTAGGTAGTTAAGGGTCTCGACCAGCAGCGCCCCATGTTCCGCAGAAACAGGTAGGCCAGTGCCAGCGTTCCGAGAATGCCCAGCTCGTACAGATAGGAAACGAACGTATTGTGCGCATACTTGGCAAACAACCCGGTCCAGGAGTCGGCGCCATGGCCAATGAGGTACTGCAGGGTGCCGCCATTGACGAACCCATCGAGGTACTGGCTCCAGATGTAGAGGCGCGCGGAAAAGTAATCCTGCTCCCATTCGGTGTAATAGGCCGGGGCCTTGACCAGGTCGGCCAAGGAATCCATGACCATGCCGATTTCCGAGAAGCGCTCGATGATATGGCTGAAATCCATAAAACCGATCCCGATGGTGGCGCAGGCCAACACTACCGAGGCGCAGACTTTCATCAGGGGCGCGCCCTGCCGGATAAAGCGAAAGTAGATGTAGCCTGTCAGCGGCAGCAACATGGCGATGATCGAGGTGCGGTAATTGGTGAACATCACCAGCACGGCAATCAGCAAGGGCAGCATACCGCTGCCCCGTCCGCCACGGCCGGCGCGGTCAAGCTGCACCATGGCCGCCAGCACCAGGGCGGTGACCAGGATCACCGAGAATACGGCTTCGTGATGATAGCCACCTACGTAGCTGATGGAGCCGTCCGATTCGGAACGCTTGGAGTAGCCCAAGACAATGGCCAGCACCTGCAGCACCAGCGGCACGGAAAACGCCCGCAGCAGGCTCTCCAGAACCAGGCCGCGCTCCACACGCATCAGCGCTTCAAACAGGGCCAGGGCGATGACGACAAAGAACAACCACTTCAGCAACGTCTCGATCGACAAGACGAGCGTGCCATTCAACAGGGCACTCAACAGGATCACGGCGAAGAGCCCATAGACCGGCAGCAGGAATTTCAGCAGCAACAAGCGCTTGTCGATCAGTAGCAGGCCAAGGCCCGTCACCAGAATGGAATAGAGCGCGTTGATGGAAAATGGCCCAATCAGCGCCGGAAACGTCAGCGGATGGAAGGCCGAGAGCACGAAGCGGAAGAACAAAACCAGGACGACAAACGCCAGAATACGCGGCACGGGCCGGCGCTGCAGATGGCGCGCCAGCCAGACACCGCAGATCAAGGTCACCACCGTGGCTACGCCGAGCCATAGGGTTGGCGTCATGACGTAAAGTCCTCGCTAAGGGCGCTCATGGGAATGCCCTGCCTCGCTCCACTGCTCCCGTGCCGCCTCAAGCAAGGTAGCGCCGGCCTGTTCCCTGGGCTGGGGCGTACCCAACGCTTCACGGACCAGTCCGGCAAACTGGCTCACGGCCGCGTCCACCGTAAAGTCCTCCGCCCGCTGCCGCCCCTTGCGCCCATAATGGGCGGCCAGCTCCGCGTCGGAGAGCACCTGCTCCATGGCATTGGCCAGTGCCGGCACATCCCCTTCCGGAACCAGAATTCCATACTGGCCCAGATGCACGCCCCGGATCCCGACCTGCATGCCGGGGTCCAGAATCTCCAGAGGACCATGGTTGCAATGGGTCGCGACCACTGGCGTGCCCAGGCACATGGATTCGACCAGCGCGTTGGGAAAGCCCTCTCGCTCCGAACTGAGCACGAACAGGGAGGCACGGGCCATCAGCGCATAGGGGTTGGCCACAAAGCCCACCAGCAGCACCCGTCCCGCCACGCCCAGCTCCAGGGCCAGCGCCTGCAGGTTCGCCAGCTCGGGTCCCTCGCCTGCGATGACCAGGTCCTGGTTGAACTGTCCTCGGGCATAGGCGCGGATTAACAGGTCAAAGCGTTTGGCCCGCACCAGCCGGCCCACCGTCAGAATGAAAGGCCCGTCCCCGAGGTCGCAGCTCTCTTGTGCGCGGTGACGCAGCGCGTCCATATCGTACGGGTTGTAAATTACCCGGGCGGCATCCCGGGCGACGCCGTATTCCCGGATCAGGCTGTCCTTGATGCCTTCCGCCACGGCAATCACATAGGCGGCGCGCGGGTACAGGCGGCGCACCAGCGCCTTCTTGAGATGACCGGCCAGTCCACCGCCCAGGCGACCGTTGGTATCGCTGCGCTCGCTGATAATGGCCTTGTAGCCCAGTCGGCGGGCAAAGGCGGCATTCAGATAGTTGGCCCGGGTCAGGAAGCTGACCACCACGTCCGGCCGGAACTGGACCAGCAGCCGATACAGGCGCTTGGCACTGTCCAGCAGTCCGCCGGAGCCACGCAGCTGATGGATGACAAAGGGCGCACGGATTTCAAACCGGCTCGGACGCTCATCCAGCAGGGCAATCTCGATCTGGACGTCAGGCAGGTAAGGCGCAATGTGATCCAGCACCACGGCAAACACCCGCTCCGCCCCGCCGCCTTCCAGCGAGTTGATGACGAACAGCACCCGCTGCTTGGAGCGACCGTCGCCTGTCGTTTTCACCGGTGCACGTCCTGTGCTCATAGGTTCAGCTTCCCTTGGTGACCGCGTAGGCGGGTTGTACCGCAGGCTGTGCCGGCTTCGGCTGCGCGGCCAGCGACCGGACCTGGTCCCACATGCGTTCCGCCAACTTCTTCAGTTCATCACCCCGGCGCAGGATTTCCGGCCGGGTGGCATCCAATGAGGCCAGCAATTCCGTCACATCGGCTGCCGTGGCATTGGGCTGGAGCAAGTACGCCGACACCCCATATTCCTCGAACAACCTTTCATATTTGTGACTCCAGCTGGTGCCGATACAGGGCACGCC
>JAEZAA010000288.1 GCA_023430625.1 Pseudomonadota bacterium
CACTGGAGAACATCGGAAACTGGGTAACCAGCTTGTTGAAATCCACGCCGTATTCCGCACCGTTCGCGCTGCTTGGCAAGTGCCGCAGTGCCGGTATCAAGGACCTGCGCCATGGCAGTTTGCGGCCTGAGGATTGGGTGGAACGGGATATCGATGACACCTGTCATTTTGTTCCCCATCCGGTGCCCTTAGTCGAAGGCGTGCGTTATCTCTTCGTCGCCGGTTCCCTGGTCGAGCCTGGCGCGGGGCGTCTGACCGATGCGGTGGGCGACGGTCTGGTGAGTGTCGAGAGTGCGCTCAATCCCCATACGGGATCGGATACGTCGGAACATCCCGCTATTAGCCGACAGGTCTTCACCGGAACCGGTCATATGAAGTTGCTGCGGGACCGGGAGGTTGGCCGGGTGCTGGAGCAATGGCTTAAGGCCGGTAGTGGGCGAGGTCAGGGGCGGGCGCGGTCTCGCTCGGCTGCGTCAAAAAGGTCTTAGTTGGAGCAGCGTCTGCTCGATCATCTGCCGCTCCTCCGCCGCCAACGCTTGCGGTGTGCTCAAAATCAACCCCAGCACGCGTGTGACCTGCTTTATTTGCCAGGCCAGCTCCTGATACATCAGGGTTGCTTCCGCCAGTTCCGCACCGGCGCTATCCACCAACTGGCGGGCTACGTGCTCAAACCAGCGTCCCAGGGCCTCATTCAACAGGCCAGATCCCACCACAATGGCATCCAGGCGTTGCAACATCAGGCCCGCAGTCTGAATCGGCCCCTGGCCGCTCATGTGTTTGAGACGCGCTAGCAACGGCTGCAGTGCCGAGAACTTGCGGCCCAGCACCTGACGCTCCTGGGCCAGAAACTGGGCACAGGTTTGCAGGGCAGGGCCAAATAATTGGCTGGCGCCCGGCAACTGAGCGGCGCGAAATATACCGACGGTTGCGGCATAGACCTGGTAGGTGTGAACCGTGCTGTTGAGCTGCAGAATGGGGATGATTTCACCCAGGGTCAGGGTTTGCCCGCATCGGCCCTTGCGGCGAATGGCGTACAGGCTGTCGCTCATGGCAACGATTTGGCCGACCGTGCACAGCTGGCTTTCAAACAGGCCGGCGGGATAGCCGCTGCCATCGCAGCGTTCGTGATGCTCGCGAACCGCCCGCCGGGTCAGGGGGGAAATCCCCGGTACAAAGGACAGGAAATGGTCGGCAATCAGGGTGTGGCTTTGAATGGCGCGCCATTCTTCCGAGCTGAGCTCACCCCCTTTATGGATGATGGCCGGGTCTAGGTGGAGCATTCCGGTATCATGCACCAGGCCAGCGAGGAACGCGGCCTCGAGCTCAGCCGCGGGCAATTGCAGGTAGGAGGCCAGGGCCAGGCTTAGCCAGGCGCAGAACAGTGCCTTCTCGTATTCCCGCGGCATGCGCAGTGCCAGAACGGTTATTTTTTGCACCAGCAGCTCCTGCTGGCCGTAGCGGTGGCACTGGGCCAGCAACTGTTCATCCAGCGTGAGCGACGCGTGAATGGCGCGGCATTCCGGAAACCGGGTAAAAATCTGCTGCAAATCCTCGTAGAGCTTTTGACTGGTAATGGCATCGTCCACATGGACCGAGGTTTCGAGCGGTTTGACCAGCTTATGGCTCAGCAGCTTGCGGACGGTCTCGGAGCTGAGGGGGAGACCTTTGCGGATCAGCAACAGGCCATTGCTGTTGTATATGTCTTCGGTGGCCGAAACGGCACGGCTCTGGTTCACCTGGGACAGGTGGGTTGCGTAGGCGCCAGCAGTGAGAGGATCGTATCCAGCCATGGGTGGTTGCTGTAGCAGCTGCATTGAAATAAAAAGATTCGTGAATACGTCTTAACTGTAGATGACGACTATTAAATGCGCTAAACGAATGCTTACTAAGTTTTACAAAGACCCTACAAACAGGAGAGCAACCATGGATACGCAGACCCGAACAGAGATCGAAGCGGCAGCTTTTCGCAAGCTGGTCGAACATCTGCGTCAGCACACGGAGGAGCAGAACATTGATCTGATGAACCTGGCAGGCTTCTGCCGCAATTGTCTTTCCAAATGGTACCTGGCGGAAGCACAGGCCCGCGGTGAGGCGGTGAGCGATCCCCAGGCGCGGGAGATCATCTATGGCATGCCTTATGAGGACTGGAAGGCCAAATACCAGAAATGAGTCGTTGGTCACCCGGCCTGGAGCCGTTGAACCCGCGAGCGAGGCCGGCTCGTTAGGCTTGGCGGCGCACTGTTTAATGGGGAGATAACAGGCGCCTGTGCAGGTTGTGCACCCCTCCGCAGCCCAGGCGTCGCACGATGATTCTGTTGGCCAAAGGAGGAGCTAGAACGTGACCAGAATCGGACAGGACTCCTTGCAGACCCGCCGTACGCTGAAGGTTAATGGTCGGGAGTATGACTATTACAGCCTGGCGGCTGCCCGCGAGGCGGGGCTTGCCGAAATCGACCGCCTGCCGTTCTCCCTCAAGATCCTGCTGGAAAACCTGCTGCGGTTCGAGGACGGCGAGACCGTGACGCGGGAGGACCTGCAAGCGCTGGATCGCTGGTCGCGGGATCGCACGGCCCATCGGGAAATCCAGTATCGCCCGGCCCGGGTGTTGATGCAGGATTTCACCGGGGTTCCCGCCGTGGTCGACTTGGCCGCCATGCGCGACGCGGTGGCGCGCGCAGGTGGCGATCCGGCGCGTATCAATCCCTTGATCCCGGTGGACCTGGTGATCGACCACTCGGTCATGGTGGACCGCTTCGGCTCACCCACGGCGTTTAAGGAAAACGTGGAGATCGAGATCCAGCGTAACCGCGAGCGTTATGAGTTTCTCAGCTGGGGCCAGCAAGCCTTCCAGAATTTCCGCGTGGTGCCGCCCGGAACCGGCATTTGCCACCAGGTCAACCTGGAATACCTGGGGCGGGCCGTGTGGTCGTCGCAGGCGCCTGATGGTGCCACCATCGCCTATCCGGATACCCTAGTGGGAACCGACTCCCACACCACCATGATCAATGGCCTCGGCGTTCTCGGTTGGGGGGTTGGCGGCATTGAGGCGGAGGCCGCGATGCTGGGGCAGCCGGTCTCGATGCTGATTCCCGAAGTCATTGGCGTGCGCCTGACCGGCCGTTTGGGGGAAGGCGTCACGGCCACCGACCTGGTGCTGACCGTGACGGAAATGCTGCGCAAGCGCGGTGTGGTGGGCAAGTTCGTCGAGTTCTGCGGTCCCGGACTGGCGCACCTGAGCCTGGCCGATCGCGCCACCATTGGCAACATGGCGCCGGAATACGGCGCAACCTGCGGATTCTTCCCCATCGATGCGGAAACCCTGCGCTATTTGCGCCTGACCGGGCGTGACCCGGCGCAGATCGAACTGGTCGAGGCCTACTGCCGGGCGCAGGGCATGTGGCACGAGGCGGATACGCCGGATCCGGTCTTTACCGATCTGCTGGAGCTGGATCTGGCCAGTGTCGAGCCCAGCCTGGCCGGGCCCAAGCGGCCCCAGGATCGGGTTTTGCTGCGGGATCTGAAGCAGGCGCAAGTCCGTTTGCTGGAAGAGTCCAGCCGGGGCGCGGAGCAGACCATTCGGAAGGTGCCGGTCAAGGGCGGCAATTATGAACTGAGTGATGCGGCGGTGGTGATCGCTGCCATCACCTCCTGCACCAATACCTCCAATCCCAGCGTCCTGATGGCGGCTGGCCTGCTGGCCAAGAAAGCGGTGGAACGTGGCCTTGCCCGCAAGCCTTGGGTGAAGTCGTCATTGGCGCCGGGCTCCAAGGTGGTCACCGATTATCTGGACAAGGCCGGCCTGCAATCCTATCTGGACCAGCTTGGGTTTCAGCTCGTGGGCTACGGCTGCACCACCTGTATCGGCAACTCCGGGCCCTTGCCCGATGAGGTGGCAGCGGCCGTGTCGGATGGGGATCTCATCGTCTCTGCCGTGTTGTCCGGCAACCGCAACTTTGAGGGGCGGGTGCATCCACAGGTCAAATCGAACTGGCTGGCGAGTCCTCCATTGGTGGTGGCGTTCGCCCTGGCAGGGCGTACCGACATCGATCTCACGTCCGAACCGCTGGGCAACGATGCAAACGGGCAACCTGTGTATCTCAAGGACATCTGGCCCAGTAGCCGGGAAGTGGACGAGGCCGTCCGCACGGTTACTAGCGACATGTTCCGTGAGCGCTATGCCGATGTCTTCACCGGTGATGAAGAGTGGCAGGCCATTTCAGGTGGGGCGGGTAATACCTATGCCTGGTCCGATGCCTCCACCTATATCAAGAACCCGCCTTTCTTCGAGGACCTGGCGCAACCGGTGGCAGCCCTGGGCGATATCCAGGGGGCCCGGGTGCTGGCCGTGTTCGGCGATTCCGTGACCACCGACCATATCTCGCCCGCCGGCACCATCAAGGTCCAGTCCCCGGCGGGGGAGTATCTGCAGGCGCGCGGGGTCACGCCGCCCGAGTTCAACTCCTACGGGTCGCGTCGTGGCAATCACGAAGTCATGATGCGCGGCACCTTCGCCAATATCCGCATTCGCAACCGCATGGTCCCGGGCGTGGAAGGGGGAATCACCCGCTACATCCCGAGCGGCGAGCAGATGCCCATCTACGATGCGGCCATGCGTTATCAGCAGGATGGCACGCCATTGGTTGTGCTTGCCGGCAAGGAGTACGGCACCGGTTCCAGCCGCGACTGGGCGGCGAAGGGCACGCGCCTGCTGGGCATCCGTGCCGTAATCGCCGAGAGCTTCGAGCGGATTCACCGCTCCAACCTGGTGGGCATGGGCGTGCTGCCGTTGCAGTTTAGAGAAGGCGAGTCGGTGCAGTCGCTGCAGCTGGACGGCTCGGAAGTCATCAGCATTGAAGGACTGACCGATGCACTCAAGCCCGGTCAGGAACTCCAGGTGACGGCAAGGCGGGATGATGGGCGGGAGACTCGGTTTCAGGTGTTGTGCCGCATCGACACCCTCAATGAAATGGCTTACTTCAGGAACGGTGGGATCCTGCATTACGTGTTGCGCCAGTTATCCTCGAGCCGGGCTTGACCTCACCAGGCACGCCGGCCTGATACATGAAGAGGGCGCGCTTACGCGGCTGGTACCAGGTGAGCGATATGGGCAGGTAGTCAAACCACGGATAGACCGATGGCCAATGAGCGGAGGAGAAGACTATGGATCCTGTTGTGCATAATGAACGCGTCACTGAGCGGGTAATTCAGCCAGCCGTTGCAGCGGCCCCGGTAAATAGCCGCAGCAACCGGTTTCCGGCGATCGCCTGGAGCGCCATTATTGGCGGATTGGTGGTGGGACTGGCGACCCACATGGTGCTGATGTTGCTGGGCGTCGCGGCAGGATTGACCGCTGTCGAGCTCGGCACGGGCAGCGCCGGTGGCGCACAGAATGCGCCGACCTGGTCGGCGGTCTGGAATGGAATCAGTATGCTGGTCGCCGCCTTTGTGGGTGGTTATGTGGCGGCGCGGATGTCAGGGCTTCGGCGTAAATCCGATGGCATGTTGCATGGTGTCGTGGCCTGGGGTGCGACCACCTTGCTCTACGCCGTGCTATCGGCATCCGCCATGGGGGCGATCTTTGGCAGCGCGTTCAGCACGGTCACCAGCGCGTTTCCACGCCTGGGTACCCAAGAGGAAATCGGTCAGCTGCAAAACCGCCTGCAGTCCCTGCTGGGCGAAACCACCAACATCAATACCCAAGCCATCACCACGGAAAACCTGAATCAACTGCAGAATCAGATCGAAGCGGGCGATCGCGAAGGTGCCGTGAATTTCATGGTGCAAACCCTGGGCGTTGAGCGCAATAGCGCGTCAACGGTGGTCGATAACCTGCTGATTGCCAGCGGTTCGTTGGAACAGGCTTCGCCAGAAGCGGTGCAGCGGGTTGACCGAGGTGTGGATGTGGCGACCACGGCGACCTGGAGTCTGTTTATCGCGGTGGCGCTCTCCCTGCTGGTGGCGATCGGCGGCGGACTCCTTGGAGCCAAGGGCGCCCGTCGTGCTCCGCAGATGCGAGCGGCCTAGTTTCCATCGGCCTTGCCTGAACCGGTTTATGGAACAGGCAGGTTGAGGGACCATCACATGAGCGAGTGACGGCATGCCCGGGCTGTTCTAGAATTCGCCCCATGTCGTTACCCATCGATCTTGTCCTTCCCGATCTGTTGCAGGCGCTCCGGGAGCGTCCTGCCGTTGTCTTGCAGGCGCCTCCCGGCGCTGGCAAGACCACTCGTGTCCCGCTGGCGCTGTTGACCGAGCCTTGGCTGGCGGATCGCCGCATCATCATGCTCGAGCCCCGCAGACTGGCGGCACGTGCCGCCGCGCGTTTCATGGCGTCGCTGCTCGGGGAAGAGGTCGGGCAACGGGTGGGTTACCGGACCCGCCTCGACAGCAAGATCGGACCCAATACCCGCATCGAAGTGGTCACCGAGGGCATTCTGACCCGCATGCTGCAGGATGATCCGGCGCTGGAACCCTATGGCGCTGTCCTCTTCGACGAATTTCACGAACGCAGCCTGCAAGCGGATTTGGGACTGGCGCTGACCCTGGAAACGATGCAGGCGCTGCGGGAGGATCTGCGGCTGGTCGTTATGTCCGCGACACTCGATGCCGAACCCGTGGCGAGGCTGATGAACAATGCTCCCGTCGTAACCAGTTCCGGTCGCAGCTTTCCGGTGGAGCTTCGCTACGCGCCGCCGCGTCAGGGCGAGTGGGAGCGCCACCTGGCCGCCTTGATCCCGCACCTGATGCGGGAGGAATCGGGATCGGTCCTGGTGTTCCTGCCTGGCGCTGGTGAAATCCGGCGGCTCGAGTCAGCATTGGAAGGGCAGGTTGGCGCGGACGTTAGGATTGCTCCGCTATATGGCGATCTAAGCCGCGAGGCGCAGGACCTGGCCATTCAGCCCGCGCCAGCGGGGCAGCGCAAGCTGGTGCTGGCCACCTCCATTGCCGAAACCAGTCTCACCATCGAGGGTATTCGCATCGTGGTGGATGCGGGCCTGCAGCGGGTACCGGTATTTGATCCGGTGACCGGCTTGTCGCGGCTGCAGACGGTGCGGGTGTCACGGGCGGCGGCGGAACAGCGCAGCGGGCGGGCGGGACGTATTGAGGCGGGTGTCTGCTACCGCCTCTGGAGCGAGGCGGAACAGGAGCGGCTTGTGCCCTTTCTGGCGCCGGAAATTCTCAGCGCGGACCTGTCCGACCTGGTACTGGAACTGGCGCAGTGGGGTGTTCGCGACCCCGATCAGCTCGCCTGGCTGGATCCGCCGCCCAGAGCGGCCTGGGATCAGGCACGTGAACTGCTGCAACGCTTGCGGGTTCTGGATGAAGCCGGGGGTATCACCGACCATGGGCGCCGCGTAGGCCGGCTTGGCTTGCACCCCCGTCTGGCCCATATGGTGATTAAGGCTGCTGAGCTGGGTTGGGCGCGGCTCGCCGCGGAAGTGGCGGCCCTGCTGTCCGAGGCCGATATTATGTCAGCGGCGCGGCATACGGACATTCAGGCGCGTTTGATGTTGCTGCGCGGTGAAATGCAGGCGCAGGGCGTGGAGCGTGCGCGGGTACAGCGTGTCCGGCAGACCGCGCGGCAGATCCTGCAGCGGTTGGGCGCCTATAAAGAGCAGCTTGAAACGTTCGACTCCGCCGGTGTTGTGCTGGCGTTCGCCTATCCCGATCGGGTGGCGAAACGGCGTGGTGGAGGCGCGGCGCGTTATCTGCTGGCCAACGGACGGGGTGCGGTCCTGCGGGAAGACGACCCATTACACGACGTGCCTTATCTGGTTGCTGCCACGCTCGATAACGAGGGCAGGGAAGCGAGAATATTTCTCGCCGGCGCCCTCAGCCAGGCCGCAATCGAGACTTATCTGGCGGAAGACCTGGAAGAGGAAGACGCCGTCTTTTGGGATGCGGACGCTGAAGTGGTGCGTGCCCAACGGCAAACCCGTTACGGGCGGCTGGTCCTTCAGGAGCGGCCGCTGGCATCGCCTGATCCGATGGCCATCACGGAAGCCTTGCGAACGGCGCTCTGCAAACGGAATCTGGTCGATCTGCCCTGGACGAAGGAGGCGCGTCACTGGCAGGCGCGAGTTACCTTCCTGCGTAATCTGGAAGGCGAGATCTGGCCGGATGTGTCGGACGAAGCTTTGGCTAGTTCCTCGGAGCAATGGCTGCTTCCATTTGCGCCCGGGTATCGACGCCTGGCGCAGTTCAAGGACTTTCCCTTGCGCCAGGCGTTGGACTCACTGCTCAGTTATGAGCAGCAGCGGCAATTGGAGCGCAAGGCGCCGGAGTGGATTGAAGTGCCCAGCGGCTCCAGAATCTCTCTCGATTATGAATCGGGCGAGGTGCCGATCCTGGCGGTACGCCTGCAGGAAATGTTCGGTTTGACGCAAACGCCGGCCATCGCCGAGGGCAAGGTGCCCTTGATGTTGCATCTGCTATCGCCGTCGCGGCGTCCGGTCCAGGTCACGCGGGATCTCGCCAGTTTCTGGCGTCATGCTTATCTGGACGTGCGTAAGGATTTGCGCGGGCGCTATCCCAAACATCACTGGCCGGATGACCCGCTAACGGCCCAGGCGACGCGTCACACCAAGCCACGTTCCGGTTGATGCCCGACAGCCTTCGAGCGCCGGAATCGCAGAGCCCAACTTTGCGGCGGATTTGCCGAATTTCACAGCTGACTTCCCGGGTCTGTGCTAAATATTAAGGGCTTGGTGCAGGCGTTCGCGGTCACCATATTTCTGTTGTAACCCGCATATAACGAAAAAATGTCATGAAGAAACTGGTTACCCTTCTATTGCTGCTCCCGGTTCTGGCCTGGGGCAACGTCTTACCCGTCGCCGATTATGTGCTGGTCAAGAAGTCCGAGCGCAAGATTTTCCTGATGAAGGCGGGTGCTCCCTTCAAGACCTATCCGATTTCACTAGGACTGCGCCCGGTGGGGCATAAAGTGCATGAAGGGGACCTGCGCACGCCGGAAGGCCTTTATGTGCTGGACTGGCGTAACTCCCATAGCAAGTTCTATAAGTCGATTCATATCTCCTATCCCAGCTCAGAAGATCTGGTGCGGGCCAGCGAGGTGGGTAAATCGCCGGGGGGCATGGTGATGATTCATGGCCTGCCCAATCTGGTCGATCTGGAGGAGAAGCTGTATCTGGGCTGGGACTGGACCGAAGGCTGTATTGCCGTGAGTAACCGGGCCATGGATGAGATCTGGAAATCGGTGGCGGATGGAACGCCCATCCTGATTTTGCCCTAATTAAAACGCAGTTATATGCACCGAAAATGGGCTGATTCGGAAGCTGATTCCCTGGTGTCAGTGCGGAGTTAAACGTATAAGGAGTTTCCGAACTTTTTGGTTTTGTTCCCTACAGTTTGTCACAGATTTACCTTAGACTAGCCGCGAACTCCAGATGTCCCGGTGTGCGAATGCCCCGGAATTCGGCATCGGGGTCCTTACAGGCTAAATCGATCTAGGGATAATCTCATGATTCGTAAAGTTGCTCTTACTTCTGTGTTGTTGTCTGCCGTTCTGGCTACTGGCTGTGCCAGCATGACCAAGGAACAACAAGAAAGCATTTCTCAAAAAGCTGATTCCGCAGTGTCCACGGCTGAGCAAGCCCTGTCCAAGGCGACTTCCGCTGAAAACCGCGCTAACGAAGCGTACCGTAAGGCTGAAGAAGCTCTGGCTGCTGCTCAAGCTGCACAGCAGTCTGCTGATGCAGCAAACGAGCGCGCTGCTCGCATGCTGCAGAAGTCTAGCCGCAAGTAATTACGGCTGTCTTACGAGCGGCCCGGATGCAGACATTCGGGCCCGCTGTCCAATCACTTCCGGCAAGCCGGATACCCGCTGCAACGCCCCCTCCAGTTTCTTCGCATCGATCAGCATCGGACCCTGTTCTTGCTCATAGGCGGCCAGTGCCTTGACAGCGTCTACGCGCAACTGACGAATGTCGTCCTCGCTTTCCGGCACTTCGAAGGTGTGGAGTTCGATAACCAGATCGTCGCCATTCATTCCCAGCTTGATAGGCTCGTTCACGAACCGAACCGGCGCGCCGACGGGAACCATCTTAGCCAGGGCCAGGACATCGCGGTTATACATGCGGATGCAGCCATGGCTCACCCGGGTCCCGATGCCGAACCGCTTGTTGCTGCCATGAATCAGGTAGCTGGGCAGTTCCAGCTGGAACTTGAAAGGTCCCAGGGGATTATCCGGGCCGGGCGGGACGACCGCAGGCAGAATATCGCCTTCCGCGGCGTGCTCCTTACGGATGGATTCCGGCGGATACCAGGCAGGATTCGAGATCTTGGCGCGCACCCGGGTCTCGGTCAGCGGCGTGGGTGATTCGTCCGTGCCGATGCCAATGGCATAGGAGACGACCGTGTTCTTACCGGAATAATAATAGAGGCGGTACTCCGCCAAGTTGATGACGATGCCTTGACGGGGGCCGGAGGGCAGAAGGAACTGCTGCGGCAGAACGACCGGAGCTCCTTCGCCGGGTAACCAAGGGTCAACCTTTGGGTTTGCCAGGAGCATCTCGGTAAAGCCTAGGCCGTGACGTTCGCCCATGTCGGCAAAGGTATCCTCGTAGCGGGCTTCCACCACCTGAATATTCCCGACCACGTCGTGACCTTCCTTTAGAGGCAGCTCCAGTGCCTGCACCGACGCGGCGAGCAATGCTCCCGCACAGCTCAACATTGCCAACGAAAATCTTGTTCTCATGACGACCAATTTGATACCTGAATCTTGTCTATGAAGATGCGCGCTGCCTTTATCCTAGTCCCCAAACCAGTGCCGGCCAACTTCTCAAGGGGATATCGCTGGAAGAAATACTTCCTGCGGGAATGCCATCTCTGGGCATGTCATGGGCACGCGCACGCCGTCGCCAACATACACGGCTGCGGGCTTTACTGTCCATCCGATGAAATACCTAAGCTCTCGTCAGGAATTGAGGCAGGCAGACGGCAGGAGGTCGAGGTGAGAAAAGATCTTGTACAGTGCCGCATACTGTACTAACATACAGTGTATATAAACACAGTTAATCTGCTCGACCCGTCAGGAGTACTCACTATGTCCGTTTCTTCTCTCGCTGATGATGTGATTTGCGTAAAAATGCCGCTCAATCGTGCGCTGGTTGCGTTTTATTACAAACGGGTCGGCAGTGAATGGGTGCGTTATAAGCGGGAAGCAGTCGGCGCCGTTCATTAAGCAGTGCCGGGAGTGCCTGAATAAATAGAGGCAGATCCCGGTCTGCAGGATTGTCCCCAGCCAAGGAATGGCTTTTTAATGTGCGTCTGCTTTGTGACGCCTCTTCTTATCAGGTGGCTGGCGAGTGGGGTGTCTTCCCATTGCTTTTGGCCTGTCCGCCACCACGCCTTTGAATATCCTTTCGGATTGCCCAGATAAAGCCGCCAAAGAACATGATGGTCAGAGTGACAATGATCAGGCCGGCCAAGACGACTTCGTCGATGTACATGATGAGTTCCTGTCGCTGTGAGTTATGACTACAGACTAACAGCTCCAGGTAATCAGCTATTGATGTTGATCAAGTGAAGAGCGGATTGTTTATTTCTTGCGTGGCGGGAGTTGCACGACCTGGCTTTCGGAGTAGCGATCGTGCCAGGTGCGGCGCTCTTTGTCCCAGAGCATCCAGAGGTAGCCGAGCCCGAAACAGAGGCCCGATACCAGCGCAATCATGAAGCGCAGCAGGCATTGGGTCCAGGCCAGCGAGGTGCCATCCGCATTCTGCACCCGAATGCGCCATGCCTGCATACCGAGCGTTTGGCCCAGGCGATGCCAGAAATAGGCGAAGAAGAAGAAAATGACGAGAAAGAGGATGGTTTTAAAGAAGGGATCTCGCGCCATGCCGCCTGTATCAAGGTGAGTCTTCAGGGCTTCCTCGCCCATGATGGCGCCGGCAACCGCGAGATAAATGGCGGTTGTGACCAAGGCGAGAGCGATCACCAGCAGGCCGTCGTAAATCATGGCGGCGAGACGGCGCCAGAGCGGGGCGGGCGGCAGAGGCGTGGAGGCATCTGGAAAACGTCGGATCATGCGGCTGGGGTCCGGTAAAAGCTGGGCACTATATCACAAACCGAGCCCGGTGCTCCCGTCCGCGCAGGCGGGTTTTTCGCTTGGATTGCAGCCGGGTCTCCAGATGGTACGTAGTCCTCTCTTTCCCCCGCAATTCTTGCGTCTACACGATTTTTACCCACCGTCAACTATGGTAGAGTAGCCGTCCAGTTCGTCTTCGAAAATTGTTCCCTACAGCATCACGCAACGCCTACGGTAGACATTGCCATGAAAAGCGCTGAAATCCGCGAAGCATTTCTTCGATTCTTTGAAGCCAAGGGCCACGCTCGGGTGGCTTCCAGTTCCTTGATTCCAGGCGATGACCCGACGCTCCTGTTCACCAATGCCGGCATGAACCAGTTCAAGGATTGCTTTCTTGGGTTGGAGAAGCGCAGTTACAGTCGCGCGACCACCGCGCAGAAGTGTGTGCGGGCAGGGGGCAAGCACAATGACCTGGAAAACGTTGGTTATACCGCGCGTCACCACACGTTTTTCGAGATGCTGGGGAACTTCAGCTTCGGCGACTATTTCAAGCGTGACGCCATTCTGTATGCCTGGGAATTTCTCACGTCGCCCCAATGGCTCAATATCGATCCAAACAAGCTGTGGGTGACGGTCTATCACACGGACGACGAAGCCTATGGAATCTGGAATCAGGAAGTAGGCGTGCCGGCAGAGC
The DNA here is from genome assembly GCA_023430625.1 of Pseudomonadota bacterium. Classification (GTDB taxonomy): domain Bacteria; phylum Pseudomonadota; class Gammaproteobacteria; order Pseudomonadales; family Oleiphilaceae; genus JAEZAA01. Next base: position 12,747 of record JAEZAA010000288.1, read on the forward strand.
GCATCGTGCGCATCGGTGATAACAAGGGTGCCCAGTATGCATCCGACAATTTCTGGGCCATGGGCGATACCGGCCCCTGCGGGCCCTGCACCGAGATCTTCTATGACCACGGGCCGGAAATCGCCGGTGGGCCTCCCGGTTCGCCGGACGAAGACGGCGACCGTTACATCGAGATCTGGAACAACGTCTTCATGCAGTTCAACCGGACGGCCGACGGCGAGATGCAGCCGTTGCCAGCACCGTCGGTGGATACCGGCATGGGGCTGGAGCGTATCTCCGCGGTCATGCAGCATGTCAACAGCAACTATGACATCGACCTTTTCCAGAATCTGCTGGCTGCGGCCGCCGATGTAATTGGTTGCGCCAACGAGGGGCAGCCGTCCCTCAAGGTTGTGGCCGACCACATCCGTTCCTGCTCTTTCCTGATTGCCGACGGTGTGATGCCCTCCAATGAAGGGCGGGGCTATGTGCTGCGCCGCATCATTCGTCGTGCTTGCCGTCATGGTCACAAGCTGGGTGCAACCGGCGCCTTCTTCCATAAGCTGGTGCCGACGCTGGTAGCAGAAATGAGTGGCGCGTATCCGGAGCTGCTGGAACGGCAGGCCCAGGTGGAGCGGGTACTGCGTATGGAAGAGGAGCAGTTCGCCAAAACGCTCGAGCTGGGACTGCGTATTCTTGAGCAGGATCTGGTTGGGCTGAAGGGCACGGTGATTCCGGGTAAAACCGTCTTTACCCTGTATGACACTTATGGTTTTCCAGTGGATCTGACCAACGATATCGCCCGGGAGCGTGGTCTGACCCTGGATTATGAAGGCTATGAAGCCGAGATGGCGGCGCAGCGCGAGCGCGCCCGGTCGGCGAGCCGGTTTGGTGTTGACTACAACGCGGCCATCAAGGTCGATGGACGGACCGATTTCACTGGCTACGAGCATCTCGCCGATCACTCCCTTGTAACCGGCATCTTTGTCGACGGCAAGGCGGTCGATGCCATCACCGCAGGAGCCCGGGCCACGGTGGTTCTGGATCGTACACCTTTCTATGCCGAGTCTGGCGGACAGGTGGGGGATGCCGGAATCCTGGAGTGGCAGGGCGGGGCCTTCGCCGTGGCAGACACGCGCAAGGAAGGTGAAAACCATCTCCATATGGGGAGCCTGGAGAGTGGCAACCTGAAAGTCGGTGATCAGGTTCTGGCTCGTGTGGATGAAGCCAAGCGCGTCGCCACTGCCCTCAATCACTCAGCCACACACCTGTTGCACGCGGCATTGCGCCAGGTTCTGGGTACTCATGTGACCCAGAAGGGATCGCTGGTGAATGCAGAGCGCCTGCGCTTCGATTTTTCCCACTTCGAACCTGTGTCCATGGCGCAGATCAAGCAAGTGGAAGATATCGTCAACGAGCAGATTCGCGCCAACGTTGCGGTCGAAATTGAAGAAACCGACATGGAAACCGCCCGCGCCAAAGGCGCGATGGCCCTGTTCGGCGAAAAGTATGGCGACAAGGTGCGCGTGCTGGCCATGGGGCGGAACAACTTCTCCGTGGAACTCTGTGGCGGTACCCACGTTTCTCGCACGGGCGATATCGGCTATTTCATCATCGTCTCCGAGGCCGGTGTTGCAGCAGGCGTTCGCCGTATCGAGGCGGTGACGGGGGCCAATGCCGCACGTTACCTGGATACCGGTGAGCAGGCGTTGCGGGAAGTGGCGGGTCTGGTCAAGGCCGGGCGCGATCAGGTGGTCGACAAGGTGCGTGCGCTGTTCGAGCGAAACCGTCAGTTGGAGCGGGAGCTGGAGCAGTTGAAAGGCAAGCTCGCCAGCTCTGCCGGCTCCGACCTGGCTGCCAAGGCGATCGAGGTGGGTGATATCAAGGTTGTGGCGGCGCGCCTGGAGGGTGTTGACCGTAAGGGCTTGATGGATACGGTCGACCAGTTGAAGAACAAGCTGGGCCGGGCCGTAGTCTTGCTGGCAGCTTTGGAAGAGGATAAAGTCAGCGTCGTCGCGGGCGTCACCAAGGATTTGACGGACAGGCTCAAGGCCGGTGACCTGGTGAAGACCGTCGCCGAGCAATTGGGTGGCAAGGGCGGTGGACGTCCGGACATGGCGCAGGGCGGTGGCACTGACGCGGCAAAACTACCCGATGCGCTGGCAGCGGTGCCGGGTTGGGTGGAAAGCAAATTATAAGTTTCAGAAAACCTCTGTGGGACTCGGCGTCGCCGGGTTCGCAGGGGTTTCGTCGTGTCAGGGTCCACAGGTTTGTTTAACGGTTGCTTCAGGATCGGGTGAAATAGGCAATGGCGCTATTGGTGCAGAAATTCGGAGGAACCTCTGTCGGTACGGTCGAACGTATCGAGGCGGTCGCGGATAAGATCAAGGGTTTTCGGGACGCGGGGCATGACTTAGTTGTCGTGGTGTCCGCCATGAGCGGCGAGACCAACCGACTGATTGGTCTGGCCAAAAGTATCATGGAGGATCCAACGCCTCGGGAGTTGGACGTTCTGGTGTCGACCGGAGAGCAGGTGACGATTGCCCTGTTGTCCATGGCCCTGCATAAGCGGGGTATGGAGGCGCGCTCTTATACGGGTCAGCAGGTCCGAATCCTGACGGATCAGGCCTACACCAAGGCGCGTATCGTCAATATTGATGAGGACCGCATCCGCAGCGACCTGAAAGCAGGGCGTGTCGTGGTTGTGGCCGGTTTCCAGGGTGTGGATGAAGAAGGCAATATCACCACGCTCGGGCGGGGTGGTTCCGATACCACGGGTGTTGCTCTGGCCGCTGCATTGAAGGCGGACGAGTGCCAGATCTATACCGACGTGGATGGCGTCTATACGACCGACCCCCGCGTGGTGGAGAGCGCCCGCCGACTGGATCGAATCACTTTTGAAGAAATGCTGGAAATGGCGAGTCTGGGCTCGAAGGTGCTGCAGATCCGTTCCGTTGAGTTTGCCGGCAAATACAACGTCCCTTTGCGCGTGCTCCACAGCTTTAAAGAAGGTCCTGGCACGCTGATTACTGTTGAGGATAACAACGTTATGGAACAGCCGATTGTTTCAGGCATTGCGTTCAACCGCGATGAAGCAAAACTGACCTTGGCCGGTGTGGCCGATATTCCCGGCGTGGCCTCGAAAATCCTGAAGCCGATCAGCGATGCCAACATCGAAGTCGACATGATCGTTCAGAACGTTGGCGCGGATAACAAGACTGACTTCACCTTCACGGTCCATCGCAATGACTTCCGCAAGGCGCAAGCAATCCTACAGGAGCTGCAGCAGACCCTGAGCGCCCGAGAGGTCAAAGGTGACAACAAGATCGCGAAGGTGTCCATCGTTGGCGTGGGTATGCGCTCTCATGCAGGTGTGGCGTCCAAGATGTTCGATGCGCTGTCTCGCGATGGCATCAATATCCTGATGATTTCCACCTCCGAGATCAAAATCTCCGTGGTCATCGACGAGAAATATCTGGAACTGGCCGTGCGTAGCCTGCACACGGCGTTCGAACTCGACGCGGACAGAACACGCGAGGAATGACGAATTGTCGGCCGGACTGCAGAATAGAAGCTGAAGTCGGGCCGATTTCATCGGAGTGCTCCCGAGTTTTGGGGAGACGGGACTGAATGGTCAAATGGCCAGTTGGAATTCGTGGTGGGTTCCGCTGGTCGCTGAGGGCATTCTGGTTCTGCTGCGGATCTAATGGACGGAGATGCATAACCGGCATCGTGTCTGGCTTTTCAGTACGATACGGGGAGAGTGACAGGTCATAGTTCTGATCAATCCGGATGATTGAAAAAGACTGGGGCTTGAAACCTTTCTTTTTAAGGATATTGAACAATAATCAAAACCAGCTTTGGTCCGTTCAAGAAGAACTTGCAAAGTCATCTCTGGAAATTAAGTCGTATATCAAAGGAGAAGCAGAATGCTCATTTTGACTCGTAGAGTGGGTGAAACCCTGATGGTTGGTGACGAAGTCACTGTCACCGTCCTGGGCGTCAAGGGTAACCAGGTTCGTATCGGTGTGAACGCGCCCAAAGAAGTTGCGGTTCACCGGGAAGAAATCTATCAGAGAATTCAACGGGAGAAAGCCGATAAGGGCGAACGGGCCGAAGAAGAGTCCGCCTCCTAATTTTTTCCAAATTGCCCCTATCCTTTTAATTCGGTTGTGTTATTATACGCCGCGTTTGCGGAGAGGTGGCCGAGAGGCTGAAGGCGCACCCCTGCTAAGGGTGTATGGGGGCAACCTCATCGAGGGTTCGAATCCCTCCCTCTCCGCCACTTGTTTTTTGCGCGCCAGTAGCTCAGTTGGATAGAGTACCTGGCTACGAACCAGGCGGTCGGAGGTTCGAATCCTTCCTGGCGCGCCACTTTAACGGACTCTGAATAAGCCGATAAAGTGAACAAGTAAAGCGTGGCTACCCAGCGTACATTTCGGTACGCACCGCAATAAAGACGTATATCTCGCAGTGAAGTAGGCCCTAGCAACTAGGGTGAATAAGCGCCTGTAGCTCAGTTGGATAGAGTACCTGGCTACGAACCAGGTGGTCGGAGGTTCGAATCCTTCCAGGCGCGCCATTTTCTTCACATCTTCCTATCTCTGTAGTTAGGTTTCTCCTTTTCTCCGCGAGTGCATCTGGCTTCTGGTTGATTTGTCCAAAATACGATCGAATGTTGCGTTGAGAGGGATGGGAAGGTAAATTGGGCGGGATTTTTGCGGTGAAAATCCGTAGATCCACGCATGCGCCCCCAAAAGGGGTTGAAGCCTGCGTGCGCACTGCCTCTTGCGCATCCATCAAGGAAAAACCATGAATGATTTAATGTCTCAAGCCCTTGAGCTGATGCTGGTCGGTATGGGTTTTGTGTTCGTGTTCTTGGCAATCCTGGTCATTGCGACCGGTACCATGTCGAAGCTGGTGATGAAATATGCACCCGAACCAATCCCAGTCCCCAAGGCACCTGCTAATCGGGCTCCCGCTGCACCGGCTTCGGCGCAGGTAGATGCTCAGCTGCGCGCCGTTATCGCGGCGGCAGTGAAAGAATATCGCTCACGCCACAAGAAGTGAGATCGATAAAGGATTCTCAAACCTTTTACAGCAAGGCTTAAAACCCATGACTAATTCTAAGAAACCCTTAGGTATCACCGACGTGGTGTTGCGGGATGCGCACCAGTCACTATTCGCGACCCGCATGCGGCTTGACGACATGCTGCCAATTGCCGAGAAATTGGACCAGGTCGGTTTCTGGTCCCTGGAATCCTGGGGTGGAGCAACGTTCGACGCCTGCATTCGATATCTGGGCGAAGATCCCTGGGAACGCATTCGCGAATTGAAAAAGGCGATGCCGAAGACGCCGCAACAAATGTTGCTGCGGGGACAGAATTTGCTGGGTTACCGCCACTATGCGGACGATGTGGTAGACCGCTTCGTTGAGCGGGCCGCAATCAACGGCGTGGACGTGTTCCGTATTTTCGATGCCATGAACGACCCGCGTAACCTGGAAACCGCCATCAAGTCGGTGCTCAAGGTCGGCAAGCACGCCCAAGGGACCCTGTCCTACACGGTTAGCCCGGTTCATACCCTGGAGATGTGGGTGGATCTGGCCAAGAAGATCGAGAGCATGGGCGCCCACTCCATCGCGATCAAGGATATGGCTGGCCTGCTCAAGCCGTATGTTGCCTATGAGCTGGTGACCCGCCTGAAGCAGGAAGTCCGGGTCCCGATCCACATGCAGTGCCATGCCACCACAGGCATGTCCACCGCAACCGCCATCAAGGCCGCTGAAGCCGGAATCGACAACGTCGATGCGGCGATCTCTTCCATGAGCATGACCTACGGGCACTCTCCCACGGAGGCCATTGTTGCCATTCTGGAAGGTACCGATCGGGATACCGGCCTGAATCTGAAGCTGCTCGAAGAAATCGCGACCTATTTCCGCGAGGTGCGGAAGAAGTACGCCAAGTTCGAAGGCAGCCTGAAAGGCGTGGATGCGCGCATCCTGCTGGCCCAAGTGCCGGGCGGCATGCTCACCAACATGGAAAGCCAGCTGAAAGAGCAGGGCGCCATGAACAAGTTCGATCAGGTCCTGGAAGAAATTCCACGGGTGCGCGAAGACCTCGGTTTTATCCCGCTGGTCACGCCGACCTCGCAAATCGTTGGTACCCAAGCGGTGCTGAACGTCCTGAGCGGCGAACGCTACAAATCCATTTCCAAGGAAACCGCAGGTGTCCTGAAAGGCGAATACGGCGCGGCTCCTGCTCCGTTCAACCAGGAACTGCAAGCGCGGGTACTGGAAGGGAAGGAGGCTATTACCTGCCGTCCGGCCGATCTGCTCGAGCCAGAGATGGACAAGCTGGTCGCGGAGCTCAAGAAGATTGCCCAGGAAAAGGGAATCAAACTGGCCAAGGACGAGATCGACGATGTTCTGACCTACGCCCTGTTCCCTCAGGTGGGTCTGAAATTCCTGGAAAATCGTGGCAACGCGGCTGCCTTCGAGCCGGTTCCCAGCGCGGACGACGTGGCGCCTGCCAAGGCGAAGCCGGCTGGCCCCGAGGTTCTCACCGTGACGGTCAATGGCCAGAGCTATGTGGTCGAAGTGAGTGAAGGTGGCGATATCACCCGTCTTGGCCCTGTTGGTGGAGCGGCGCCGGCTGCGGCTGCGGCACCTCAAGCGGCCGTTCCTGCGGGCGCGGGCGAGCCGGTAACAGCGCCTCTGGGCGGCTCCATCCTCAAGGTGCTGGCGGTGCCTGGTCAGGTGGTTCAGGAGGGCGATGTGCTGGTGATCTTTGAAGTGATGAAGATGGAAACCGAGGTTCGCGCGCCCAAGGCCGGCCAAGTCGGTTCCGTAAATGTCAAAGTGGGCGACTCCGTTGCTCCCGGCGACGAACTGCTGACTTTGGCATAAGGAGCTGTCATGGATAAGGTGTTGAATCTATGGTATGGCAGTGGCTTGTACAACATTTCGCCGGGCCAGGCCATCATGATGGCGGTCTGTTTGCTGCTGCTCTACCTGGCCATCAAGAAGGGCTTTGAGCCGCTTCTGCTGCTGCCGATCGGTTTTGGTGGCCTCATGGCCAACATTCCGGAGGCAGGCTTGGCCTGGTCGGCGCTTGAAGCGTCCATCCACTTTGCCAAGCCGCAGGTGCTGGAAGCGCTTGCACCAGTTATGGGTGTCCCCTATGAGGCCTCTCAGGCTGTTACGCAGGAGGTGAGAGAGGCTTTCCAGGCCGCCTATAAGGGGCTGGGTGCGGCGGATTATCATGCGGCGACGATCACTGCACAAAGCTTTGGCTATGGCCACGGCGTGCTGCACCAGTTCTATGTGGTGGTGATCGGCAGTATGGCGGGCCCCCTGCTGATTTTCCTGGGCGTTGGTGCCATGACGGATTTCGGTCCGTTGCTGGCGAACCCGAAGACGTTGCTGCTGGGTGCGGCGGCCCAGTTCGGGATCTTCGGAACCGTTCTCGGTGCGGCGCTGTTGTCCATGTCCGGTTTCCTGGATTTCACGATCCTCGAAGCAGCCGCGATTGGTATTATCGGTGGCGCTGACGGTCCGACCTCAATCTATGTGGCAACCATGCTGGCGCCGCATTTGTTGGGTGCGATCGCCGTGGCGGCCTATTCCTACATGGCGTTGGTCCCTCTGATTCAGCCGCCAATCATGAAGGCACTGACGACTCAGAAAGAGCGTCAGATCAAGATGGTTCAGCTGCGTTCTGTCGGTAAGACCGAGAAGATGCTGTTCCCCATCGTGCTCCTGATTCTGGTGGCTCTGTTTCTGCCAGATGCGGCGCCGCTGCTGGGTATGTTCTGTCTGGGTAACCTGATGCGTGAATGTGGCGTGGTGGATCGCCTGAGCGACACGGCGCAGAACGCGCTGATCAACATCGTGACCATTGGTCTTGGCCTTTCTGTCGGCGCCAAGCTGAGTGCCGATAAGTTCCTCGACGTGCAGACCCTGGGCATTATCGTCCTGGGCTTGATTGCGTTCTGTATCGGAACGGCTGCCGGTGTCCTGATGGCCAAGCTGATGAATGCATTGTCCAAGGACCAGATCAACCCCTTGATTGGTTCTGCGGGCGTCTCGGCGGTGCCGATGGCGGCGCGGGTGTCCAACAAAGTGGGATTGGAGTCAAACCCTCAGAACTTCCTGCTCATGCACGCCATGGGGCCCAACGTGGCCGGTGTGATCGGCTCGGCGGTGGCTGCGGGCGTGATGATCAAGTTCCTGTCCTAAGCAAGCGTCCGTCATGTAAGAAGCTGGCCTCATGTAGACCAGCTTTGCCAAGACCCACTTCGGTGGGTCTTGTTGTTTTTGTCCTGCGGAAAGCCGTTCTTCTTTTTCCTTCCCTCGATTTTTCCATTTCCGCAATTCTCTTCCATACTGGTAGGGCAATTTCATGGGCAGACCGCCTGCAGCTTCTCGCTGGAAGCTTGTTGTGCCTGCCGTTTTGGGAGATGAAGAACGTGGCTTTTGATATTACCTTGCTCGCCGCTGACGATCCGCTGGTCGCCGTGGGAAAACTGCATCAGGCATTGCAGCACGCCCTCCAGGAGCAGGATTGGGAGGCAGTGGTGGGCCTGGACGAGGCGCTGAATCAACAGGTGCGGCGAGCCTTGGCACAAGGCGGCGATGAGGCTGAGCGGCAATCGTTGGCGGCGCTTCTGCAGGAGCTACAGGCTCTGTACGGGGAGCTGCTGGCGCAGGGCGAACGCCATCGCGAAGATCTGGCCCGGCAACTGCAACAGGTGCGGCGTAACTCCTCTGCGGCCAACCAGTATCTTGCATCCGGTCAGCAGCGACGCTAGTAATTGGGCGACGAAAATTCGTTGCGCATTTAGTGTCTGACAGGACGTATGAAAACCGGCGTCATTTTATTGACCATTCCCGACTTTGGGTCTTTACTTCCCCTTAGCCAATCGACCGCGCTGCCGTCTATCCACCGGCCGGCGCTAGATCATCACTCAGGTCCGCCGGGCCGCACCCGAGAACAATACGAACTCACCAGGTAGTGGGGATAATGGTCAAAGAGAACAAAGTTTTACTCGTCAGTGATCACGAGAACCGCCGCCATGACATGCGGGTCATTTTGGAGTTTCTGGGCGAGAGTACAATTGTCTCCCAGTCCAAGGACTGGCGGGTGACGCTGACGGAGTTCGATGCGGATTCCTCTGAAATTCTTGCCCTGATCGTGGATCGCGACGTGGAAGGCCTGAATCAGTTGCTTCAGGGCCTGCATGAGTGGGATAACGGCATGCCCGTGATGCTGCTGGGCGACCGTGACCTGGCGGACATCGATGAGGATCTGCAGAAGAAGATCATCACCAAGCTCGAGTTCCCGCCCAACTACAACAAGCTTCTCGACAACCTCTACCGCGCCCAGGTCTATCGCGAGCAGTACGCGGCCAGCCGCGGCCGTGGTCAGCAGCGCGATGTCCAGCTGTTTCGCAGCCTGGTGGGCACCAGCCGCGCCATTCAGCGCGTGCGTGAGCTGATGGCCCAGGTGGCGGATAAGGAAGTCAGCGTGCTGATTACCGGTGAGTCCGGTACCGGGAAGGAAGTGGTTGCACGCAATCTGCACTACAACTCCCACCGTCGCAGTAAGCCTTTTGTACCGGTGAACTGTGGAGCTATTCCCGCGGAACTGCTGGAGAGCGAGCTCTTTGGTCACGAGAAAGGCGCTTTCACCGGCGCAATTTCGGCGCGGGTCGGCCGTTTCGAGTTGGCCGAGGGCGGCACGCTGTTTCTCGACGAGATCGGCGATATGCCGCTCAACATGCAGGTCAAGATTCTCCGGGTGTTGCAGGAGCGGACGTACGAGCGGGTGGGCAGCAACAAGACCATGCGCGCGGACGTGCGGATCATCGCGGCAACCCACAAGAACCTGGAAGAGATGATTACCCGGGCGGAGTTCCGGGAAGACCTCTATTACCGCCTCAACGTGTTTCCGGTGGAAATGCCGGCGCTACGGGAGCGGGCGGAAGACATTCCGCTGCTGATCAACGAGCTGATTGCGCGGATGGAAACCGAGAAGCGTGGTTCCATCCGCTTCAATTCCGCTGCCATCCTGAGCCTGTGCCGGCATGAGTGGCACGGCAACGTGCGAGAGCTGGCCAACCTGGTCGAGCGCCTGGCGATCATGTATCCCTATGGCGTGATCGGAGTGCAGGAGCTGCCGAAGAAGTTCCGTCACGTGGATGACATCGACGAGAATATGCCGGTCATCGACGCGGAGTCAGCCGGAGAGCCCCATGTGGCGGGTACGGGCGCACCGGCGGTATTGCCGGCCAATGGCCTGGATTTGAAAGAGTACCTCAACAATCTGGAGCGGAACCTGATCCAGCAGGCTTTGGATGACGCCGGTGGCGTGGTGGCCCGTGCCGCAGAGCGCCTGCACATCCGGCGCACGACGCTGGTGGAGAAAGTGCGCAAGTACGGTCTGAAGAGCAAAGACGAATAAGTCAGCCGTTTCCGCTCTGTTGAAAAGCCGTCAGGGTTTCCTGACGGCTTTTTTCGTTTCTGGGATGCAAATATCTCCTAACTAGCTGGCCTGCATGACGATTCTCCCGAATCTGCTAGCAGGAGGAATTGATTGGGAGCGCGCTGGAAAACCGTCGCCGCCCTGGTTGGATCTGTCTGAAAAATAACTCAAGCTATTGTATTTGAAGCGTAAAAGCACTTTGGCATCGGTATTGCTTTAAGTCATGCAAAGGGTCTTCTTCGGCCCGATAACAAATAGCCAACCCGAGACCAGGGGGACAGCATGAGCCTTTCACAACTGTTACCGATCGATTGCCAAACCGTACAGCTGCATGATTTGACGCCGCGTCAGGCTGCAAACATGAGGATTCAGGAAGGCTCTGCCCGCGGTGATGGTTTGTCAGGCAGTGCCCGCACCTCCTATCGCATGTTCAACCGCATCATTTCCAATCTGGTGGAATCCCACCAAGAGCTGGAGGCGAAGGTTGCCCGCCTGACGGCCGAGCTGGCTGCCGCCAAAGAGAGCGGCCAGCGCCAGTTGGAAGAAAAGGAGCGTGTTGCACAGCAGCTCTCCACCTTGCTGACCTTGTTGCCCGCCGGTGTGGTGGTGCTGGACGGCCAGGGCAGGGTACAGCATTGCAACCCTGCGGCCATTGACCTGCTGGGTGAGCCGCTGGAAGGCGAGTCCTGGTTGACGGTGATTCATCGCTGCTTCGCACCGCGCGAAGATGACGGTCACGAGGTTTCCCTGAAGGACGGCCGCCGGGTCAGTATCGCCACCCGTTCCATGGAATCCGAGCCGGGACAGCTGGTGCTGATCACCGATATGACCGAGACCCGCGAGCTGCAATCGCAACTGAGCCGTCATGAGCGTCTGTCCTCCATGGGCCGCATGGTGGCCTCGCTGGCACACCAGATTCGCACGCCCTTGTCCGCCGCCATGTTGTACGCGGGCCACCTGTCCCACCCGGAACTGGCGCCGCAACTGCGCCTGAAGTGTGCGGAAAAACTGATGTCGCGCCTGGTGCATCTGGATCAACAGGTGCGGGACATGTTGATCTTTGCCCGGGGCGAAACCCGCCTGGCGGAGAAAATGTCCCTGGCGGATTTGGTCACGCAACTGCAGCAAGCGGCCGAACCGAGCCTGCAGCGTGGCAACATGGAATGTCAGTGGTCCGTGCCGGAGCAGGACCTGCAAATCCTTTGCAACAAAGAAGCCTTGATCGGCGCGCTGCTGAACCTGGTGCAGAACAGCATTGAGGCGTCCAAGGGGGAGGCAGGTATCAGCGTGCGGGTAAACCAGGTGGGCGATGAGAGCTGCCGCATTGAGATCATCGACCAGGGCGCAGGCTTTGGACCCGATCAGCAGCCGCGCATCATGGAGGCCTTCTACACCACTAAACCCCAGGGCACGGGGCTCGGTCTGGCCGTCGTCCAGGCGGTGGTGAAGGCGCATCATGGCCACTTCCAGCTGCTGTCCGACGGACCGGGCTTGGGAGCCCGCGCGGTGATTACCCTGCCGGTGTTCAAGATCCCCGCGACGAATCCCATGGTGGCCGCCTGATCGCGGCGCCATCGCGAGCCGGACGCTGACGTCCTGCTAGCCAACAAGTTAAAACAGCTAATCGTTACAGCAACGAATGCCAAGAAAGATAAGCGAATCGCGCGGAGAGATGTTATGAGCAAGTCGTCCATTCTGATCGTCGAAGACGATGCCGACCTGCGGGAAGCCCTATCCACCACGCTGGAAGTTGCGGGCTATAAGTTCATTGCGGTCGAGTCGGCGGAAGCGGCACTGGATGTACTGGAGCAGCAGTCCGTCGAACTGGTGATCAGCGACGTGAACCTGCCGGGTATGGACGGCCACGAACTGCTGGCGCGGGTTAAGCGTCAATCTCCCGGCATTCCGATGATGCTGATGACGGCATTCGGGCTGATCAGCCATGCGGTGTCCGCCATGCAAAAGGGCGCCGCCGACTATCTGGTCAAGCCATTTGAACCCCAGGTGCTGCTGGATTCCATCCGCAAGTTTTCGGCGCAGGGCGTGTCCGGCCCAATGAGCGCCAGCAGCGCCAAGGATGAGCCAGTGGCGGAAGATGTGGCCAGCAAACGTATTTTCCAACTGGCGAGCCGGGTGGCGGCGACCGATTCAACGGTGCTGATCGCCGGTGAGAGCGGGACCGGTAAGGAAGTGCTGGCGCGCTTCATTCACCGTCACTCCGACCGCAAGGACAAGCCCTTTGTGGCCATCAACTGCGCGGCCATTCCCGAGAACATGCTGGAAGCCATGCTGTTCGGCCATGAAAAAGGCGCGTTCACCGGTGCCTATGCCAGTGCGCCCGGTAAGTTCGAGCAGGCCAATGGCGGCACCATCCTGCTGGATGAAGTGTCGGAAATGGATCTCGGCCTGCAGGCCAAGCTCTTGCGCGTGCTGCAGGAGCGGGAAGTGGAGCGGGTTGGCGGACGCCGCCCGATTACCCTGGATGTGCGGGTGATCGCCACCACTAACCGGGATCTGCGGAGCTATGTGCAGGAAGGACGCTTTCGCGAGGACTTGTACTATCGCTTGAGCGTGTTCCCCCTGCAGTGGATGCCGCTGCGCGAGCGGCCCGCCGATATCATACCCCTGGCGCGCCGCCTGTTGCAGACCCATGCCCATAAGATGAAGGTGCCGTTCGTACGCCTGGACGAACAGGCTGAACGCGCGCTACTGAACCATCCCTGGCCCGGCAACGTGCGGGAACTGGATAACGTTATCCAACGCTCCCTGATCCTGCATCAGAACGGCGTGGTCACCGCGGCCGATCTGTATCTGGAGGCCGGGCAGAGCCCGCTGGCCGGTCATACGACGCTGGCAGGTCATGGCTCTTTGACCGCACAGAATTCGCTGACATCGCAGGAAGAGGCGGTGGACAGCGACTGGCAGCTGCCGGAGGACGACAGCGCACTGGGGCAGGATCTGCGCATGCGCGAATTCCAGATCATTCTCGATGCGCTCAAGCGCGAGGGTGGCCGCCGCAAGCAAGTGGCGGAAAAGCTGGGTATCAGCCCGCGGACCTTGCGCTACAAGTTGGCCAAGATGCGCGAGTGCGGCATCGATATCGCCGAGGAGCTGATCTAAGCCGTTAAGACACTCGCGCAGGCGAGTTAAAGAATTGGCGCCGGCAGGGATATCGGCGTAAGCGTCTCTGAGGGGCTACCAGAGATCAGGCGGGAGGTGTCCACCGACATCAAGCGCCTGAACAGGAGGCCAGGCTGGGAACAGCGCGCCTTGCTTCGGTCTCCGTAGCCCATTTTTTTCGTCCTTCTCCCATGGCCAGCGTCCAGACTGGTCGAATTCTCCACGTTCATGATTCAGCCAGAGCTTCGCCTTTGTCGGGCTTGGCAGGATAGTCCCCCTCCAAAAAATTGGCGTTGTCGCGCCAATGTGCAGTCTTAATCGTATCAACCTATTGAAATAGAATGTTAATTTGTATTTGGCATGGTCTCTGCTTTAAACATTGGCAAGGTGTTCTCCCATGTTGCTCCCGCCAAGAAACCGGCGCGGTTGCACGGAGGGAATCCTGGATTGGTGAAAACAGTAGGAGCAGGTCATGAGCAATCGGGTCGATATCAATAATGTATTGATGGAAATTCGCAATTTGCGCGCGCAAGTGGCGAAGCCTGCCCGGGTCGAGAACATTCCGAACCCGACGGAAATCCGTCCTACCACCCAAACCCAGGAAGTTCCCAGCTTCAGTGCTATGCTCAAGGGCGCCGTCAACGGTGTGAACGATCTGCAAAAGGCGGCTTCACAAACGGCGACGGCCTACGAGCGGGGCGATCCCAACGTCGATATCACCCGGGTCATGATTGCCGCCCAGAAGTCGACGGTGGCCATGCAGGCCATGACGCAGGTCCGCAACAAGGTGATCCAGGCCTACGAAGACATCATGAAGATGCCGATTTAAGGGGCTGGCCTCGCGAGAGCAGGCTAGTCTTGTGTGAGTGGTAGGTTTCTTGTGTGAGTAGTGCGTTAGTTTTTCGGTGTGAAGCGCTGATTTCAGGTAGAGAATAGGAACGAGGTTATGGCAAGCGTACCGGCGGAAGTACAGAACGGAGCGAAGCTCCCAACCGCGCCCAGCGTGGAAGGTGAGGAGCAGCCGAAGGTACCGCGCAGCGATCTGATCCTGGGCTTCAACCGCCTGACCATCCTGCGCCAGCTGACCTTGATCATCGGCGTGGCCACCGCCATTGCCATGGTGCTGGGTGTTGCGCTCTGGATGATGGAGCCAAGCTACCGGCCACTGCTCAACAACATCAATAATTACAGTGCCACCGAAGTGGCGCAGATCCTTCAGCAAAGCGATATCGCCTACAAGATCGAGCCCAACAGCGGCGTGCTGCTGGTTGAGGCCGACAAGCTGGGCGATGCCCGCCTGAAGCTGGCCGCGGCCGGTGTGACCGAAGACCGTGGTGTGGGCTTTGAGCTGCTGGACAAGGACCCCGGGCTGGGAACCAGCCAGTTCATGGAAACCACCCGTTATCGCCGAGGCCTGGAAGGCGAGCTGGGCCGCACCATTTCCAGCCTGCGCAATGTCCGCAGCGCGCGGGTTCATCTGGCGATTCCCAAGGCATCCGTATTCGTCCGCGACAATCGCAAGCCCTCGGCATCGGTGTTCGTGGAGCTGTTCGGAACCCGTGAGCTGGATCGGGAGCAGGTGGAGGCGATCATCAATCTGGTGGCCAGCAGTGTCCCGGAAATGAATCGCAAGGACGTCACGGTGGTGGATCAACGGGGGCGTCTGCTGTCCCAGAACCATAAGTCCTCCGAAGACCTGATGGCCATGCAGCAGTTTGAATATGCCCGCAAGGTCGAAGAAACCCTGAATGGTCGCATCAGTGGAATCCTGGAGCCGATCCTGGGGCCGGGACGTTATCGGTCCGAGGTGTCGGCCGATCTGGATTTCACCTCCGTGGAGCAGGCCGAAGAGCTGTACAACCCGGATGCGGCGGCACTGCGCAGCGAACAGACTCTGAACGAGCAACGGGTGTCCGGCCAGAACGGTGGTGTGCCCGGTGCCCTGTCCAATCAGCCGCCTGGTGCGGCGACCGTGCCGGAGCAGGCCACCGGTGACGGGGCACAGGCTGCCGCCGCCACCGATATGCGCCGCCAGAGCACGCGCAATTACGAAGTCGACCGCACGGTGAGCTACACCAAGCATGAGAAGGGACGGGTGCAACGCCTGACGGTGGCGGTGGCGGTAGACGACATCAAGCGGATCGATCCCAAGACCGGCGAAGTCAGCTATCAGCCCTGGCCCGCCGAAGAGTTGCAGCGCCTGACCATTCTGGTGCGCGACGCGGTGGGATACTCCGCCGCCCGTGGCGACAGCGTCAACGTCATCAATACGCCATTCGCCCAGGCGGAAGGGATGGCGTATGAGGAAATTCCCCTGTGGCATCAGGAGTGGTTCTGGAATGCGGTGAAGTACGGTTTGGGATTCCTGATCGCGCTGGTGCTGATCCTGGGCCTGCTGCAGCTGCTGAAAACCCTGGCCAATGCTGGCGCCGAGAGCAAAAAGCCGGCGCTTGATGAAGCTGAAAGCCTGCCCGGATTGGCCCATATGCCGGAGGCGACCCTGAGCGGTAGGTCACCGGCGGAGGCCGAGGATGACTTGGGCGATTTCCTATTGCCGGGAGCCTCGACTAATCTTGAACGGCAGTTGAACGCCTTGAAGACGCTGGTGGGTGATGAACCGGGCCGCGTGGCGCAAGTGGTAAGACAGTGGATCAACACCGATGACTGATCAGCTCCCTTCCGAAAAAACGGGTGCCAAAAAAGTGGCGCGTAAAGTAAGCCGGCTTGAGGCCGCGGCGATTCTGCTCATGTCCCTGGGTGAATCCGACGCCGCCAAGATTCTTAAGCACATGGGGCCGAAAGAGGTCCAGCGGGTGGGCAGTGCCATGTCCCGCCTGCAGAACATTCGCCAGGAAGAGGTGGAGCAGGTTACCCGCGACTTCCTGGAAGCGGTCGGCGAGCAGACCGGGCTGGGCATCGGCTCCGATGACTACATTCGCAACATGCTCAAACAGGCCCTGGGTGAGGAAAAGGCCGCCGGTCTGGTGGACCGCATCCTGATGGGCGGCAATACCTCCGGCCTGGACACCCTGAAATGGATGGAGGCGCGCGCCGTGGCCGACATCATCCGCTTCGAACACCCCCAGATTCAGGCCATTGTTATTTCCTACCTGGATCCGGATCAGGCGGCGGGCGTGCTGGCCAACTTCGATGAAAAAGTCCGCCTCGACGTGATCATGCGGGTGGCGGCGCTGGACACGGTACAGCCCCAGGCGCTGCAGGAACTGAACAACATTCTGGAAAAACAGGTATCGGGCGGATCCTCCACCCAAACCAGCAAAATCGGTGGCGTCAAGCGTGCCGCCGACATCATGAACTTCATGGACAGCTCGGTGGAAGGCCAGTTGATGGAGTCCATCAAGGAGCTGGACGGCGATCTCGGCAGCGAGATCGAGGATCTGATGTTTGTCTTCGACAACCTCAAGGAAGTCGACGACCGCGGTATCCAGGCGCTGTTGCGCGAAGTCTCATCCGATACGCTCATTCTTGCCCTCAAGGGTGCCGATGATGAGCTGAAGGACAAGATCTTCAAAAATATGTCCAAGCGGGCCGCCGAGTTGCTGCGGGATGATCTGGCGGCCAAGGGGCCGGTCAAGATCAGCGAAGTGGAGACGGCTCAGAAGGATATTCTCACCATTGCCCGCCGCATGGCGGATGCCGGTGAGATTTCCCTGGGCGGCGCGGGTGAAGAGCTTCTCTAAGCCCCGTTCATGTAATCCTGCCATTCCGGCAGGCGCGTTTTGTGGTTCAGGCGGTGTATGACTAAAGATTTTCACAAACTCGATCGCATTCCGGCCGAACAGCTCACGGCTTACGAGCGCTGGGAGCTGCCGGTGATGGATATGGCCGGCGACGAGCCGGCGGCGGTCACCGAGGAGGTGGTCGAGGAAGAAATCGAAATCAAGCCGCTCACCGCCGAAGAGTTGGAAGAGATTCGCCAGGCGGCTTTTCTTGAGGGGCAGCAGGAAGGATTTCAGATCGGTCGTGAGGAAGGCTTTCGCGAGGGCCGGGAAGCCGGCTACGCGGAGGGCCAGGAAGCTGGCTACGCCGAAGGTCGTGCGACCGGTGAGGAGCAGGGCGCAGCCAGCAAGCGTGCCGAGATCGATGCCGCACTGAAGCGTCTTGAAGGGGTGACCGCCGAGCTGATGGAGCCTATCCGCCGGCAGCAGGACGAAGCCGAGCAGGCCCTGCTGAATCTGGTGTTGGCGGTCTCCCGTAGCGTGATCCGCCGCGAGGTGAGCCTGGACAGCCAGCAGATCCGCCAGGTCGTGCGCGAAGCCCTGGAGGCATTGCCGCGCGGCAGCGACCAGATCCGGCTGTGGGTCAATCCCCAGGACGCGCCGCTGGTGCGGGAGATGGCCAGCCAGCAGCAGGAGCCCTGGGTGATTCAGGAGGCGCCAGAGGTTCTGCCCGGTGGCTGTAAGGTCGAAAGCCGCTACAGCCTGATCGACTATACCATTGAGAAACGCTTTCAACTGGCGGTGCGGCAGATGCTGGAGCGCCATACGGCGGTGCAGCCAGTACCAGAAACCGCGAATGCTGGCGAGGTCATGACAGATCTGACCAATTTTCAGCGCGACCTGATGGATGCCCCCCTGCCGACACCGGAAGTCCCGCCGGCCGGAGTTGTCGCCCCGGTTGCGGCGGATGATGGCGTCCAGCCCTCGGCCGATGAGGGCATGGGCGATTTCCCACCGTCGGAGCTGCCCCATGACCCGACCGACCCTCGTTGATCGCCTGCAAGGCTATGCCAGCCAGGTGCCGGCGGAGCTGAAGCCGGAAGTGGTCGGCCGCCTGACGCGTGTGATGGGGCTGACGCTGGAAGCGGTGGGGTGCCCCATGACGCTCGGCGAGCGCTGCTTGATCGAGGTGGCCCGCGCCAAGCCAGTCGAGGCGGAAGTGGTCGGTTTTGCCGAAGACAAGATTTACCTGATGCCGCTCAATCCGGTGGAAGGGCTGCAATCCGGCGCGCGGGTCTGGCCCATTGGCGCCGCCGGCCTGATCCCCGTGGGGATGGGCCTGCTGGGCCGGGTTCTGAACGGCGCTGGCGACCCGCTCGATGGCAAGGGCCCGATTCAAGCGGACACGCATCTCGGCATGGTCGGGCAGATCATCAACCCCCTGCACCGGGCCCCCATCCGGCAACCGCTGGACGTGGGGATTCGGGCGATCAACTCCATGCTCACCGTGGGTATTGGCCAGCGCCTCGGCCTGTTTGCCGGCTCCGGCGTGGGTAAGAGTATGCTGCTGGGCATGATGACCCGCTTTACCACCGCCGAGATTACCGTCGTTGGCCTGATCGGTGAACGGGGCCGGGAGGTCAAGGAGTTCATCGAGGACATTCTCGGGCCGGAAGGTCTGGCCCGCTCCGTGGTGGTGGCATCACCGGCGGACGATTCACCCTTGATGCGCCTGCGCGCCTCCCAGCTCACCACCCGTATTGCCGAGTATTTTCGCGACCAGGGCAAGAGTGTCCTGTTGCTGATGGATTCTCTGACCCGCTATGCCCAGGCCCAGCGGGAAATCGCGCTGTCATTGGGCGAGCCGCCCGCCACCAAGGGTTATCCGCCGTCCGTATTCGCCAAGCTGCCGGCCCTGGTGGAACGTACTGGCAATGGCCTGCCGGGAGGTGGCTCCATTACCGCGTTCTATACGGTGCTGACGGAAGGCGACGACCAGCAGGATCCCATCGCGGATGCCGCCCGCGCCATTCTCGACGGTCATATCGTGCTGTCCCGGCGCCTGGCCGAAGAAGGGCATTATCCGGCCATCGACGTGGAAGCCTCGATCAGCCGGGTCATGCCCCATGTGGTGCCCATCGAGCACATGCGCTCGGCGCAACGCTTCAAGCAGTTGTATGCGCGTTACCAGCAGACCAAGGATCTGATCAGCGTCGGCGCCTATACGCCGGGCGCCGATCCGGAAACCGACCTGGCCATCGAGCGGATGCCGCGCATGCGCGATTTCCTGCGCCAGGAGCTGAAGGAGCGGGCGGCGTTCGACGACTGTTCCCGCGGCCTGCAGGAACTGCTCAAGCCGGGCCCGAAGGCGCCGACGCCCGAGCCACGCCGTGCGAAGTGAGGGTTGAGCCATGGCACAGAAACGCTCACAGCGGCTTCAGATCGTGCTGCAGATGGCCGAGCAGAAGGAGGAGGCCGCCCAGCAGGAGTTGGCCAAGATCCAGCAACGCCTGAAAAGCGAGCAGGACAAGCTCGAACAGCTCCAGCAATTCCAGCAGGAATATCAGAACAATCTGCGCGCCCAGACCGGACGGCGCATTTCGCCCGCCCAGTACCAAACGCTCAGCGCCTTTATCAGCCGCCTGTCCGTAGCGATCCAGGAGCAGCGCCGCCAGATCGAATTCGTGGCCAATCTGGTTGCGCGGGCGCAGGACAAGTGGCGCGAGCTGTACCAGAAGCGCAAGAACATGAGCGACTTCATCGACCGCTGCCGGGACCAGGAAGCCCGCGAGGCCGACAAGCGGGAGCAGCGGTTGATGGACGAAGCCGCCATGCAGGCCGCGGTCCTGCGTCGCCGCTGATCGCCAGATCCGTCTATACTGTATTAACAAACTTTCCCGAGATTGCATTCCGTTGTAAATTAACGGGTTTATCGGTGGCAGCTGCAATCGGGCGCCATGCGAGCACCCGCTAACCGGACGCGGGGGAAGTAGATCCGTCGAGGCCGGTTCCATCAGGGGCCCAAGTGCATTACAAAGAGGAAGAACGATGTCCATCACCACCAGCAAAGCGGGCGACGTGCTGACGATCAAGATCGTGGGGCGGTTTGACTTTAGCTCCCACCAGGAATTCCGGGATGCCTACGAAGGCCGTGATGGAAGCGTCGGTGCCTATCGGATCGATATGGGCGAGACCACCTATCTCGACAGCTCGGCCCTGGGCATGTTGCTCCTGCTGCGGGATTTCGCCGGTGGCGACAACGCCGAAATCAGCATCCTGAACTGCAACAATGATGTCCGTAAGATTCTGACCATTTCCAATTTCGAGCAGTTGTTTCGTATTCAATAGCCGTTGCTTGGTCGTCGATGGCAGTTGTTTCATAGACAATCAATCCAGTTTTACGTCGCAAGGTCTTGCGCGGCATCCGGATCAATCAGAACAGGGATGAGTCATGGTAGTTGCAGGCGAGACGGAATCCCTCAAAATCCTGATCGCGGACGATAACGTCTCTGACCTCATGATCCTGCAAAGTATCGTCAGGAAGCAGGGGCATCAGGTGATCACCGCCACGGATGGCATCGAGGCGGTGGAGCTGTTTGAGCGGGAATCGCCGCAACTGGTTCTGCTCGATGCCCTGATGCCGCGGATGGATGGCTTCGAAGCGGCGCGTTTAATCAAGGAACTGGCCGGCGAAGAGCTGGTTCCCATCATTTTTCTCACCTCCCTCACCGAAGCGGAATCCCTGGCGAAGTGCCTGGATGCCGGCGGTGACGATTTCCTGTCCAAGCCCTATAACCAGATCATCCTGAAGGCGAAGATCCAGGCCTTCAACCGCATGCGGGTGATGCACAAGACACTCCAGCATCAGCGCGACCAGATCGTGCGCCACAACGAGCACATGCTGCGCGAGCAGCGGGTGGCCAAGCGGGTTTATGACAACGTGGCGCATCTGGGGTGTCTGCACGCCCGCAATATCCAGCATTTGCTGTCGCCGTTATCCGTGTTCAACGGCGACGTGCTGTTGGCCTGCCAGAAGCCTTCGGGCGGCATGCATGTGCTGCTAGGGGACTTCACCGGCCATGGCCTGCCGGCGGCGATCGGTGCCATGCCGTTAGCCGAGATCTTCTACGGCATGACCGCCAAGGGCTTCTCCATGCCCGACGTGTTGCGGGAGATCAACCAGAAACTGAAGAAAATCCTGCCGGTTGGCTTCTTTTGCTGTGCGGTCATGGTGGATCTCAACTTCTCCCGGCGCGACATCGAGATCTGGATGGGCGGCATGCCGGACTGCCTGCTGTTACGCCGGGGCGAGTTGGTGACCTTGCAGTCGAACCACCTGCCGCTGGGCGTGCTGGCATCGCAAAATTTCCGGGTTGAGACCTACAAGTACGACCTGGACGACGGCGATCGGATCTTTCTCTGGTCCGATGGCATCGTGGAGGCGCGTGATCCCGACGGCGAGCTGTTCGGCGAGGAGCGCCTGCGCCAGGTATTCCTTGAGAACCAGGAGCCGGCCTCCCTGTTCAGCGAGGTGCGACAGGCGGTCAGCAACTTCATGGGCAGCAGCGAGCGCAGTGACGATCTCACCATGGCCGAGGTGGTCATGATGCCGGAGGAGGAGCTGGGCGTTGAACTCACGCCGCTGGTCAACAGTGCCCTGACGGGACCCCAGCAATGGGCGCTATCCTACCGCCTGAGCGGCGCGACCCTGCGCGACTTCAATCCAATTCCCCTGTTGCTGCACGTCATCCTGGAGGTGCCGGGGCTGCGTGCGTTGAGCGGACAAATCTATACCCTGCTGGCGGAGCTTTATGCCAATGCGCTGGAGCATGGGATTCTCGGGCTTGAGTCGAGCCTGAAGCAAAGCCCGGAAGGTTTTGTACAGTATTATGCGGAGAGAGAGCGCCGCCTGAACAATCTGGGACAGGCCTGGATCGATTTTCAGATCAGCCATGTGCCGGAAGGGCGGGGCGGTGTGCTTTGTGTCCGAGTCGAGGATACGGGGCCGGGATTTGATCACGAGGCCCTGTGCCGCGACCTGCCGCCGCTGGATCAGTACAGTGGTCGGGGCATTCCCTTGCTACGGTCCATGTGTCGCCGGCTGGAATTCCAAGGTGCCGGCAATGTCGTGGTGGCCGAATTTGTGTGGCAACGGACCTGAGTAACTGCCGTTGCATGCGAACAGAGATGAACAATGAGCCTAATCTGGAGCGGTTTCATGGGCGATGGGTTACAGCATATTGACGAAGACATGCTGACTGAACTGCGGGATGTGATGGAAGAAGACTTTCCGCTGTTGATCGAGACGTTTCTCAGGGATTCGCTGCAGCGCCTGGCCGCCATCCGGGAAGCGTTTCAGAATGTCCAGGCGCGGGAGTTCAGCCGTGCCTGCCATACCTTGAAGGGTAGCTGTATCAACCTGGGCCTAGATCGCCTGGCGGATCTCTGCCGGCAGGGCGAACTCATGGATGGCACCGGCGAACTGGGTCGGGGAGGGGCACTGCTGGAGGAGCTGGACGCAGAATACCAAATCGTGCGGGAGCTGCTGACGCCCTTGACCTGACGTGCTGGTTTGCCGCGCAAGCGGGCGGCCGTCTTTGAAAGACGGCTTGAAACCCGCCAGCCTGCAACCTGATAAAGTTGCTCCGAAAAAAGTTGGTCCGAAACCTGCTAATAACTCCTGAACAGTCTGGATTGCCGCTTTTGAAGACGCTGTCAGGAGCTACTGCGTGGCCATGAACCCACAATTACCTTTCTTGGATCTCAACACCTCGGCGGGACTCGACCGCTCCGCCTCCGTTCGCAAGGCTCCCGCAACCGGGGCTGGTGCCGGCGCACCCGAGCCATTCTCCCAGGTTTTCTCCCAACAGATGAAAGTCCCGGCAACGCCTAAGCCCACGGACCTGAGCGCGCGCGCGCAGCCCCAGAAACCGGCGGTGGAGCGGATATCCAAGGCACCTGAGCCGGCCCAATCGAATCGAGCCCAGGAGCGTAAGACCGACAGCCGGCGCAACGAGCGCTCGGAGCCATCAGCGTCCGAGGCCTCCGGCGCCAAGACAAAGCCGGCAAAGGCATCGGAAAGGAGCGGGGACGGCAAGGCGGTGGCCGAGGACGGAACAACTTTGCCGCCCGAAGCGGATGGCATGCCGCTCTATGGTCAGGCAGCGGTGTCCGATGTGCTGGAGGAAGTTGCTCTGGGCACGGGCAAGGGAATGGCGTCAACCGGCAACCCGATGCAGGGTTTGACGGCCGGAGCGGAAGCCGGGCTCGAGGGAGAAGGGCTTGATCTGGCCGGGCTGGAACTGGACGGCGAGGCGGAAACCATGACTAAGCTGAAAACCCTGGAGCAGCTAACGGCACTTGCGGGCAAGGCAACGGACGGCAAGCTGTCGCCTGCCACGCAGGGCGAGGGGCTTGAAAGCTTTCGAACCACATTGGGGGCATTGACCACGTCTTCTTCGACCCAGGTTCGCGAGCCGGCACCACTGGGGCAGTATGCCACCAGCGTGCAGGTCCCGGTTCAGGATCCCAAGTGGGGCGAACATGCCATGAACAAGGTGGCCTGGCTGACCAGCCAGGGCCTGCGCAGTGCCGAAATCCATTTGAATCCGGCGGATCTGGGGCCGATCGACGTCAAGATCCAGATGCAGCAGGATCAGGCCACGGTCCAGATCCAGGCCCAGAACGCAGGTGTACGGGAAGCGCTGGAACAGAACGTCCACCGCTTGCGGGAGGCCCTGGCCGGCAATGGCCTGGGACTGGCCCAGTTCGATGTGTCCACCCAGTCCGGTCAGCAGCAGGCGCGCGACCAGCAGGCACAAGCCGGCGGTTCGTCGGGAACCTCCTCCGGCAACCATGGCGAAGAGGGGCTGCCTCCCGACGAGGTGGTCGAGACCCGCGTGGAATCCCTGGGCCTGGTCAACACCTACGTTTAGTCCCCGCCGGATATTCGTCACCGCCAGCGCCTGCCTTTCCAGGCGCTGATTTTTCCTGTCTTTTCTCAGCACACCCGCGCATCTGAGCTACACTGGTAAACAATTCCGGTGCGGCTGTTTCCTGCTAATCCGTTGTTAAATCAGACCTTCTTATTAAATCGAAAAAGCCTTCTGGACTGTGGCACGCGGTTTGCTGCTAATGACATAGAAGGTTTTTGGTGACGGATATTTGACATGGCGAGTGAAGCACAGACAGGTGCTGGGGCAAACAGCAAAAAAACCATGGTCATGCTGATTGTGGGTGTTGTCCTGGTGGCAATCCTGCTGTCGGTGGGCGTGACCTGGTTTTTAATGTCGGGCACTGACAGTCCGGCGCCGGTCGAGACGACCGCTCCTGCCGGCCCTCAGTTGCCGCAGCGGGCCCTGTATGTTGAGCTGCCGCCCGCATTCATAGTGACCTACAGCTATCTGGAGCGGCAGCGTTACATGCAGGTATTTGTCACGGCGTTGACGCGCCAGCCGAAGGCGGCCGAGTTGATCGAGCTGCATCTGCCCCTGCTCAGGCACCAGCTCAACCTGCTGTTTGGCGATCAGCCCTTCGACAGCCTGCAGACGGATGAGGGGCGTGAAGCCCTGCGCGAAAAGGCAAAGGCACTGATCAATCAGATGCTGGAAAAAGAAGCACCGGGCACGGCCATCGAGCAGGTGCTGTTTACTAACTTCGTCATGCAGTAGGTCGGTCATGCAGGACTTATTATCCCAAGACGAAATTGACGCGCTCCTTCACGGCGTCGACGACGGCGACATCGATACCGATGACGATGCCGATTATTCCGGGGTCAGAACCTACGACCTGACCAGTCAGGACCGGATCGTCCGGGGGCGCATGCCGACCCTGGAAATGATCAATGAGCGTTTTGCCCGTTACACCCGCATCAGCCTGTTCAATCTGCTGCGGCGCAATGCGGACGTCGCCTCGGGCGGGATTCAGATCCTCAAGTTCGGTGAATACATTCACACCCTGTATGTCCCGACCAGTTTGAACCTGGTGAAGCTGCGCCCGCTGCGCGGCACCAGCTTGTTCATTCTGGATGCCAAGCTGGTCTTCAAGCTGGTGGACAACTTCTTCGGCGGTGACGGTCGCCACGCCAAGATCGAAGGGCGCGAGTTCACGCCGACGGAAATCCGTATCGTGCAGATGGTGCTGGAGCAGGTCTTCCTGGATATGAAGGAAGCCTGGAACGCCATCATGAAAGTCGACTTCGAGTACATCAACTCGGAAGTCAATCCAGCCATGGCCAATATCGTCAGCCCCAGCGAAGTGGTGGTGGTGAGCACCTTCCACATCGAACTGGACGGCGGTGGCGGTGATCTCCATTTCGCCTTGCCATATTCAATGATCGAGCCCATCCGGGAGGTTCTGGACGCCGGTGTGCAGAGCGACGTGGACGACGTGGATGAGCGTTGGATCAACGCCATGCAGCAGGACATCATGGACGCCACCGTGCCCATCAATGCCACCGTGGTCGAGCGCAAGATTTCCCTGCGCGAGGTGGCCAAGTTCAAGCCGGGCGACGTGATTCCGGTGGAGCTGCCGGACACGGTGACGCTCAAGGCCAATGGTATTCCCATTTATCGAACCAAGCTGGGTTCCAGTAACGGTAATCTGGCACTAAAAATAGTCGAGCGCGTAAAGCGACCCGGAACTTCCTCGGGTAAGGAGTCAGAATGGCTGAGAACGAACGTCCAGAAGACGAAATGAGCACCGGAGCCGATAATAATGCCGGCGGCGATCCGTTGGCGGATGAGTGGGCGGCTGCCCTGCAGGAGCAGGATACCGGCAGCGTCGACGACGAATGGGCCGCAGCGCTGGCGGAGGCGGAAGCCGCCGAGAAGCAGAACAGTACACCCGAGAAAAAAGCACCTATGCAGCAGCAAGCCAAGGTTAGAACAGCGCCTTTGGAAACCTTCGATGAGGACGAAAATCCGGCGGCGACCGTGCCACCGGATCTGGATGTGATTCTGGACATTCCGGTCACCATTTCCATGGAGGTCGGCGCTACCCAGATTGCCATCCGCAACCTGCTGCAACTGAACCAGGGCTCCGTGATCGAATTGGACCGGCTGGCGGGCGAACCGCTGGACGTGTTGGTCAATGGCACACTCATCGCCCACGGCGAGGTGGTGATGGTCAACGAGAAATTCGGCATCCGTCTGACGGATGTGGTGAGTCCTTCCGAACGTATCAAGAAGCTGCGCTGATGATTGAGGTTTTCCGACGCGTGCCAGGGTTTGCACCGGCCTGGGTCCTCGGACTGACGCTGATGCTGGCGCCGTATGGCGCTCTGGCGGAAGTGGCGCCCGAGATACAGAAGCAGACGGCGGTGGAAAGCCCGGTCGAGGCGCCAGAGCAAGGCGACCAGGCAGTTGAGTCGACCGCGCCTGCCACACAAGAACCGGCTGCGGAATCCGCACGGTCGTCATCCGATGAGGCTGCACCGCAGCGGGAACCGAGCGCCAAGCCGGCCGCATCGGCCAAGCCGGGGCAGCAAGAATCCATCATCATCACCCGTGGTCCGGCAACCGGGACGCTCGGCTCCGGCCAAAATGCCGTGGGTAGCGGCTCCCTGTTCAGTGTCATGCTGGCGCTGGTGGCGGTGGTGGTCCTGATTTTTGCCACGGCCTGGCTCATCAAGCGCTTTACCGGCCTCAGCGCCCTCAATAACCGGCAGATCAAGGTTTTGGCGACCCTGCCGGTGGGCGCGCGGGAGCGGGTGGTGCTGGTGGAAGTCGGGGAGCAGCAGCTGTTGCTGGGGGTGACACCGCAGCAGATCAACACGCTGCACGCGTTCAAGGAACCGGTGGTCATTCCCGACAAGCCGGGCACGACGGATTTTGCTCAACGTTTACAAGCCATTTTGAGCAAGGGAAACCCCCAATGACTGTAAAGCGCTTGATGCCGCTGTTTCTGCTGTTGCTTGCCGGTCTGGGCTGGAGCCAGGGCGCCTGGGCCGACCCGCCCGGGATTCCGGCGTTTCAGGTGACCACCAATCCGGATGGCACGGAAGAATATTCCGTCACCCTCCAGATTCTCGGGTTGATGACGGCACTAACCTTCATCCCGGCGTTCCTGATGATGGCCACCTGTTTCACCCGCATCATCATCGTGTTCTCGATCCTGCGTCAGGCCATCGGTTTGCAGCAGGCACCCTCAAACCAGATCCTGATCGGCATCGCGCTGTTTCTCACCTTCTTCATCATGGCACCGGTGTTCAACCAGGTGAACGAGCAAGCCCTGCAGCCGTACCTGGCGGAGCAGATCGGCCCGCTGGAAGCGGTGGAGCGGGCGAGTGGGCCGGTACGGGAATTCATGCTGGCACAGACCCGCGAGGACGACCTGGGCCTGTTCGTGCGGTTGGCGGGTGATCAGCGTTATGACTCGCCCGAGCAGGTGCCCTTTACCGTGCTGATGCCCGCGTTTGTGACCAGTGAGCTGAAGACTGCGTTCCAGATCGGCTTTCTGCTGTTCATCCCCTTTCTCATCATCGACCTGGTGGTGGCCAGTGTCCTGATGGCCATGGGGATGATGATGCTGTCGCCCATCATCATTTCCCTGCCGTTCAAGATTATGCTGTTCGTGTTGGTGGATGGCTGGGCTCTGATCATCGGCACCCTGGCGGCCAGCTTTGGCATGTAGCGCCGGTTGCGCCTGAAGGCGCGACCGGGCTGGAGGAAATCTCATGACCCCTGAAATTGCTGTCGATATCTTCCGCGATGCGCTGTTTCTGATCGTTCTCATCGTTTGCGTCATCATTCTGCCGAGCCTGCTGGTCGGCCTGATTGTCAGCGTGTTTCAGGCGGCGACACAGATCAACGAGCAGACCCTGAGCTTTCTGCCACGTCTGATCGTGACCCTGCTGATGGTGGTGTTCGCTGGTCCCTGGATGCTGCAGCGGCTGATGGACTACACCAACCGTCTGTTCATGGACATACCGGGGTTGATCGGTTAGTCCGATCACCCTCTGAGCCGTTGCCATGCCCGAGTGGACCAGTCTAGAAATCAGCAGTTGGGTGGGTCGTCACCTGTGGCCGCTGTTTCGCATCGCCAGTTTCCTGATGGTGGTGCCCATCTTCGGTACCCAGATCGTACCGGTGCGGGTGCGTCTGGGCATTGCGCTGCTGCTGACGATGGTGGTGGTGCCGAATCTCGGGCCGACTCCGGCCATCGACGCGCTGACCTGGCCTTCGGTCGAAGTCATCCTGTACCAGGTGCTGATCGGCACTGGCATGGGCTTCATGGTCATGGTCCTGTTCCAGCTGTTCGTGGTCGCGGGGCAAATCATCGCCATGCAGATGGGCCTCGGTTTCGCCTCCATGATGGATCCCACCAACGGCGTGTCGGTGGCCGTGCTGTCGCAGTTCTACCTGATGCTGGTGACTTTGCTGTTTCTGGCCATGAATGGGCATCTGGTGATGATCGAGGTCCTGGTGGAAAGCTTCCGCACCATCCCCATTGGCTACCAAGCCTTTGCGCCGGAGGCCTTGGCTCAACTGTTCTCCATGTTGACCTGGATGTTCGTCGGCGCCTTGATGATCGCGCTGCCGGCGGTGACTGCCTTGCTGGTGGTGAACCTGGCATTCGGTGTCATGACCCGGGCCGCGCCCCAGATGAACATCTTCAGCCTGGGCTTTCCTTTCACCTTGGTGTTTGGTCTGTTCATCGTCTGGGTCAGCTTTTCCGGGTTCCTGCCGCAGTTCCAGCAACTGACGGAAGAAATGTTCGCCTTGCTCAAGGGTGTCATTGGCTCGCCCTGAGCCAGAGACCTGGCATCCACCGCAACCGAGGAGTCTAGGCCGTGGCCGAAGACAACGACAGTAGTCAGGATAAAACCGAAGAGGCCACCCCCCGAAGGCTTGAGAAGGCCAGGGAGGAGGGCCAGCTGCCGCGTTCCAAGGAACTGGCCACCATGGCTGTGCTCATGGGCGGGGCGGCGGGGCTGCTGATTTTCGGCAACATGATTGCTCAGTCCCTGGAAGGCATCATGAAAGCCAGCTTTCAGCTGCCTCGCGAAGCGATTTTCGATTCCAAGCAGATGATCATCTATCTGGCGCGGGCGACTGCGGACGCGGGTATGGCGCTGGGACCTTTCATGGCGATCATGTTGATTGCTGCGGTCGTGGGTCCCATCGGTCTTGGCGGCTGGCTGTTTTCCGGCAAGGCCGCCATGCCCAAGTTCAGCCGCATGAATCCGCTGCAGGGCCTCAAGCGGATGTTCTCCATGAAATCCCTGGTGGAGCTGGTTAAGGCCATTGCCAAGGTGTTGGTGGTGGCGACCATATCCGTGCTGGTCCTCAAGGCCTGGACGCCGGACCTGCTAAAGATGGGACAGGAACCCATTGAGCGCGCCATGCAGCACTCCACGGAAACCGTGGCCTGGGCCTTCCTGTTGATGTCGTCGGCGATGATCCTGATTGCGGCGGTGGATGTGCCCTTCCAGATTTTCGATCATGCCAAGAACATGCGAATGACCAAGCAGCAGGTCAAGGACGAATACAAGGACACTGAGGGCAAGCCCGAGGTCAAAGGCCGGATTCGTCAGTTGCAGCGTGAGATGGCCTTCCGCCGGATGATGCAGGACGTGCCCCAGGCCGATGTCATCATTACCAACCCGACCCACTACGCGGTCGCGCTCAAATATGACGGCAAAACCATGGCCGCGCCGGTGGTGGTGGCCAGCGGTACCGACCAGACGGCTCTGAAGATCCGCGAGATCGCCCAGGCCCATAAAGTAGAGATCTTGAGCTCACCCGCGCTGGCACGGGCCATTTACCACAGCACCGATATCGGTGAGGAAGTGCCTGCCGGTCTCTATATGGCCGTTGCCCAAGTGCTGGCCTATGTGTTCCAGTTGCGCCAGTTCCGCAAAGGGCAGGGGCAGCGTCCGGGTAAACTGGGCGAATTTGTCATTCCCGACGAATTACGCCGGGACGAGTGATCCCCGCCTCACCGCTTTAATCCATCACGCCCGACCACACCAGTGCTGCAAACGGCGCAACAAGGCGCTGATCCGTCTGCATGAGCTGGCATTTGCGCATACCTGTATAAATAAACTTACAAAACAAAATAACGTTACAAATTAAGCTTTCTTAGTATTAAGCAAGTTCAATTGCCATGGGGTCTTTTGGCTGTAAGAATAAATGTGAAGAAATTGAGGAGATGTAAAAGACAGCGCAATGGACTGGATGAACGGGCGGAGTTTTGTTTTATCCGTATTTTAAATTCTGGCAGCGCAATATGGTTTGGCCGTTATTTGTATTGAAACCTAATTGGGCCTGCTTAATTTCTAAATAGTGAATCGATGAAATATAACTTCAAATATATAGCCCTGAGCATTATTGTCCTGTCCATCTCCGCATGCGCCAGTCATCCCGTCAGCACGGGTGGGCAGGTGGCGGCGAATTCAGCGTTGCAGGTTACCACCTCGGCCCCGGCCGGTTCCGAGAATGCGGGTAATATGCGTCTCACGCTCCAGCCCACCGCTCCCGCCGAAGAAAAAGCCTCGCTGGGGCGCCGCGTTGTAGAAGGCGTGCTCGATGTGGCGATGCCGGTGTTGGCGATTTATAACCAGACCAATAATTTCCTGGCCAACACCCTGGTCCATGCGGTGGTCGGTACGGCGAGCGCAACCATGGCCGCCAAGGATGCTGCCAGCGAGGCTGTTAATCCTGAGACGGTGGCTAATCTGCAAGGTCTGGTCGCAGCCGCGTCCCAGGCCCAGGATTCCGTGGATCAGGCCAAGGGGCTTGATGCCATGCAGTTGATTCAGCACCTGAACGCCAATTATCAGGGCGGGCAGCAGATCCAGAATCTGGTGTGCACTAATGCCAGCCCCCGCTATCGGCTGGCCTTGACCGGTAACAGTCAGCAGCCTGCCACGGCTGGCTGGATAGACCTGGGCATCGATGTGGAAGTTCCCGGTGCGGCACAGGGCACCAGTGCGTCGGTTCCCCTGGTCGTGCAGCAGGAGCAGTTCCAGCAGTTGTGCCAGACGGCGGGTCGGGAACAGCCGTCGCAAGCGCCTGTTGGCGAAATCTCCTAAACCCGGCTTGAGAAACGCTGAGGTGAAACGCACAGCCTAACGTGGCTGTGCGTTCAGTGTTTGGCCTCCCAGTTGTGATCGTGCCGGCCGGCAGCGGCCCCAGACTAGCAGGATTAACGCCAGGACACCCAGCATCTTCGCCAACATGGGCACGGCGGGATAATACTGCCCGTACTGCTTGATCGCACCAATGGCCTGTACCAGTGAGCCCGTCAGCAGATGTGGCTGCTGGGACTCTTCGGCCAGCTTCAGGGCCTGTTCGACTGCGGGTGGCGACAGGTCATCCGTCAGCACCCGACTGACC